>JBKJMN010000169.1:0-4320 GCA_046596405.1 Burkholderiales bacterium
GAGCGTGCGCTGGCGCAGGTCAAGCACGGGCGCGGCATCGCCCTCGTGCGCGGGCTGCCGCGCGAAGGCGTGAGCGAGCAGGAGTTCGAGCTGATGACATGGGCGCTCGGTCTCCACACCGGCGTCGCCCGGCCGCAGGGCAGGGAGACGCATTACATTTCCGGCGTGCGCGATGCCGGCGCGAACTATCGCACCGGCACCGGCCGTGGCTACTCGTCGAATGCCGAGCTCGATTACCACACCGATACGTCCGACATTGTGTTCCTGAGTTGCTACAACCGCGCGGCGTCGGGGGGCATGTCGATAGTCGCTAGCTCACTCGCGGGCTATCGCGTGATGCATGAGGAGTTTCCTCAGCTCGCACCATGGCTGCAAGAGCCGCTCGCGTTCGGCCGCCAGGGCGAGCAGGCGCCCGACGAAAGTCCGTTCGTCGTGATGCCGGTGTTCGATATCGCCGACGGCAGGCTGTGCGGGCGTTGGAACTGGAACCGTATGACTTCCGCGCAGGAGATTCCAGGCGCTCCCAAGCTCGCGGCCGAACATCGCGCGGCGCTTGAGCGCTTCGACGAAGTCGTGCGGCGCGCGGACCTGGCGTACTCGACGTGGCTCGAGCCGGGCGACCTGCAGATCATCAACAGCCAAGTCACGCTGCATTCGCGCACGGAGTTCGTCGACCACGACGAGCCGGCGCACAAACGGTTGATGTTCCGCTTGTGGCTCGCACCGCCCGACAGCGCGCGGTTGCCGGAGAGTTGGCGGGATCTCTATCGCAGCATCGAGCCGGGCACGGTGCGCGGCGGCATTCGCGGCATCGCTTACGACGAAGAGCGCAGGCGTTGGGAAGAGCGCCAGGCGCGTGCTGTCGGAATGAAAATCTCCTGAGCGATGCATTCGACGGCGTTGGTTCCACAATAAAACGAGCGAATATGGGAAATGAACCTGCGCTCGTGCGCAGTCCCGTGTTCGCCTATCCACCAAATCGCCTTGATGACGTTCGAACCATCCGCACGTCCTTATATTTTGGTTTGCTGCCCTCACTTTGGCTGTCGGGTTTCTGCGAAGTGAAACCAACTGAACTTTTATACGCGGTTGCTGCCTATAAGAGGCAGAAAATAGATCAATGCAGTATTTCCCCTTTTCGCGAAAAGAACAGACTTGGATCTCGTTCGCTTGGAGCCGGCCGGGCTGTATTGCGCCGCCGGTGATTTTTATATCGATCCGTGGCGGCCCGTAGACCGCGCGATTGTCACCCACGCCCACAGCGATCATGCATCCGCGGGCCATCGCAACTATCTCGTCTCGGCGGAGGGCGAGCACGTGTCGCGATGGCGCCTTGGCGCGGCGGCCACCATCCAGACGCTTGCGTATGGCGAGACCGCGTCGATCAATGGCGTGCGGGTTTCGCTGCATCCGGCGGGGCACATACTCGGGTCGGCGCAAATACGGCTTGAACACGGCGGCGAGACGTGGGTCGTTTCCGGTGATTACAAGACGCAGCCGGATCCGACGTGCTCGCCGTTCGAGCCCGTGCGCTGCGACGTTTTCATCACCGAATCGACGTTCGGCCTGCCAATCTACCGCTGGCGCGATCCGCGTCAAGTCATCGATGAAGTGAGCGACTGGTGGCGCGTCAATCGCGACGCCGGCCGTGCCACCGTCGTCTATGCCTATTCGTTGGGTAAAGCGCAGCGCGTGATGATGGGAGTCGACGCTTCGATCGGGCCGATCTATACCCATGGGGCAGTCGAGGGGCTGAACGCAGCGTATCGCGCCAGTGGTGTCGCGCTCCCGGCGACGCAGCGCGTATCCGAACTGGAGCGCGGTCACGACTTTCGCGGTGCGCTTATTGTCGCGCCGCCTTCCGCGCAATCCACGACATGGCTGCGGCGTTTCGGCGAGTACGCGGACGCGTTCGCTTCCGGCTGGATGCAGATTCGCGGCGTGCGGCGCAGACGCGCGGTCGATCGCGGCATCACGCTGTCCGACCACGCCGACTGGCCGGGCCTGATCTCTGCCATCGATGCTACGGGAGCGCGGCGCGTGTTGGTCACGCACGGCTACAGCGAACCGCTCGTGCGCTGGCTCAATGAACGCGGCATCGATGCCGGGACGCTGCGCACTGCGTTCACCGGCGAAGCGAGCGGGGAAGAAGCGGGTAGCGCAGACGAAACAAGTAGCGCAGAAGCGAATAGCGCGGATTCGGATAGTACAGGTACGGGCAGCGCCGCTGCGGCCGCATTAGACGCAGACGCAAACGCAAACGCAAACGTTCCCGCCACGGTGCAATGAAGCGCTTCGCCCAACTTTACCGCGAGCTCGACGGCACCAATTCAACGTTGGGCAAAATCGCGGCGCTCGAGCGCTATTTCAGGGACGCCGCGGCGGCCGATGCTGCGTGGGCGGTATATTTCCTGAGCGGCAACAAACCGCGGCAAGTGGTGCCGTCGCGCAAGCTCTATGCGCTCGCGGCAGAGCTGGCGGGCCTGCCGATATGGCTCATGGACGAATGCTACGAGGCCGTCGGCGATCTCGCTGAAACGGTTGCGCACGTGTTGCCGTTGGCGACGCAGCCTGACGATCTCGCGCTCGTCACCTGGATCGAGGAGCGGTTGCTGCCGCTCGCGGGCGCTAGCGATGAGGATCGGGTGCACGCGCTCGCGAAAGCGTGGCGCGAGCTTGACGGCTACGAGCGCCTGGTCTGGAACAAGCTCATCACCGGTGAATTTCGTATCGGCGTCTCGCAGCGCAGCGTGACGCGCGCGCTCGCGAATGTCTCGGGCATCGAGCAGGAGGTAATCGCGCACCGTTTGTCCGGTGCATGGCGGCCCTCGCCCGCAAATTATCTTGCGCTCATATCACCGCTCGGCGAGCAGGGCGCAGAAAGCCGGCCCTATCCGTTGTTTCTGGCCCACGCGCTCGAGTCCGATCCGGCGGTGACGCTCGGCGATATCGCCGAATGGCAGCGGGAATGGAAGTACGACGGCATGCGCGGCGAGCTCATACGCCGCGGCGCGGGTGTCTATCTGTGGTCGCGCGGCGACGACCTCATCAATGATTCCTTCCCCGAGCTGGTTGCGGCGGGCGCAGCGCTGCCTGCTGGCACGGTCATCGACGGCGAAATCGTCGTCTGGCAGGACGGGAAAGTGGCGCCGTTTAACGCGCTCCAGCAGCGCCTGGGCCGCAAGGCGCCGGCGAAAGCGTTGCTCGCGCGCTCGCCGGCGGCGCTGATTGCCTACGATCTGCTGGAAGAGAATGGCGTCGACTTGCGAACTCAGCCGCTCGCTGCAAGACGTGAGCGGCTCGAAGCGCTGCTTGCCGCGCTGCCGGAGGGTTCGCCGATTCGCCTGTCACCGCGCATCGAGGCGCGCACGTGGGATGAAGCGGCGCGAATGCGAGCCTCGAGCCGCGAGCTCGGCGTCGAAGGCATGATGTTGAAGCGCCGCGATTCTGCCTACGGTGTCGGGCGCGTGCGCGGTTCGTGGTGGAAATGGAAAGTCGAGCCTTACACCGTGGACGCCGTGCTGCTCTATGCGCAGCGCGGCCACGGCCGCCGCGCCAGCCTCTACACTGACTACACGTTCGGCGTGTGGGACGGCGCCGCGCTGGTTCCTTTTGCCAAAGCGTATTCGGGGCTGACCGACGCGGAGATCCGCAAGGTCGATCTCTATATCCGCGAGCACACGCTGGAAAAGTTCGGGCCGGTGCGATCTGTCTCCCCGGAGATTGTGTGCGAGCTCGCGTTCGAAGGCATCCAGCGCTCAACGCGCCACAAGTGCGGCATCGCAGTGCGTTTTCCGCGCATCGTCCGGTTGCGCCCGGACAAGACGGCCGCCGAGGCCGACCGTCTCGACACCGTGCGCGCGCTCGCTGCGTGAACCACTCTGCGTTGATACGCTCTGCGGAGCGGAATCTGCGCAAGCAGATTCAGGGCTCGCCGGCGCCGAAACCACCTACGCCAGCGACGACGCTCGAGACAATTGCGACGGCGGGCCTGCGCGGCGACGCGCAGTCGAGGGTGGATGCGTGGTTTCGCGATCGCGGCCTGGAGCCGCTGCCATTCCAGCGCGAGGCGTGGGCGCGCTACCGTGCGGGCGAAAGCGGGCTGCTCCATGCATCGACCGGCACCGGCAAGACACTCGCCGCCTGGCTCGGCCCTGTCATGGCGGCGATCGAAGCGAATTCGACGCGCGCAGGCTTGCGCGTGCTATGGATCACGCCGATGCGGGCATTGGCGGCCGACACATTGAGCGCGCTCGCGGCGCCGCTCGGCGCGCTGGGGCTGGCGTGGCGCGTGGGTCTGCGCACCGGCGACACGGCTCC
>JBKJMN010000036.1:0-21465 GCA_046596405.1 Burkholderiales bacterium
AGTGTCTCCTCGTGATTGATGCGGGAATAGCCCCGCCCCATCACGCTGACACAGCAGCGCGCCGCGCGCTTCCCATCACGTAAACACTTCGACTTGCATCACCTCACCGGACGGCGAGGTGCAGACCACCACCGCGTAAGCGGTTTAGTTCAACTCCTTATCTGTACCATTTCCCCACCTCCTTATGTTAAGGAAATGGGCTACTTCGTAATTCCGAATCTCCCTAATATTCAGGGGGGGCGGCCCACGACTTAATGTAAGCCTCAATACATTATACGAAGTAACTTATTACGCTCAGGCGATTCCCTACACCGTGCCCCTGCATTACTTTGATGCCTTCGCCAGCAACTCGACAATCGACGCGTGATTCTTGTCGCGGGCGATCGTCGCTGCAGTCGCACCTGCGTCGGACTTCGCGTTCGCATCGGCGCCGTTTGTCAGCAGCAGGCTCGCCATCGCGGCATGCCCTTCGCGGGCAGCCAGCATCAGTGGCGTAATACCGTTTTCGGCCACAGCGTTCGTCTGCGCGCCATACGAAATCAGCAGGCGCGCTACGTTGACATGGCCCATTACGGCGGCGTACATGAGAGGCGTCCAGCCTTCGCGATTGACCTCGGCTCCGCGGTCCAGCAGGCTACGCGAAACGTCAACGCGACCCTGGATCGCAGCCAGCATTAGCGCCGTTTCCCCAAATTCGTTGCGCGCGTTAATCTTAGCCTGGGCTGCGAGCAACTGCTTGACGACGCCGTTGCTACCTTCCTTGGCCGCCATCATCAGCAGAGTGTTACCTTCGCGGTCGCTCGAATTGGGATCGAAACCGCGCTTAAGCAGGGCGCCGACCACCTCGGTTTTGTCGCTCTTGACCGCATCGAGCATTTCATCGAAGGTCCCGGCGGCAGCCACGAACTGGCTGGCAAGCAGCAATAGGGCAGTGAGAATACACTTGTTAGTTAACATGAGGGTCCGTTTTTATTCCATTGAATAAACGAAGAAAGTTGTGTGTCGTTATCTCGCAAACCTGCTCAAAGGCGACGCCTTTAAGCCGGGCAATCTCTTCGGCTACATGCTTCACGTATCCGGGCTGGTTCGTGCGGCCCCGATACGGCACCGGCGCCAAATACGGCGAATCGGTTTCAACCAGCATGCTTTCCATGGGCACGCCGGTCGCCACCGCTTTGATGTCTTTCGCGTTCTTGAAAGTGACTATCCCCGAAAACGAGATGTAAAAGCCCAGGTCCATCGCAGCCTTCGCCACGTCCATGGATTCGGTAAAGCAGTGCATCACCCCGCCCGCCTTGTCGGCGCCCTCCTCGCGCATGATGCGCAAAGTATCTTCCGCGGCTGCGCGCGTATGGATGATCAGCGGTTTTCCGCACTCGCGCGCCGCGCGGATATGGGTGCGAAAGCGTTCGCGCTGCCATTCGAGATCGCCGGTGAGCCGGTAATAGTCGAGGCCGGTTTCACCGATGGCGACTATTCTGGGATTGTCGGCAAGCGCGATAAGTTCCGCGACGGATACCGCATCGACTTTCTCATAATCGGGATGAATGCCGACCGACCCGTGAATATGCGCGTAGGTCTCGGCGAGCGAGCGCACGCGCGGAAAGTCTTCGAGCGTCACCGACACGCAAAGCGCGCGCTCAACCTGGTTTTCCCGCATCAGCTTGAACACGTCATCGAGCTGGCCGGCGATTTCCGGGAAATCGAGATGACAGTGCGAATCAACGAGCATAACTGGCCGTCAGGTCTTCGCCACGCAGGAGCGCCGTGTATGAGAAGAGCAATTGCTCGATATACAGGCGCGCATTCAGCGGATGGTGCACGCTGCGCTGCTGCCGCACGAGGACGCGATGAAAGCGTGCGATGTCGATGGCGCGCAGGCGGCCGGCAACCTGCAACAATGCCGTGGCGTAATCGGGGTTGTAGCGTACGCGCCCGGCGGATTTGGCGCTCAACATATCGTAGCTCCAACGCTGCAGCCAACCCAGGAGCCGCGGAATCGGAAAGTCGCGCACCTGCTCAGCCAAAGTGAACGCGTCGACTGCCGGTGCCGTAAGCCCGCCGAGCAACGATTTGCGCTGCTGCCAGAACGCGCCATCGTCGAGTCCGAGTGCTGCGAGCGGCGCATTGCCCGTCTGCGCGAGGCTCAATGCCGGCTCGGCGACGCCCTGCTCGCGCAACCATTGTTCGGCCATGGCGACCGGCGGCGTCGGCAGCGCAATTTGCTGGCAGCGGCTGATGATGGTTGCCGGCAGATAACTGGGCCGGTGCGCGATCAGCATGAACCGCGTATTCGGCGGCGGCTCTTCGAGACTTTTCAGTAAGGCATTCGCGGCATTGACGTTCAGCGTCTCCGCCGGGTAAACGACGATCGTCTTGCCGCCGGTCTGATGCGCGGTCAGATGGATAAAATCATGCAGCTCGCGGATTTCATCGACGGATATCTGCTGGCTGGGCTTGCGCTCGCCGGCGGCCGTTTGCTCCGCTGCGTCGGGCCGCAGCGCTTCCGGGATCAGTTCGCGATAGTCCGGGTGCGCGCTGGCCGCAAACCAGCGGCAACTCTGACATTCGCCGCACGCGGCATTCGCAATCGGCGACGAGCACGCGAGCGACTGCGCGAGCTTGCGCACGAAATCATGCTTGCCGGTCCCTTCCCTGCCGCGAAACAGCAATGCGTGGGGCAGCGCGGCGCGGCGCGCGAGGATCTCCTGCCATTGCGTGTGATGCCAGGGATAGACGGTTAGCGGCATAAAAGCTCGACGAGCTCACGCAAATTTCGTTGAATCTGCTCGACCGGCGCGGCGGCATCAATCACCCGCATTCGCCCGGAGTCTTCACGCGCGCGGCGCAAATAGCCATCGCGCACGCGCTGAAAGAACTCGTCCTTTTCCTGCTCGAACCGGTCGGGCGGCTTGATGCTGCCGGCGCGCTGGCGGCCTATTTCCGGCGCCACATCGAATAACAGCGTCAAATCGGGCTGCATAGGCCCCTGCACCCATTGCTCAAGTAGGCGCAGCCGTTCCCAGGGGACGCCGCGGCCGCTGCCCTGATAGGCGAACGTCGCATCGGTAAAGCGATCGCACAGCACCCAGTCGCCCCTCGCCAGCGCGGGGGTTATCACCTTGTCCAGATGCTCACGCCGCGCGGCAAACATCAGCAGCGCCTCGGTCTCCAGATGCATCGCCTCGTTTTTGTCGAGCAACAGCGCGCGCAACTTTTCGCCGAGCGCGGTGCCGCCGGGTTCGCGCGTGACTATGGCCTTGACCCCACGGTCCTGGAAGAAACCGGCCAGCCACGTCAAGTGCGTGCTTTTGCCCGCGCCGTCGATACCTTCGAGAGTGATGAATTTTCCGTGCATGATTTCAGCGCGTGCCGCGTCGCTGGTATTTTGTCACGGCGCGCTCGTGCTCGGCCAGATTATTCGAGAACTGCGAGGAGCCGTCGCCGCGTGCGACAAAATACAGCGCGTTACCGGCGGCCGGATTGAGCGCCGCCGCGAGCGACGCGACTCCCGGCAGCGCAATCGGCGTCGGCGGCAGGCCTGTTCGCGTGTAGCTGTTGTACGGTCCGTCGGCGAGCAGATCGCGTTTGCGCAGGTTGCCGTCGAATTGCTCGCCGAGCCCGTAAATGACGCTCGGATCGGTCTGCAGCCTCATACCGAGCTTGAGCCTGTTGACGAACACCGCGGCAATGAGCGGGCGCTCGGCCGGCTTGCCAGTTTCCTTCTCGATGATAGACGCCAGAATTAACGCTTCATAGGGACTTGTCAGGGGCAGCCCGCTGGCGCGCGCCGCCCACGCAGTCGTCAGCTGCGCTTGCATCGCGCGGTGGGCGCGCTGGAGCAGCGCGACGTCGCCCGCGCCGTTCGGAAAGAAATAAGTGTCGGGCAGAAACCACCCTTCCAGTGACGGTTGGGCGATGCCAAGGCGCGCGCTCAATGCCGTTTCCGCGAGGCCTTTCGTCTCGTGCTTCAAGGCCGGATGCGCGTCGAGGGCCGCGCGCACCTGGCTTAAAGTCCAGCCTTCGACGAGCGTGATCTGATCCTGCCCGCGCACGCCTGACGTAATCATCTGCAAGAGCTGGAACGCGGTCACGGCGCCGCGAACTTCGTAGTTGCCGGCCTGCACGTGCGTTGCATGTCCGCTCAGTCGCGCCAGTAATTCGAACTGTCCCGGCGTTTTCAACACGCCCGCTTCATGCATCTGGCGCGCCGCGCTGCGCAGGCTGCTGCCCTGTTTCAGGCTGAATTGCAGCGGCGTTGCGTATTGCATGTCCAGCCAGCCGTAACCGGCAAGCCAGATGGCGAATGCCGCTGCCACCGCAGCGCCGAGCAGAAACACGCGCTTGAAAAAACGTTTAAGTGCTTTGAGCATCGGCAATCCATTGCTGCATTTGCAGGCTGACAGCGCCCCCATTCCAGATTTTTCGATCGAGCGCGATAACCGGCCACAGGCCGATCACGCTGTTGACGACGAAGACCTCATCGGCGGTAAGCAGTGCGTCGAGATTCATGGCCGCAACCCGCACCGCTATGGCATGGCTCTGCGCGAGATCCATCACGAGGTCGCGCATTACGCCGGCGATGCCGCAAGCGCTTAAATCAGGGGTGGTCAGCGTGCCGTTGCTGACGATAAATACATTGCTCATGGTGCCGCCGATAAGGTTGCCGGCGGTATCGCACAGGAGGCCCTCGGCGATGTCCCGATCGCGCCACTCGGCGCGCGCGAGCACGTTTTCGAGCCGGTTGAGATGCTTGATGCCGGCCAGCAACGGCTGCGCCGCGAGGCGGGTGCGGCAAATGCGCACTGCGATACCTCGTGCCCAGGCCGCCGGGTATTGCGGCAGCGGGTTGGCGCTGACCACGCGCGTCGGCGCGGCGGCGCCCGGCGGCGCATAACCGCGACCGCTGTCGCCGCGGGTCACGGTTATTTTCACGACGCAATCGGCACCGCCGAGCAAAACCAGGTCACGCTCGATTGCCGCGCGCGCGGGACACTCGATGTTCAGCGCAGTGCAGTCATGCGCGAGCTTGGTGTACTGGCGGTGCCACAGCACGGGCTTGCCGCCGCGCAGCGGGAACGTGCGAAAGACGCCGTCGCCATAGGCGAAGCCGCGGTCGCGCACGCTGACCGATTCAGCGGCAATGCCATTGATGAGAGTCATACGATTGCGCGCACGGCAGTTGGCGCGCGCTGCCGGCGCAGCGACAAAATCAGACTGCGCGGAATACCAGGCTGCCGTTGGTGCCGCCGAAACCGAATGAATTCGAGACGGCGACCCTCATTGGCATTTTGCGCGCTTCGTTCGGCACGTAATCGAGATCGCATTCCGGATCCTGATTGAACAGATTGATCGTCGGCGGCGCAATCTGATCGCGCAGCGCAAGCGCGGTAAACACGGCTTCGATTCCGCCCGCGGCGCCCAGCAAATGGCCGGTCATCGATTTGGTCGAGCTCACGGCAAGCTTTTTCGCGTGCTCGCCGAAGCAGCGTTTGACCGCAATGGTCTCGGCGATATCGCCCAGCGGCGTCGAGGTGCCGTGCGCGTTGATGTAATCAACGTCACCCACATTCACTGCGCCGTTGCGCAGCGCATTGACCATGCAGCGCGCCGCACCTTCGCCGTCTTCGCACGGGGCGGTGATATGGTGCGCGTCGGCGCTCAAGCCATAACCGGCAAGCTCGCAATAGATGCGCGCACCGCGCTTTTTAGCGTGCTCGTATTCCTCGAGCACCAGCACCCCGGCGCCTTCGCCGAGCACGAAACCGTCGCGGTCCTTGTCCCACGGCCGGCTGGCAAGCTCGGGTGCATCATTGCGCGACGACAGCGCGCGTGCCGCGCAAAACCCGCCCACGCCCAGCGGCGACACTGTCGATTCCGCGCCGCCCGCAATCATCACATCGGCGTCGCCGTATTCGATGAAGCGGCCGGCTTCTCCGATGCTGTGGTTGGCGGTCGTGCACGCAGTGACGACCGCGATGTTCGGCCCTTTGAGGCCGTACATAATGGAGAGTTGGCCCGAGATCATATTGATGATGGTTCCCGGCACGAAAAACGGCGAAATCTTGCGGACGCCGCCGGCGAGCATGGCGTCGTGCGTGGTTTCGATCAACGGCAGGCCGCCGATTCCGGACCCTATGCAGACGCCGATTTGCTCGAGGTTTTCTCGCTCGAGGTCAAGGCCCGAATCCTTGATCGCGTCGATACCGGCGGCGAGCCCGTAATGAATGAACGTATCGAAGCGGCGCGCTTCCTTGGGCGCCAGCCATTTGGCAACTTCGAAACCTTTGACCTCGCCCGCGATCTGGCTCGGAAAGGTGGCGGGATCAAAACGCGAAATGCGCGTGATGCCGGACCTGCCCGCAACGATATTTCCCCACGCTTCGGGAATACCGATCCCGACCGGAGAAATGATGCCGAGCCCGGTTACAACTACTCTGCGTCTTGCCAATGGGGTCCCGCGGCTTGAGTCTGGTGAGGCTGGTGGTAATTACTTGACGTGGGATTTGACGTAATCGGTCGCTTGCTGGACCGTGGTGATTTTCTCCGCCTCTTCATCCGGAATTTCGCATTCGAACTCCTCTTCGAGCGCCATCACGAGCTCCACCGTGTCGAGCGAATCGGCGCCCAGATCGTTGACGAATGACGACTCGTTTTTGACATCGGCTTCGTTGACGCCCAGTTGCTCGGCCACGATCTTCTTAACGCGCTGTTCTATGTTTTCCATCTATTTCCCCTTCAGGAGTCATCCGTTTTTATGCAGAAAGTATTTTACCAAATCCGGCGGCGCGTCACCTGCCCGCGCATTTCGCGTCCTAATCCACCAACATTCCGCCCAACCTTCCCATCGCGCAACGATCTGATAACGCCCCTCTCCCGCTGGCGAGAGAGGGGCGGGGGTGAGGGACGGCGGCCTGCATTGGGGTGTCCGCTAGTCCATCAACATGCCGCCCAACCTTCCCATCGCGCAGCGATCTGATAACTCCCCTCACCTGCTGGCGGGAGAGGGGCGGGGGTGAGGGACGGCGGCCTGCATTGCGGTGTCCGCTAGTCCATCAACATGCCGCCGTTGACATGCAGCGTCGCGCCGGTGATATAGGCGGCCGCGGGTCCCGCCAGAAACGCGACCGCGCCGGCGATATCCTCGGCGGCGCCGAGGCGGCCCAAAGGAATCTGGCCGATCAGCGTGGCGCGCTGTGCAGCGTCGAGGTCGCGCGTCATATCCGTATCGATAAAGCCGGGCGCGACGCAATTGACCGTAATGTTGCGGCTGCCGATTTCGCGCGCGAGCGATTTGCTGAAACCCAGCATGCCCGCCTTGGCTGCCGCGTAGTTGGTCTGGCCCGCATTGCCCATCAAACCAACGACCGAGGTGATGTTGATGATGCGACCGTAACGCGCCTTCATCATCGCACGGATGACGAGCTTGGACAGCCGGAACACGGACTTAAGGTTGGTGGACATGATGTCGTCCCAATCCTCGTCCTTCATGCGCAGCAGCAGGTTGTCACGCGTGACGCCCGCGTTGTTGACCAGGACCGCGATATCGCCGCATTGTTTTTGCACGTCGGCGATTGTCGCCGCGACTTGCGCTGCGTCGTTGACGTTCATCGCGAACCCGGCGCCTTTGAACTGGGCGGCTGCGAGATAAGCGCTGATCGCCTGCGCCCCTGCCTCGCTGGTGGCGGTGCCGGCGACGACCGCGCCCTGCCTGCCGAGCTCGAGCGCAATCGCGCGGCCTATGCCGCGCGATGCGCCGGTGACCAGCGCCACTTGTCCGTTGAGCATTAGGCCGCCTCGCGAAAGGTCTGCGCGGCTTGGGCGAGCGAATCCGCATCGGCGATCGCGAAACCCTGCAGGTTGTTATCGATGCGCCTGGTCATGCCGGCCAGAACTTTACCGGGCCCGCACTCGCCGACGTGCGTCACGCCGCTGCGCGCCATGTGCTGTATCACTTCGACCCAGCGCACCGGACTGCACGCCTGCCGCGCAAGCGCCGATTTTATTTGCTGCGGGTCTGCGACGACCGCGACGTCGACATTGTTGACGAGCGGGATCCGCGGCGCATGGAAAGTGACGCCGGCCAATGCCTGTTCAAGGCGTTGCGCCGCCGACCTGAGCAGCGAAGCGTGAAATGGCGCGCTGACCGGCAGCATCACTGCACGCTTGGCACCCTTCTCTTTGGCCACCGCGGCCGCGCGTTCCACGGCCGCCTTGTGCCCCGCGATCACGACCTGGCTCGGCGCATTGAAATTGACCGCTTCGACGATTTCACCCTGCGCGGCTTCCGCGCACGCGGCACGCACGGCGTCATCGTCGAGCCCGAGTATCGCCGCCATGGCGCCGGTTCCCGCCGGTACGGCCTCCTGCATGGCCTGCGCGCGCAAACGCACGAGCGGCAGCGCCTCGTGCAGGCTCAAGACGCCTGCAACGACGAGCGCGGTGTATTCGCCGAGGCTGTGGCCCGCGACCATTGCAGGCTCATCCCCGCCGGCAGCGCGCCACGCGCGATAAAGCGCGTAACCCGCCGTCAACATCAGCGGCTGGGTGTTGACGGTCGAGTTGAGATCCTCCGCGGGACCGTCGGCGGCAAGCTGCCACAAATCCTGTTGCAGCACGTCGGCGGCTTCGGCAAACGTGTCGCGCACGGGCCTGCTGTCGGCGAAGCTTTTCAGCATGCCGACCGACTGCGATCCTTGTCCGGGAAATACCAACGCGAGTTTCATCTCACCTCCTGAGAGTGCCTTACGCCATGAAACGCGCGTGTTTAAACGCGTTAGGCAATCTAAATTTCAACCAGGGCCGCGCCCCAAGTGAACCCGCCGCCCACGCCTTCCAGCAACACATTGTCTCCGGGCTTGATGCGGCCGTCGCGCACGGCGACGTCGAGCGCCAGCGGAACCGATGCCGCCGAGGTATTGGCATGCCGGTCGACGGTCACGATGACTTTTTCAGCGGGGATGCCCAGTTTTTTGGCGGTCGCATCCAGAATTCGCACGTTGGCTTGATGCGGGATCAGCCAGTCGACATCGGCGGGCTGCATGTCGCATAACCCGAGGGTTTCGCGCGCGACTTCGTCGAGCACCTTCACCGCGAGCTTGAATACCGCCTGGCCATCCATGCGCAGAAACGGGTCGCCGGTCACTTTGCCGCCGAAAATTTGACCCGGCGTCGACAGTATCCCTGCATGCGAGCCATCGGCGTGTAAAACGCTTGCGCGTACACCGGGTTTGTCGTCTGCGGCGAGCACGACCGCGCCGGCGCCGTCGCCGAACAAAACGCACGTTCCGCGATCGTTCCAGTCGAGAATGCGCGAAAACACTTCAGCGCCTATGACCAGCGCACGCTTGTACATGCCGCTGCGGATGAATTTGTCGGCGATGTCGAGCGCATAAATGAAGCCCGCGCACACCGCTTGCACATCGAACGCCGGGCAGCGCTTGATGCCGAGCCTGGCCTGCAGGACGCACGCCGTGCTGGGAAAAATAAAATCCGGCGTCGATGTCGCAACGATGATCAGGTCGAGGTCGGCCGGCTTGATACCCGCCGCGGCAATCGCCTGCAGCGCTGCCCAGTAGGCAAGATCACTCGACATCTGTCCCGGTTCCGCGAGATGGCGCTGGCAGATGCCCGTGCGAGTGCGTATCCATTCGTCGGAGGTGTCGACGCGGCGGGCGAGTTCGTCGTTGCTTACGACGTTGGTCGGCAGATAGCTGCCGGTACCGACGATGCGCGAATACCTCATGCCGCGTTTTCCTGGATCACCGTCATGCGCTCGCTGATTTTGGCGAGCACGCCACTGCGCGCTTCGTCGACGGCGCGCCCGATCGCAATGCGAAACGACATGCGGTCGGCCGAACCGTGGCTTTTGACCACGATGCCGCGCAGGCCCAGCAACGTGGCGCCGTTGTAATTGCGCGGATCGAAACGCCGCTTGAACGCATTGAGCACCGGCAGCGCCGCGAGACTGGCAGCGCGGGTCAGCAGGTTGCGGTTGAATTCTTCGCGCAGATAGGTGCCCAGCATGCGCGCGATCCCTTCGGACGCCTTGAGCGCGACATTGCCGACGAAGCCGTCGCACACGACGACGTCGGTCGTGCCTTTGTAGATGTCGTCGCCTTCGACGTTGCCGTAAAAATTGAGCCCGCTGGCGCGCAACAACTCGGCCGCGTGCTTGACCACTTCGCTGCCCTTGATTTCCTCCTCGCCGATGTTGAGCAGACCAACGCTCGGCCTTTCCTTGTTTTCGACCGCGCTGACGAGCGACGCGCCCATCACGCCGAACTGCAACAGGTGCTCGGCCGTGCAATCGACATTGGCGCCCAGATCAAGCATGTAGGTGCGGCCCTGCATCGTCGGCAGCACCGAGCAAATGGCAGGACGCTCGATGTCCGGCAGCGTTTTGAGCACGAACCGCGAGATCGCCATCAGCGCGCCGGTGTTGCCGGCGCTGATGCATGCGTGCGCGGTGCCGTCTTTGACAAGATTGATGGCGACGCGCATCGACGAATCTTTCTTGCCGCGCAAGGCGCTGGCCGGCGCTTCGTCCATGGTCACGGCCTCGCTCGCGTGCTGAACCGCGGTGCGCGCAACCAGATCGCTGCGCGCTTTGCGCAGCTCCAGGTTGATGTCGTCCGTGAGGCCCACGAGCACGATATTGACGTCATCGTGCTGGCGCAGGAAGTCGAGCGCCGCGGGCACCGTCACTTGCGGGCCATGGTCTCCCCCCATGCAGTCGACGGCGACCCTCACGTCCATCTAACGACCTCGCTGGCGCGTATCGTACATGGCGCGGCGCGCGTGGCTACGCGAATCGACACGACCCTCGCCGACCCTACTCGTCCTTGGTTTTAAGGACTTTTTTTCCGCGGTAGTAGCCGGTCGGGCTGATGTGGTGGCGCAAGTGCATTTCGCCAGTGGTCGGCTCAACCGCCAGCGACGGGGTTTTCAGAAAATCGTGCGAGCGGTGCATGCCGCGCTTGGACGGGGACTTTTTGTTCTGCTGGACTGCCATTTTTAAACTCCTTTACGTTCGATTCTTGGTACGTTGCTGCGTAAGCCTGGCCAGCGCCGCGAACGGCGATGCGGCGGGATCTCCCGCCGCCTTGACTGCCGGACTGCATTCGTCCTCCGTATGCCGCGGCGCGAGCGGAATCGCCAGCAGCACTTCGTCTTCCACCAGCGACCACACGTCGGTCTGGGCCGCGGCCGGCACGCCATCGAGATCGTCGATCTCGCCGGTATCGGCGCCCGCCCCGTCCCTCAACACCAGCAAATTTGTCTGCGCGCCCACCGGAAAAACCAATTTATCCAGGCAGCGCTGACACAACAGATTAATGCTGCCGGCAACCGTCAGGTGCAAGCGCAATCTTTGCCGCGCATCTTGCCCGCCCGTCAATTCGAATTGCAAGGTTCCATTTGCGTCGAACAGGCTATCCGCAAGTCTGGAAAGCTCACTTACGGGCACACTGCCCTTCAATTGCTCGCCCGCGCGGGCAAATTCAAGACTATCGATCAGGGCCCGTGCAGACATAAACCGCGCATGATAGTATTTTCGTCCAGATCTGTCAAAATAAAATAACAGAAAATTCATTTAACGCAGGGACTTAGGAAGCGTAACTGATGCCCCGCCCTGCCCCTTCCCTACTCGTGCTCGCCTCGACCTCACGGTATCGCCGCGAGTTGCTGGCTCGCCTCAATATTCCTTTCGAAGTTGCCGCGCCGGCCATCGACGAAACGCCTCTGGACCGGGAAGCGCCCCCGGAGCTCGCGGTACGTCTGGCGCGCCAAAAAGCGCAAGCCGTCGCGCATTTGTGGCCGGACGCCCTGATTATCGGTAGCGATCAGGTCGCAGTCGCAGGCGACGTTATCCTCCACAAACCAGGCAATTTCGAGCGTGCGGTGGCGCAACTCAGACGCATGCGTGGCCGGGCAGTGCGTTTTCATACCGGGCTGTGCCTGCTTAATTCGCGTACCGCGCGCGAGCAGACCGCGCTGATCCCGGTGACCGTACACATGCGCGAATATACCGACGAACAGATAGAGCGCTATTTGCGCGCCGACGAGCCTTACGACTGCGCCGGCAGCGCGCGAATCGAAGCCCTCGGCATCACGCTGGTCAAAAAACTGGAAGGCGACGATCCGAACGCGTTGATCGGCCTGCCGTTGATCGCACTGTGCGACATGCTGCGCAACGAAGGCTGGGAACTGCCGTGAGCATCGCGCCCGGCGCTTTGCACCTGATTCCAGTCACGCTCGGCGATGCCGATGCCCGGCTGGCACTGGCGCCATCCGCGCTGCAGGCAGCGTGCGGGCTCGACTACTTCCTCGCCGAAAACGCCAAAAGCGCGCGGCAATTTCTAAAAAGCATCGGCCACCCGCGGCCACTGCGCGAACTGCAGATCGAAGGCTTCGACAAGGACGGGAGCGCCGAGCGCGCTGCCGAGCTTTTGCAGCCGCTGCTGGCGGGACGCAGTGCCGGCGTAGTCTCCGAGGCCGGCGTTCCTGCCGTCGCCGATCCGGGCGCGCTGCTCGTCGCTGCCGCGCATCGCCTGCGCATTCGCGTGGTGCCGCATATCGGGCCGACCGCGATACTTCTCGCGCTCATGGCAGCGGGTTTTAACGGACAGCGCTTTACGTTTCACGGCTATTTGCCGGTGCCCAAAGACGCATGCCGGCGCGCGCTCGTTGCGCGCGAACGCGAATCGCGCGACCACGACATGACCCAGATTTTTATCGAGACGCCTTATCGCAACGATCAGTTGCTGCAGGCCTTCGGGGACGCATGCGCACCGACGACCCGTTTGTGTGTCGCCAGCGATCTCACGCTCGCAAGCGAATCGGTGCGCAGCGCCAGCATCGCGGAATGGATGGCAGGGAAATTCCAAATCGGGCGCCGGCCGAGCGTATTTTTGCTCTACGCGCGCTGATTTATAAAGTGCCTAACACGCTGAATCGCGCGATGCGCTTTCCCGATTTCGGCTCAGAGCGAGAAGAAAGTCCTGCGGCTTAGTCATTCTGCGCAAAGGGCTTTCGACCATGCTATGCACCAAAAATAGTGTCAGGCACTCTTAACGCAACTGCGCGCCGCTCGTGCCGCTAACCTTGACGAGCGCTTCGGCCATCGCGGCGCCGAACCGGCGCGCAACGCGCTCGGCGATATTTTCATGCGGCGTGAAATCGACGACGTCTTCGGCCTTGATCACGTCGCGCGCGACCGAGTCGACACTACCCAGCGCGTCAGTGAGGCCGAGCTCTATGCTTTTTGGCCCGACCCACACGTAGCCGCTGAAAAGTTCTGGCGTTTCCTTCAGGCGCTTGCCGCGCCCCTGGCGCACGACCGCAATGAATTGCTCGTGAATTTCGGCGAGCATCTTCTCCGCGAAAGCTTTATGCGCCGGATTGACCGGCGAAAACGGATCGAGAAATTTCTTGTTTTCTCCGGCCGCGATCGCGCGCCGCTCGACGCCGAGCTTTTCCATCGTGCCGGTGAAACCGAAGCCGTCCATGACGACGCCGATGGAGCCGACGATGCTCGCCTTGTCGACGAAAATCTTGTCGGCCGCGACCGCCACGTAATAACCGCCCGACGCGCAAATATCCTCGACTACAGCGTAAAGCGGAATGTTCGGATAAAGCCCGCGCAGCCGCTTGATTTCATCGTTGATATAGCCGGCCTGCACGGGGCTGCCGCCCGGGCTGTTGATGCGCAGCACGACCCCTTGCGTGTTGCTGTCTTTGAATGCCGCCTGCAGACCGGAGGTCACGTTGTCGGCACTCGCCTGCGAGTCCGACGCGATAACGCCGCGCAATTCGACCATCGCCGTGTGCTTGCCTGTCGACTTGTCGCCGGCTTTCTTGAGCCAGCCCATGCCGAGGAACAACACGATAAAGAGGTAAATCATGACGAGCATTTTGAACGCCATGCCCCACCGGCGGGCCGTGCGCTGCTCGGCGATCGCCGCGAGCGCGACTTTCTCGAGCACATTGCGCTCCCAGCCGTCGCCGGCATTGCGCGGATCCAGATCAGCCATCTAATTCACTGCCTTCCATCACAAAAATTTCATCGCCATGTTCTACCACGGGTATCGGGATCAGGCGCTGGCCTTTACACGGGCCCATGACGCAATGCCCGGTGTCTGGCTCGTATGTTGCGCCATGAGTCGCGCATATCAAGTATAACCCAGCTTTATCGAAGAACTCGCCCTCCATCCAGTCGAGTTCGACGGGAATGTGCGCGCAGCTGTTGAAGTAAGCGTGGACCTTACCGTCGTAACGAATCACGAACGCGGCCGCGTCTTTGCCGCCGATCGGCATGCTGAAGCGTACGCCCCGTCCGCCTTCCGCCACCGCGGCGCTGGCACAAATCAGGCGTTGCGTCTGAGCCATTGCCGCAGGTCCTCTGAATTGTCGATGCACGCAAGCGGCTGTAAGGCCAGCAATTGATCGCGCGGATGGGCGCCGTACGTGACCGCGACGCTCTGCACCCCGGCGTTAGCCGCCATCTGCAGGTCGTGCGTGGTGTCGCCTATCATCACCGTTTTGTCGGTGGCTGCGCCGAGCATTTCCATCAAGTCGAGCAGCATCCCCGGCGCGGGTTTGCTGGCCGATTCCTCGCCGCAACGCGTCGCGTGGAACATCGACGCGAGTCCGGTCTTCGCGAGCGCCCGCTCAAGCCCGCGCCGGCTCTTACCGGTTGCGATCGCGAGCTGGTGACCGGCGCCACGCAGTTCTTCAAGCATGCCCTCCACGCCGGCAAACAGCGGCGTTTGCGGCTCGCGCAGCCGGAAATGATGGCCATAGCGCTCAACTACGCGCGGATAAATGTCGGTGCTGACGCCGGGCAACACGTGCGCCATCGCGTCGTACAGGCCGAGTCCGATGATGTGTTGCGAGCTTTCGTCGGACGGCACCGGCAGATCGACGTCGGCGCATGCCGCCTGCAATGACGCGACGATGACGGCCGTCGAATCCATCAGCGTGCCGTCCCAGTCAAATACCACCAGCTCGAAGCGTTTGCCCACCCGGTTCACTCCAGCTTGTCGATGAAGTTCCGCAGGTCGGCGGGCAGCGGCGCCTCGATCACCAGCTTCGCCCCGCTGGCGGGATGCCTGAACCCGACGCTGGCAGCATGCAAAAACATGCGCTTGAGGCCGCCCCGCGCGAGCGACTTGTTGAGTTCGAAGTCGCCATATTTGTCGTCCCCCGCGATCGGGAAGCCGAGATGCGCGAGATGGACGCGGATCTGGTGAGTGCGTCCGGTTTTGAGCTCGGCGCGCAATATGCTGTAGTCGCGCCACGCCTGCTTCAGTTCGAAGACGGTATGCGATTCCTGGCCGTCGGCATGGACCGCGACGCGCCGCTCGCCCGAGGCCAGCAGATACTTATGCAGATTCAGGTGAACGGCTTGCTTTTGATTGCGCCACACCCCTTTGACCAGCGCGAGGTAATATTTTTTTACCTGGCCTTCTCGCAATGCGGCGTGCAGGGCGGTTAATGCGCTGCGCTTCTTGGCGATCAGCAGCACGCCGGAGGTGTCGCGATCGAGCCGGTGCACGAGCTCGAAAAAGCGCGCGTGCGGACGCTGGCCGCGCAGTTGCTCGATGACGCCGAAGCTCAGTCCGCTGCCGCCATGGACCGCCAACCCGGACGGCTTGTTCAGCGCCAGCAAATGCTCGTCTTCGAACAGGATCGCGCGCTCAAGCTCTTCGCTGACGGGAGGGGCGGCGCGGTCGGGCCGCTCGGCCACCCGCACCGGGGGTATGCGCAACTCATCGCCGGTCTTGATCCGGTAATCCGGCTTGGCGCGCCCGCCGTTGACCCGCACCTCGCCGCTGCGCAGGATGCGGTAAACATGGCTTTTCGGCACGCCTTTGAGCAGCTTTACGAGATAGTTGTCTATTCGTTGGCCCCCGGAGTCCTCGCCGACTTGGTGCCTCGATACCGATTTTTTGCCCAAATCCTTCATTATGCTTATACTATTCGCCGGTTAGCAGCTAGAGGACAGAGTTGTCCGGAGCCTCAGGCGGTCCACCGCGGCAGTTGCCGCAGGTAACGCCGGGCAGCATGGCCCAGCGCCACGCGAGTCGCTACCCAGGTACGGTGAATCACAGCGCGGGAGATGTTCCCGATGATGCGGCTTACCTGCCGAAACGCTATGGTTAATGTCGCTCACCACTAAAAGCAGCGATGGTAGTCGAAAAACGCGCTCACAGCACACGAAAACCTTTGTTGACGCAGCGTTTCGCGACCGCGGTGCGACGCACCGAACGCGAGTTTTAATGCTGCTCACTGACGAATTTTACGGCAAACAGCGAAAGTCATTTTCAACTAGTCACCCACATAGATGATCGATATTCGTGACTGAATGATTCAAGCACCAGCGCGCGGCGCGTTGTAATCCGCGCGTAAGTTTGCCCATCCCGTGACACTGAGCGCGGGAGAAGAAAAAAATGAAACGCATGTTGTTTAACGCGACGCAGTCCGAAGAGCTGCGCGTAGCAATCGTAGATGGCCAGAAACTGCTCGATCTGGACATTGAATCCGCAGGTAAAGAGCAGCGCAAGAGCAATATCTATAAAGGCGTCATCACCCGCGTCGAGCCCAGCCTCGAAGCTGCCTTTATCGATTACGGCAGCGAACGGCATGGTTTCCTCCCCTTCAAGGAAGTCGCCCGCGCCTACTTTAAGCCGGGTGTAGACGTTGCCCGCGCCAGTATCAAGGACGCGCTGCGCGAAGGTCAGGAACTCATCGTCCAGGTCGACAAGGACGAGCGCGGCACCAAAGGCGCGGCGCTCACCACTTTCATCAGCCTGGCCGGCCGCTATCTCGTACTGATGCCCAATAATCCGCGCGGCGGCGGCGTCTCGCGCCGCGTCGAAGGCGAGGAACGCGCCGAACTGCGGGAAACCATCGACCAGCTCGAAGTACCCGCGGGCATGAGCGTAATCGCGCGCACCGCCGGCATCGGTCGCAACGCCGAGGAACTCGGCTGGGACCTCAATTACCTGCTGCAGTTGTGGCGGGAAATCGAAAACGCCTCAACCGGACAGAACGGCGCCTTCCTGATTTATCAGGAATCGAGCCTCGTCATCCGCGCAATCCGCGACCATTTTTCGCAGGACATCGGTGAAATCCTGATCGACACCGAAGACATTTACGAGCAGGCGCGCGCGTTCATGGGCCACGTCATGCCCGACAACGTCAATCGCGTGAAACTCTACAAAGATGACGTCCCGCTGTTTTCTCGTTTTCAGATTGAGCACCAGATCGAAACCGCGTTCTCGCGGCAGGTTTCGCTGCCGTCGGGCGGCGCGATCGTCATCGACCATACGGAAGCCCTGGTGTCGATCGACGTCAATTCCGCGCGCTCGACGCGTGGCGCGGACATCGAGGAGACCGCGTTCCGCACCAATCTCGAAGCGTCCGATGAACTCGCGCGCCAATTGCGCCTGCGCGACCTGGGCGGCCTGATCGTTATCGATTACATCGACATGGAAAGCGGCCGCAATCAGCGCGAAGTCGAAAACCGGTTGCGCGATGCATTGCATGTCGACCGTGCGCGCGTGCAAACCGGCAAGATTTCGCGTTTTGGGTTGCTCGAATTGTCGCGTCAGCGGCTGCGTCCGGCATTGGCCGAGGGCAACCATATACCCTGCCCGCGTTGCCATGGCACCGGCCACATTCGCGGCATCGAATCCACCGCGCTGCACATTCTGCGCATCCTGCAGGAAGAAGCGATGAAGGAAAACACCGGCGCCGTGCACGCGCAGGTCCCCGTCGATGTGGCGACCTATCTGCTTAACGAAAAGCGCGCCGAATTCCATTCGATCGAGCAACGTCTCAAGGTCAACGTGGTGCTGATTCCGAATATTCACCTCGAGACCCCGAACTACACTGTCACCCGCCTGAAGCACGAGGAATTGAATCAGGCCGACATTTCGCCGCCGAGTTACGAAATGGTCGCCATGCCGGATAAAACCGACGGCGGCCTGCCGTCGGCTCAGACCGAGCCTGCCACTCCGCGTCCGGAGGCGGTCGTAAAAGGCATCACGCCATCACAACCGGCACCGATCGTCGATCACACGCCGAAACCGGTTGCAGCGCCCGCCACCGTGGCGGTTGAAGCCTCGATCATCAGCAAGATTTTCGGCTGGTTCAAGCGGCCGGCAGTCGAAGCCACTCAACCTACGCCGCAAGCTATGACGCGCGAGCGGCCTGAACGCAGCGAACGCGGCGAGCGCCCGGAACGCGGTCAACGCCGCGGGCGTCCGAGCGGCCCGCGCCGCGACCAGAAACGCGACGAGCCGCGCGGTGAGCGTCCGGCGCAGGCGCCGCGTGAGGGGGCTGCCGAGGGCGGCCCGCGTCAACAGCAGCGCGGCCGTCCCGGCGAACCGCGTCCGCCGCGCGAGCCGCGTGAGCCGCGCCCGCCGCGTGACGGTCAGGAGCAGCAACCGCGCCGCGACGGACAGCAACCGCGTCCGCCGCGTCCGGAACGTCAGGAACGACCCGAGCAAATGCCGGTGGAAGCCGGCAGTGCGCCCACCCAGGCAGCCGAGCAGGCACCCCGCGCCGAAGGCGAGGCGCGCGAAGGCGGCCGGCGTCGCCGTCGCGGTGGCCGCGGCGGCCGCGATCGCGCGGAGCGTCACGAGTCGCAGCCTAACGCAGAAGGCGTGACACAACCGGTGGCAGCGACAGGCAACAACGGCGCCGACCTCGACGCGGCATCTGCAGCACCGATCGCCGCCGCGGAAGCTGAGTCGTTTTCAGGCCGCGAGCCTGCGATTCCGCAAGTGCCGACACCGCCCGCACCGTACGAAATGCCGCAGGTTGCAGCGCCCGAGGAAGTCGTCGTGGAAGCACCGCAATCGCGGCTGCAGCCTGAGCCGCTTGCGGAACGCGTGATCGAACACGTGCCCGCCGCACCTGTCGTAGTTGCCCCGGCGGCACCGGTGGCCCGTGAGCCCATCGTATTGCCTTCGGACCTGGAGCAAGTCGAAACCGATAACCAGAAGTTGCAGGTCGCAGCCAGCAAGGTGGAACCACCGCCGCCTCCACGACCGCCGCGGGTGCGCCCGCTACTGCCGCCGGCCAGCAGTGAACCGCTGCAGCAGGTCGAGACCCAGAAAGTAAGCTGAAAAAATGCCGGGAACCCTTCCCGGCATTTTTTATCGTGAAGGTGATTCCCGCAAGCGCGCAATCAAGCTCGCGCTGACCGTTTCGATCAAGTCGAGTACGCGTTCGAAACCGCGCGGATCGCCGTAGTACGGGTCGGGCACTTCGCGTCCGGCAAATTCGCCGTGAAAATCGCAGAACAGAACCAGCTTGCCGGCATATTGCGAGGGACACAGCGCCTCGAGCGATGCATGATTGCGGCGATCCATCGCGACGACGTAGTCGAAAACCTCGAAGTCCTGCTTGCCGACTTGGCGCCCGCGCAATTGGCTCATATCGTAGCCGCGCCGGCTCGCCGCGTGTTGGGCGCGCTGATCGGGCGGGTCGCCAATATGGTAATCGTGCGTGCCGGCGGAGTCGCATTCAATTGTGTCAGCGAGTCCCGCCGTTCTCACTGCATGGCGGAACACGGCCTCGGCCGTCGGCGATCGGCAGATGTTGCCCATGCATACGAACAGTACGCGAGTTTTATTTGTTCGACGCATAAGGCAATCGAAATGAAACCAGAGCGGCAATACCAGGCGCGTGAAACGCGGCGGTTGGTCCGTCTAAATCGGTAGACTGGCAGAATATGCGCATGAACTTTGCGTTACGCGATGACTCAAACGGCCACCCTATGAATTATAAAACACGAAGTCCCGCTGGAATATTGCCCCGCAGTTGGCTGGGGCGGCTGCTCGCGACGCTCGTTGCGACAGGCCTTGCGGTCGTCGGCTTTTTCTTTCTGGTAGTGGCGATGATCGGGGCAGCGCTGATTGCCGCCGTCGTTATTGCGAGGATCTGGTGGATCGCCAGAAAGTTGCGCGCCCGCCGCGATGCCAATGTGCTTGAAGGTACCTATTCGGTCGAAGCCGAAGCGACCCCGGCGCTTCACCACGACGACCACGACAAACACGACAAACACGACGAACACGCCGAAGCGGTCTTGCGCGGGCAGGAGCGGGAAAGGCAATAAGCCGCGCTTACCGAAGTTCACGCGGACCGGCCCCGTTCTTACGACAGTTCCGGCCCCTGCTGCTGCCAGGCGGCCCGGCGAACCTGGCGCCGGCGCGCCGGCACCGCAGTAGCCTTCTGGGCAAACTCGCGAATCCGCGCCGTGACCGCGATCCGTATTTCTTCGGGCAGCGCGCGCGCCGCGAAGTCGAAACGCGAACTCATTGCCTCGGCGCTCGGTTCCCGGCCCTCGACAGGCCGGGCATCTACTGTGCCGTCCGCACCTACAACTCCCACCTTGGCGCCGTCGTGGAAGAAGCCGCGGCTCTTGCGCCACTCGAGCGCTCGTTCGCTGGAGTCTATGCCGTAGCAAAGCTGGAACGATTCGATTTCGTCCGCGCTGGTTTGCCACACGAACAGATCAAAATACTCGTCGTGAAACCAGCGCCGGCGCGACGCGGATTCGCCTTGGACCACGCCTTCGATTTCTCGCATCATGATAGTTTTCGCCCGCGTCATGCCGGTAAACTGCGGCATCCCGCCGCGGCGCCTGCTGTCGGGTTTCGGGATGGATACATCGATTCGACACCGTAGCCCGGCCGTAGTTCGCGGATTTTGCAAGAGAAACCGGCTTCCCGCCAGGGGACAGGACCCTGCCCCGGCGACCGCCGCGCCAAGAATGCGAAATGCAAAGGCGCGCGCTGCCGGACCGGCGTTCCAAGTCGCGCCATCAGAACCACACTCGCGACTCGCCGCGAGTTATTCCGACAGTTCGATTTCCCGGGTCACCGAACGCGTATAAGCCGACACCGGCATGAATACCGAATGCGAGCCCGGCCCGCCGGCGACGATTAGACTCAGGTCATCCGGTTTTTCCGAAATGGGCAACAGCGTGTCGGGACCGATATCACCGAGTTCGGCGCGGCGCGCGGTCGCCATCCGCTCGAACTCGCTGCCTTTGTGACGTCCCGCGCGCATCTTCGACGCCTCCCACAGCCGGCGCTTGACCTCGGCCTTGTCCCAGCCTTCGCGGTGAAACAGATTCGCATGCTGCGGCGATAGCAACACGAACGGCGCGCCAGCGTGAATGTAATCGCTGCTCGCCGGATACTGCATCGTGTCGCCGATCATCGCGATGACCTCGTCGCCTTTGCGCGCGGTCATGTTCATGCTCCACGTGCCGAGCGCACCCACCACCGTCACGGTGTTCGCATCCGCGGCGAACCCCCGTTCGACGTGCAGCGGCGCCCACGGGCTCGCTTCCTCGTTCTCCGCACAGCAGAACGTGTACTTGCCCGGCTGTCCCTGCGTCGCCTTGTCCATCTCGCCCGGCAGCGCGCCGCCGATGTTCTGCAGGAT
>JBKJMN010000278.1:0-2846 GCA_046596405.1 Burkholderiales bacterium
CGCATGGACGACGTGGCGGCGCTCGTCAAGGCGCTGCGCGATCGCGACCCGGAAACCCGCGCGCTCGCCGAAGCCGCGATCTGGGCAATATGGGGCCGCGCGGGCGATAGCGAAATCGATGAGCTGTATTTAAAAGGCGTCGAGTTGATGAGTTACGGCGCGGCCGGCGAGGCGATCAAGACGTTCAACCTCATTATCAGCAGGAAGCCGGATTTCGCGGAAGCCTGGAACAAGCGCGCGACCTTGTATTACTCGATCGGCGAATACGCGAAATCGCTGCATGACTGCGACGAGGTGATCAAACGCAATCCGCTGCATTTCGGCGCGCTGGCGGGCTATGGTTTGATTTACGTCCAGTTGAACCAGCCCGAGCGGGCGCTGGAGTACTTCAAGCGTGCACTGAAGATCAATCCGAACATGCAGGGCGTGGCGCTCAATATCGAGCTGCTGCAGAAGCAGCAGAACGGCAAGCATAAGCAGTACATCTAGCCGCAGCAGCAACGGAGAGTAATTCGATGAGCGGGCCGCCGAAAGTCAGAAGAGCCGGCAAGCAGACGCCGCTGCCGGCGCCGCAGGCGCAATGGCCCGCGCTGGACAATACCAAATCGCCGAACGCCGTACCACCGCGCAAACCGTAACGGGACAACCATGGCCCGGCCGCGGGATCGTTGGGCCTATGCCATTCCGCGCATGGTCCCGCACACCCCGGCGCAGGCCCCGTCCGCTGCGGTCAACACCGCGGCACGAATTGCAACCTGCAAAGGCGCTCCGGCCTTGCGCGCCAGACGCGCCTCCAAAATAGGCGGCACTGCGCTGCCGCGCGCAACGCCCTCGAGATAATCGGCGACGCCGCGCTGATCTTCCGGAACGAAGAACTGCGCGAACGGCTTGCCTACGACCTCATCGCCGCGGTACGCGCTGAGCAGCGTCCACCGGGCATTGGCGTAAATGCAGTTGCCTGCGAGGTCCGTTTGAAAAATGCCTTCCCGAATGCACTCGAGTAAGCGCGGGTGCGGGCCGGCACCGGGCCCGTCGGCCGCATTCGCGAGTGGCGTCGCAGCGCCGGTCGCGGGCTTGGCCAAGCGGCTGCGCAGCTCGTGCGCCACGCGTGGCACCAGCGCCGCCGTAAGCTTGGTACGTATCTCCGCCTCCAGCACAGGGCGCAGCGCGCTGATCAGCTTGCTGCGCAATTCTTCCTCGATTTTCGGCCGCAACGCTGCCTGCATGGACGCGCGCAGTTCGGCCTCGATTTTCGGCCGCAACTCTGCCGCGAGTTTGGCGCTCGCTTTGGCGTCATTCCCGGCGCGCGTGGACGTTGCAGTGCCGGGTGCGGCCGCGGGGGATTTGCCGGGCTTTGCCGGCTGCGCGCGGGGCGTTTCCGGTGCGGGCGGTGTGGCCTGGGCCACATTCAGCAATCCGCGCTCGAGTTTCGTAAAATCGAGAGTAAGCACGACTTCCTGGGCGATTTCCTGCGATTTCTCGTCGAGCTTGCGCAGGTCGGCCTGTTTGCCCGCGTCGGCCGTCGGGGCGGTCACGATTTCTATGAGCTTTCGCTCCTCGAGCGCCGCTACCGCTTTCTTGAACCGGCTATCCGCCAAGTCTTCGAATTTCGAGCGCAACTGGGCAAAGCTTGCTTTACCATCGACGAGCCGCAGCACCCGCACCGCGTCGTAATTCAGATTGCTGCCGTCTATCTTTGCGGGGTCATTGCCCTTGGCAGTTTTGCCCAGGATAGAAGTGGCTTCCATAACGAGTGAGCGAGTGAGCGAGTGAGACTCTTATCGGATAGAACGAAGGAACGTCATTTTAACCTTAACCGGCGCCTGCTTTGCGCTCGCTCAGGAGATCCGCGTTTCGACTTCGAACTTGCCGGCGGGATCGAGCGCGCTTAGCGCGGCGCGCTCGCGCGCGGCAGCCGGCGGCGTCGGTCCTGCACCGCTCGCATCGAATTGGAAGCCGGTGCGCTCGACGACTTCATCGAGACTCGAATCCGGATGCCACGATTCGAGCGCAAGACGTCCGTTGCGGCGCTGGAATACGGCGATCGGTGTTATCAGCGCCGCGAGATTGCCGGCGGCGGTCACGAAATCGAGTTTTTCGACCAGTGAACGCGCACTGTGCTCGGTGCGCCACGTCACGACGCGCTTCGCAGTCGGCAGCATGACCGCTGCGCCGCCGCCGCCGGGCAGGCGCACCTTGGGATCGTGCCACGATCCGATCACCGATACATTAGTGCGGCCTTCGGCATCAATCTGCGCGCAGCCGAGATACGCGAGGTCCATGCCGCCGCGCGCGCACAGATCGTAAAAATCTTGATTGGCGAAAATCGCCGCCGAACCGGCGACGATCGCGGGATCACTGCTCGAATGCGGTATCGTCGTTGGCAGCGGATCGACGCCGCCGGCGACGTTGAGGTAAGTGAAATTAAAATCGTACGCGCGCTTGGCGAGCAGGCACGCGAGCATCGGCAGCGTCGAATTCACGCCGCTGAACGTGAGCTCGTTCGCGCGGATCTGGCGCGCGAGATTGACGACGATGTACGAGAACGGCGTCCAGGACATGTTTTAAGTGAAGGAGTGAGAGTGTGAAGGAGTGAAGGAGTGAAGGGGTGGTGTGAGGGAGATTCACTCATTCACTTCTTCACACCTTCACAGTCGCTCGCGCCTCTGGCGCGGCTGCGAGATGCGCTTCGAGCGCGCCGGGTTGGTCTTTCATATAGCGCTCGACGGCTGCGTAATCGATTTCGTACAGCGGATGCATGGAGCCCGGCCACGCGCCTTTGGACACGATCGCAACGGCTTCGACCATGAAGCCGGGCACCAGCGTCAATTCCGGTTGCAGGCGCA
>JBKJMN010000312.1:0-4705 GCA_046596405.1 Burkholderiales bacterium
TCGCTGCTGACCCGGCGCAACGGCGGCTGGCCGCTGACGATGTTTTTGATGCCGGACCAGACGCCGTTTTTCGGCGGCACTTATTTTCCGAAAACCGCGCGCCATGGCATCCCCGGCTTCATCGACCTCTTGCCGCAGGTCGCCGCCGCTTATCACGATCAGTGCGGCGAAATCGAACAGCAGAACCTCGCTTTGCGCGCGGCTTTCGCACAGACGCTGCCGCCGCCCCCGGGCGCCGGCGCATTGTCGGCAGTGGTGCTCGACGTGGCGCTGCGCGAACTGAAAAATCTATTTGATGAAACCGACGGCGGCATCGGCGCGGCGCCCAAGTTTCCGCACCCGGCCGAACTCGACTTCTGCCTGCGCCGCGCCGCCGACGTGCGCGATGACTACGCGCTGGGCATGGCGCGGCTGACCCTGACGAAGATGGCCGAAGGCGGCATCTACGACCACCTGGGCGGCGGCTTCTGCCGCTATAGCGTCGATGCGCAGTGGACGATCCCGCACTTCGAAAAAATGCTGTACGACAACGGCCCGCTGCTGCGGCTTTACAGCGATTTGTGGCTGGTCGATCCGCAGCCGCTGTACGCGTCGGTCGTCAGCGCAACCGCGGCATGGGTGATCAGTACGATGCAAGCGCCCGAAGGCGGGTATTACTCGTCGCTCGACGCGGACTCCGAGCATGTCGAAGGCAAGTTTTACGTGTGGACGCCGCCGCAGGTGCAGGCCCTTTTGAGCGCCGACGAATATGCCGTCGTGGCGCCGCATTACGGTCTCGACGTGCGGCCCAACTTCGAGCGCGAGTTCTGGCACCTGCGCGTGACCAAACCGCTGGGCGTGGTTGCCCAGCGCCTGGCGATGCCGCTTGAGCGCGCGCAGCAGTTGCTCGACGCCGCGCGCGCCAAACTCTTCGCGGTGCGCGCAACCCGCGTGCACCCCGGCCGCGACGACAAGGTGCTCGCGAGCTGGAACGCGCTGATGATCAAAGGCATGGCGCGAGCGGCGCGCGTGTTCGGCCAGCCCGCGTGGCTGGCATCCGCGCGCAAAGCCGTTGAGTTCATGCGCGCAACGTTGTGGCGCAACGGCCGGCTGGTGGCCACGTACAAGGATGGCAACGCCCATCTGAACGCCTACCTTGACGACTATGCGTATCTGCTCGATGCGCTGCTCGAGCTCATGCAGCACGAGTTCCGCCGCGCCGACCTGGAGTGGGCGCGCGCGCTCGCCGAGGTGCTGCTCGACCAGTTCGAAGACCGCGCGGCCGGCGGCTTTTTTTTCGTCAGCCACGATCATGAGCAACTGCTCTATCGCGCCAAAACCGGGCGCGACCATGCGACGCCGTCAGGCAACGGGATCGCGGCGCTCGCACTGAACCGGCTCGGCCATCTTGCCGGCGAACCGCGCTATAGCGAAGCCGCCGCGCGTTGCCTGCAGGCCTTCAAGCCGCTGCTCGATCACGAACCGGTCGCGCATACGAGCCTGTGCGCGGCGCTGGAGGAAGAAATCACCCCGCCCGCCATCGTCATCCTGCGTGGCGATGGCGCCGGCGCATGGCAGCAAGCAATCAATCGCTACTATCTGCCGCACGCGCTGGTCATCGCGATTCCGCCCGGCGTGGCGGGGTTGCCCGCGGCGCTGGATAAACCCGCCGGTGGCGCGGTCAACGCGTGGGTGTGCCGCGGCGTTACATGCTTAGCGCCCATCACCGACTGCGCGACGCTGGCGTCGGTGCTCACTGCGGCAGCGGCTCCGCTAGCGGGAAGCGTTGGATGAAGCGCCGCCGGTTTGCTATGATGCCGGCGGATTTTTATTGCACTCTAAGGAGACCTGATGAAATCGTTTTTGCTTAGTACGCTGGGCGTCGTGAGCCTGGTTGCAGCCGGCAGCATTTTCGCCGCCACCCCTGAAGAAACGTATAAAAGCGCCTGCGGCGCGTGCCACGACGCAGGCGTTGCCAACGCGCCCAAACTCGGCGACAAAGCCGCCTGGGCGCCGCGCCTCAAACTGGGCAAGGACGCGCTCTATAAGGCGGGATTGCAGGGCAAGCCCGGCACCGCGATGGTCGCCAAGGGCGGGTTCGCCAATCTGTCCGACGCCGAGGTCACAGCGGTGGTCGATTTGATGATCGCCAAAGCAAAGTAACCGTCTGCTGCCGGGAACAGGGCGCGCCTCACGGCTGCGCCCTTTTTTTTGGCTTGGCGGCGCGCCGTAAATTGACAACGGACGACCGCCTACGGATAATCATTTTTTCCGCTGCAACAACAATTTAAGCTCTTGGGAGAGATCATGAACCGCAATCAGACCTTAGCCACCGGGTTGTTGCTCGCCGCCGCGTTTGCCCTGCCGGGTTGCAGCAAGGAAGAGCCGCCCAAGCCGGCGCCGAAAGCCGAAGCCCCGCCGCAGGACACCATCGTCAAAATCGGCCATGTCGGACCGCTGACCGTCAAAACGCCGCACCTGGGCAAGGACAATGAGAACGGCGCGCGGCTCGCGCTCGAGCAGGCGAATGCCCAGGGCGTGACCCTCGACGGCAAGAAAATCAAATTTGAACTCGTCGCGGACGACGATCAGGGCGATCCCAAGGTCGGCACAACGGTCGCGCAGAAGCTCGTCGACGCCAAGGTCGCCGGCATTGTGGGCCATTTGAATTCCGGCGTGTCCATCCCCTCGTCGGCGATCTATAACCAGGCCGGCATCCCGATGATCACCGGCTCGTCGACCAACCCGGCGCTGACGGAACAGGGTTTCAAGGTCGTGTTCCGCACCGTCGGCCGCGACGATCAGCAGGGTCCGGCGATCGCGAGTTATCTCGCGGCGGAACGTAAGCCCAAGACCGTGGCGATCATCGATGACGCGAGTTCGTATGGCGAGGGCCTCGCCAATGAAGTGGAGAAGACCCTCAAAGCCGCCGGCATCAAGGTGCTGCCGCGCGAAAAAACCACCGACACCGCCACCGATTTCAAGGCCGTGCTCACCAAGATCAGAAGCAAGAAGCCCGATGCGATTTTTTACGGCGGCATGGATCAGACTGGCGGGCCCCTGTTGAAGCAGGGCAAGGAACTCGGCATTAAGGCCGTGTTCGCATTCGGCGATGGCGCGTGCACGGACAAAATGGCGGAGCTCGCCGGCGCGGCGGCCGAAGGCCTGCTGTGCTCGCAGGCCGGCATTCCGGTGCAGGCCGCGAGCAAGAATTTTCTCGATGCTTACAAGGCCAAATTCAAGGTCGAGCCTATTCTTTACTCGCCGTTCACGTACGACGGCGCGAATCTGCTGATCGCAGCGATGAAAAAAGCCAATTCGGCCGATCCCGCGAAGTATCTGCCTGAACTCGCGAAGATCAGCTTCGAGGGCGCAACCGGCAAGATCGAGTTCGACAGCAAGGGCGATCGCAAAGACGCGGAAATGACGATTTTCACGATGAAGGATGGCAAAATCGCGCCGATCGCAATCATCAAGAGCGGCAAGACCACGAGCTACGATGATTTCATCAAGGCCGCTGCGCCTGCAGCAGCCGCTCCGGCGCCCGCCCCCGCGGAGCCGGCCAAGAAATAATGGTCGACTGAGCGCACGCCCTTCGTACACAACGGCACCTCCGGGTGCCGTTTTGTTGTGGGGTGACGCCGGACCGCCGCCATGGACGTCTTCCTCCAACAGTTGATCAACGGCCTGACGCTGGGCAGCGTCTACGCGATCGTCGCGCTCGGCTACACCATGGTCTACGGCATTATCCAGTTGATCAACTTCGCGCACGGTGAAATCGTGATGATAGGCGCGATGGTGGCGTTATCCGTGATGAGCGCGCTCACCACCCATACCGGGCTGCCGCCGGTTGCGATCCTGCTGATAGGCACCGGCGCCGCGATCCCGGTGTGCGTGCTGGTGGGCTATGCGCTCGAGCGCTTCGCCTACCGCAGGCTGCGCCATGCGCCGCGGTTAGCGCCGCTGATTACGGCAATCGGTGCGTCGATTATTTTGCAGCATGTCGCGATGATGATCTGGAGCCGCAATCCGCTCGCGTTCCCGCAACTGATGCCGAACCCCGTGTTCGAATTCGCCGGCGCGACGATCTCCACCGTGCAAATAGCGATCATCGCAACTTCGGTACTGATGATGGCCGGCCTGACGCTCATCGTCTATCGCACGCGGCTCGGCATCGCCATGCGCGCAACTTCGCAGGAGCCGCACATCGCCGGGCTGATGGGCGTCAACATCAACCGCATGATCGCCGCAACTTTCATGCTCGGCGCAGCACTCGCGGCGGTCGCCGGCGTCATGGTCGGCACGTATTACGGCGTCGCGCATTACACGATGGGCTCTCTGCTCGGCCTCAAAGCGTTTTCCGCCGCGGTCCTCGGCGGGATCGGCAATCTCGCCGGCGCGATGCTCGGCGGCATGCTGCTCGGCATCGTCGAAGCGCTCGGCACCGGCTATATCGGCGACCTGACCGGCAACGTATTCGGCAGCAACTACCAGGACGTGTTTGCGTTCCTGGTGCTGATCGCCGTGCTGGTGTTCCGGCCGTCGGGGCTGCTTGGTGAGCGCGTGAGCGCCCGCGCATAGGATAGAGCCCGTGCATGGACCTTGACCGCTTCAAACAACACCCCGCCGCCTTGTGGGCCGGCATCGGGCTGGTGACGGTCACGCTCCTCGTATTGCCGTTCGCGCTGGCGGCAGTCGGCACCGCGTGGGTGCGCATCATGAATCT
>JBKJMN010000259.1:0-29245 GCA_046596405.1 Burkholderiales bacterium
GTTCGCCGATGACTTTTTCGACCGGGGCGGTTTTGGGCGCGGTGTCGGGCATGGATTTCGTCAGGCCGCTGCGTGCACGGTCGGCAGGCGCGCTTCGTTCGCGGCAAGGGCGGCCGAATATTCGAGAATGCGCGCGGTTTCGCGCGCCACTTCGGCGCCGAGAAACCGCGCGATCAGGTACAGCGTCATATCGATGCAAAGCGTGACGCCGCCGCCGGTCAGCACCGTGCCGCAGTCCACCAGCCGCGCATCCAGCGCCCGGATCGCGGGGTAGCGCTCACGCATGAGCGAGAGCGGCGCGATTTCTGCGCCGATGATTTCGCGTTTGGTGGTCGCGCTGCGGCCGCCGAGCAAGCCGCTCGCGGCGAGGATCATGCCGCCGGTGCAGACGGCGGCAACCGTGATGCCGCGGCTGAACGCGCGGATGAAATCGAGCGTCGCCGCGGTCTGCGATTGCTGCTGCCACCCCGGACCGCCGGTGATCATCAATACGTCGGCGGGGGGCGCGTCCGTATAACAGTAATCGGCGATGACCTTGAGTCCGTTGGCGAGCAACACCACGCCGGCGTGTTCCGCGACGGTGAATATCTCAATGGTGGGCGCCACCCGGCGTGCCATCGACAGCACGCCGTAGGTGGCAAGGTCGATGGGCTCAGTCCCTTCGTATAACAGCACTGCGACGCGCATCGCCATCTCCATGTTGCCTGATAGTGCACTCCAACGTGCATCGATCTGAATTATCCGGCAAATAGATAAAAAAGCAAAATCAATTGGTTATGTAGAAACATGGGATTCAAGCCGGATTCGTCGCAACAATCGGTTTGACAGAAAGTTTCCCAATAGGCAATATCGGACTCACCTTGGTAGGGGTCCTTCGGCACCGTGCGACGACGTCAATACAAGAACGCCGGCGCGGTTTTCATGCACGAATCCAGGAGAAGCACTATGGCACGCAGCATCAAGGCAGCAGGCGCGACACCGGCAGTCAAGACGACCCCCTCCGCATCGCGGCGACGTTTTCTCACGACGGCCGGCGCCGCCGCAATCGCAGGATTTCCGATGATTGCAAAAGCGCAGAGCGCGCCCATCAGCCTGCGCTTCCAGAGCACCTGGCCGCTCAAATTCATTTATCACGAATTTGCTGTCGACTGGACCAAGAAGGTCGCGGAACTCTCCGGCGGCAGGCTCAAGATCGACATGCTGCCGGCAGGCGCGGTGGTGCCCGGCTTGCAACTCGCCGACGCCGTGAGCAAAGGCGTGCTCGATGGTGGGCATGGTCTCGCCGGATTCTGGTTTGGCAAGAACAGCGCGTTCGGCCTCTACGGCGCGGGGCCCGATTTCGGCATGGACGGCACGCAACTGCTGGGCTGGGTCGAGTACGGCGGCGGCAAGGAGCTGTTCACCGAGATTCAGGCGGCCGCGCAACTTGATCTGGTGAGTTTCCTCTACGGCCCGGTGCCGTGCGAACCGATGGGCTGGTTCAAGAAACCGATCAAGGGGGTCGCCGACCTGAAGGGCATGAAGTTCCGCACCGCCGGCCTGGCCGTCGACATGTTCAACGAGCTGGGAATGTCTACGGTGCAAATGGCGCCCGCGGACATCGTCCCCGCCATCGACCGCGGCGTGCTCGACGGCGCCGAGTTCGCGAGCGCCACCGACGACCGCATCATGGGCTTTCCGGACGTGGCCAAATATTACCTGCAGCAGAGTTACCACATGTCGAACAATTTCTGCGAGATGATGTTCAACCGCAAGAAATTCGACGCGCTGCCCGAGGACCTTAAAATCCTCGTCAAGTACGTGAGCCACGCGGCGAGCGCGGACATGGAATGGAAAAGCATGCACCGCATGTCGCAGGACTACATTGAGTTGCAGACCAAGCAGGGCGTCAAAGCCTACAAGACGCCGAAGCCGATACTCGATGCGCAGCTGAAAGCGTGGGACAACGTAATCAAGAAGCGCTCCGCGGAAAATCCGCTGTTCGCCAAGGTCATCGCGTCGCAGAAGGCGTGGGCGAAGCGCGTGATGTATTGGCATAATGATATCCAGGTGGACCGCAAAGTTGCCTACCTGCATCACTTCGGCAAGGGGCCGATCGCGGGCTGAACAATATGCGGCGCTCCAGCGGTCAACTGCGCGTTTAGAAATTAATCAGCAGGAGGATAGTCATGGCAAAAACCCACGAAATCGAAGCAGCGCCACCGCCGGCGCCGCGCCTGCACGGGCATTTGGAACCCACGCCGAATGGCTCCGTGTATGTGCAGCCGCAGGCCATGGAGTGGAAGCCTTCTCAGTTCGAGGGTATCGAGATCAAAGTGCTGTATGAGGATAAGGCGCGGGGCGAAATGACTTGCTTGTTGCGCTGGCAGCCGGGCACCACTCTGCCTTTCCACAAGCACCCCGAGATCGAGCAGAGCTACGTGATTGCGGGTTCATTCTCGGATCACGATGGCATTGCCCGGGCCGGCGAATATGTCTGGCGCAAACCGACATCGATGCACGAAACCCATAGCGCGGAAGGCTGCGTGATTCTGGCGATATACCGCAAGCCGAATATATTTCGCAACAGCGCGGGCTTCGAGGCGGGTGGCAAGCGTATCAAGACGGACCGCGCACCGGCCACCTTGCGCGGCGGGAGTTCAGGCAAGTAAGCGCTGGGTTCGCAGCCAACCCGGGCCACGCGAGCGACCGGCCCACGCGAGTGACCGGCCCATAACCACCATGTGCGGTGAACGAAAATACCGCTCGATTCTTTTGACTCAGGAGCAAATCCACGATGTCCGCAGCAACTACTAAACTGGCCGCGCTTGGCCTCACATTGCCCGCGGCGGCTGCACCAGTCGCCAATTACGTCGGTTACACGATCAGCGGCAAGACGGTGTACATCTCCGGGCAGCTGCCGTTTCAGGACGGCAAACTGACCTGCGTCGGCAAGCTCGGTGCCGGCGTGTCGCTTGATGAAGGTTACGCGGCGGGCCGGCAATGCGGCTTGAACATACTCGCGCACCTGCAGGCGGCGTGCGACGGGGACCTCGACCGCGTCGCGCGCGTGCTGCGGCTGGGCGGCTTCGTCAATTCGACGCCCGAATTCACCGATGCCCCGAAATGCGTGAATGGCGCGTCCGATCTGATGGTCGCGGTGTTCGGCGATGCGGGCCGCCATGCGCGCGCGGCGGTGAGCGTCGCTTCGCTGCCGGCCGGCGCGGCGGTCGAAGTCGATGCCGTGGTCGAACTCAAGTAACGCGAAGGCGACCATCATGAACCCGGCGATTCGTTACTACGGCTGGTCGGCGCTGTCGATCGAAACCGCGCAGGGCGCGTTGTTCTTTGATCCTTTTTATCGCAAGTATTGCGGCGCGCAGTGGTTCGGGCTGGAAGATTTTGCCCACGCCACGGTCGTCTGCGGGACCCACGGCCACGAAGAGCACTACCTGGACATCCCGCAGGTGGTCAGGCGCAGCGGTGCCACGGTGGTGGGGCACAGGACGTTGTGCGACTACCTGAAATGGCGCAGTCATATCGATCCGGCGAAACTGGTTGCCATCGGACAATTCGAAACGCGCGAACTGCCCGGCTTCACGATCAGCGCGTTCAAGTGGAAGCATCGCGACATCAATCTGTATAAGGCGCTCACCAAGGCGGTGTTCCACGGCAACAGCACGCAATTGTCGTGGGCGTGGTCGAGCGCGACCAACGCGCCGTTCTATTCGCCATACATGGGTTACCACGTCGAACTGCCGGGCGGCCTGACGGTGCTGAATTACAACGAGGGATTCAACACCAAGATGACCGACCGCGAGATCGCGGAAATCGGCCGGCGCTACCGCACCGACGTTTTACTCGCCGGTATGCAGCTCGAGTTCGTCGCCGACGTTGCGCGCGGAGCAGCTGCCTTGAATCCCAAAATCGTGGTGCTGTATCCGCCGCACGATCATTTCCACCGCATGATGGGCGTTACTTCCAGGCCGTGGGGGGAATTTAAAAGCGCCGTCGAAAAGAGCCTGCCCAATGCCCGCGTCATCATCGCCGAACCGGGCGCGGTGATCGATGCCGCGACCGGCGAGATGACCCGGCAGCCGGTAGCGGTCAAAGCGGCCTGATTTGCCCGCCCCGGCGGCCGCGTAAGCTTGTCGGAAGCCCGTTGCGCGGGCCGGGTTTCCAGGCTGGCCGCTGCCGGTTCGACCGCGTCCGAACATTCTTGATTTTGCCTTGGGGCGGGTATACGATGGCCCGCCAGTCGCAGGGGAGGTAGCCGCCGCAGGGCGGCACTTGGCTGCGACGCCATAAAAATAGCCGCAAGCACCGGGCACAGCCACGGATAACGGGTTCGTAGCAAATAAAATCGTATTCACCAAAGGAGGCCATCATGAGTAAAGACCTGAAGAAAGCTGCGCAGGTGAAACCTGACGCAGCGCGCCGCAAGTTCATTTCCGGTGCAGCTGCCGCGACAACCGGTGCCGCAATCGCCGGGTTCCCGATGATTTCAGTCGCCCAATCGCCAATTTCGATGCGCTGGCAGTCGACCTGGCCGACCAAGGACATCTTCCACGAATACGCGCTCGACTACGCGAAGAAGGTCAACGACATGTCGGGCGGGCGCCTGAAGATCGAAGTGCTGCCGGCAGGCGCGGTGGTCAAGGCTTTCGATCTGATCGACGCGGTGTCGAAAGGCACGCTCGACGGTGGTCATGGCGTAACGGCTTACTGGTACGGTAAGAACGCGGCAATGGCGCTGTGGGGCTCGGGCCCTGCATTCGGCATGGACGCTAACCTGGTGTTGTCGTGGCACTACTACGGCGGCGGGAAGGCGCTGCTCGAGGAAATCTACAAAGGTTTGAATCTCGACGTGGTGTCGTTTCTGTACGGTCCGATGCCGACGCAGCCGCTGGGTTGGTTCAAAAAGCCGATCACCAAGCCGGAAGATTTCAAAGGGCTCAAGTACCGCACCGTCGGTCTGTCGGTCGACATCTTCAACGGCATGGGTGCGGCAGTCAACGCGCTGCCCGGCGGTGAGATCGTGCCGGCGATGGATCGCGGACTGCTCGACGCGGCGGAGTTCAATAACGCATCGTCCGATCGCCTGCTCGGCTTTCCCGATGTGTCGAAAGTCTGCATGCTGCAGAGCTACCATCAGTCGGGCGAGCAGTTCGAAATCCTGTGGAACAAGAAGAAATTCGACGCGCTGCCCGCCGATCTCAAGGCTATCCTGAGCATTGCGGTGGAAGCGGCTTCCGCCGACATGTCATGGAAAGCGGTCGATCGTTACTCGCAGGACTATATCGAACTGCAAACCAAGCAGAACGTCAAGTTCTACAAGACGCCCGATTCCATCCTGCAGAAACAGCTTACGGTGTGGGACGAGGTTGCGGCCAAGAAATCTTCCGAGAACCCGTTGTTCAAGAAAATCTACGAGTCGCAACGCGAATTCGCGTCGCGCGCGGTGCGCTGGCAGCGCGACACCATGGTCAGTTCGGGCATGGCGTTCAACCGTTACTTCGCTGCCAAGGGCGCGCCTGCGAAAAAGGGTTGATTCAGGGCAACAGGCAAGCAAGCCATCCGGGACGCTCCCGGATGGCTTTTTTTTAGGAAAACCGTAAATGCAGAAGCTTCTGCTGTTGGTGGACAAGGCCAGCACCTGGCTTGGCCAAGCGTTCTCGTGGCTGATAGTCGCCCTGACCCTGCTGATATCGTGGGAAGTCTTTTCGCGCTATGCGCTCGATCACCCGCATGCGTGGACTTTCGACATTATGATTATGATGTACGGCGCGCTGTTCATGATGGCGGGCGCTTACACGTTGTCCAAGAATGGCCACGTGCGCGGCGACGTACTCTACGGCTTTTTCCCGCCGCGCCTGCAGGCCGGGCTCGACCTTGCGCTGTACGTCTTGTTTTTCATTCCCGGCGTGGTTGCGCTTGCCTACGCCGGCTACCAGTTCGCCGGCGATTCGTGGGCTATACGCGAGCATTCGTCCACCACCGCGGACGGCCCGCCGCTCTACTGGTTCAAGACCGTGATCCCGATTGCCGGCACCATGCTGCTGGCGCAGGGCATGGTTGAAATCGTGCGTTGCATTGTTTGCCTGCAAACCGGCCGGTGGCCGTCGCGCGTGGAGGACGTCGAAGAGGTCGATGTCGACAAGCTGAAAAAGATGGTGCACGTCAAGGATGAGGATATTGCGGCGCTCGACAAGTTCGTGATCCGGCAGGAAGGGGCGCGCAAATGAGCAAGGGCGTCTGGTTCGGACTTTCCATCATGGTGATGATCGTCGTTGCGACGATGTTGCTGATGCCGGCGCCGTCGGCGATGTCCAACGGCCATCTCGGGCTGCTGATGCTGTCGCTGATCGTGGTCGCCATCATGCTCGGTTTTCCCACCGCGTTCACGCTGATGGGCATGGGCATGATATTCGCGTGGCTGTTCTATCACGGCCACGGCCAGGATGCGAACTTCGCGATGCGGCAGACGCTCGACCTGATGGTGCAGCGCGCTTACGGCGTGATGGCCAACGACGTGCTGATTTCAATCCCGCTGTTCGTATTCATGGGCTATCTGGTCGAACGCGCAAACCTGATCGAGAAATTGTTCAAGAGCCTGCATCTCGCGGCCGCGCGCGTGCCGGGCTCGCTGGCGGTGGCGACCATCATTACCTGCGCGATATTCGCGACTGCGACCGGGATTGTCGGCGCGGTGGTCACGCTGATGGGCCTGCTCGCATTTCCCGCCATGCTGCGCGCCGGCTATAACATCGAGTTGTCGGCGGGCGCCGTTACCGCCGGCGGCTGTCTCGGCATCCTGATCCCGCCCTCGGTACTGCTGATCGTGTACGGCGCGACGGCTGGCGTGTCGGTGGTGCAGCTATATGCTGGCGCGTTTTTCCCCGGCATCATGCTGGCGACGCTCTATATCGGCTACGTTATCGTGCTCGCGAAGTTGCGGCCGGATCTCGCGCCGCCGCTGAGCGCAGCGGACCGCCACGTGCCGCTGCCGCGCTTTGCCGATGTGATTTCCGGCGCGATCAGCAAGAACGCGCTGACCGGGCTGGTCACTGCGTTGAAGGGCAAACGCAATGCCGAGGTGCCGGCGAAAACGCTGATCGGACATCTATTGGTCGTGCTGTTGCCCGCCATGATGTTTGTCGCGGTGATGGGTTTGACCTGGCATCTCGCGACGGCGCCTGAAGTGGTCGCATCGACCGAAGGGTTGGTCGAGATGGGCGGCGAACTCAGCGCAGCCGACCAGCCCGAGGCCGGCGGCCTGCAGGCGCCCCCCGTCGATGGTGTGCAGGAACCGCCCGCCGAGGAAGGCAAAGGAGCGCCCGCGGCCGAGTCCGCCAAGGCGCCCGAACCACCGCCAGTCGCGGCCAAGGCGGAAGCGAAGGCGGTCAGCGCGCCGGCGGCGACCGGCGAGCGCCTGCCGACGCCGCTGTGGTGCTGGATATTCCTTGGCGTGACGACCTTGGTGATGATTGCGTTCTACGCGATTTTCACCTTCACGCGGCTCGAGATTTTCAAAATGCTGCTGACGTCGTTCTTTCCCTTGGCCGTGTTGATACTCGCGGTGCTCGGTACGATCGTGTTCGGGCTGGCGACGCCGACTGAAGCGGCGGCGATCGGTTCGCTCGGCGGTTTCCTGCTCGCTGCCGGGTACCGTTTCGTCGACGGCTGGCGCGGCACCGGCGGGCGTATGGGGGCAACACTCAAGGCGACCGCCCGCGACCTCGGGCCCATCGTGCGCGAATCGACTTTCCTGACGGCCAAGACGAGCGCGATGGTGTGCTGGCTGTTCGTGGGCTCGAGCATATTTTCGGCTGCCTTCGCGCTGCTCGGCGGGCAGGAAGTGATCGAAAAGTGGGTGCTCTCGCTCAATATGACGCCGGTGCAGTTCATGATACTGGCGCAAGTGATCATCTTCCTGCTCGGCTGGCCGCTGGAATGGACGGAGATCATCGTCATCTTCATGCCGATATTCATTCCTCTGCTGCCGCACTTCAACATCGACCCGTTGTTCTTCGGGTTGCTGGTGGCGCTCAATCTGCAGACCGCATTCCTGTCCCCGCCGGTCGCGATGGCGGCTTTTTACCTGAAGGGCGTGGCGCCGCCGCATGTGTCTCTCAATCAGATATTTGTCGGCATGATCCCGTTCATGGTGATCCAGTGCATCGCGGTCGTGCTGTTGTACGTGTTTCCGGGCATCGGCCTGTGGCTGCCGCACACTTTATATAAATAACATCCGCGGCGTGGCGCATGTGAAGGCAGGGCGCCGCCCACGCCGCCCGTATTTTTGCCGCGAAGCATGACGCCTAGCCCGGACCGGGCCGACTTGCAGCGCCTCGCATGGTTGCGCGGCAGCGCAATCGCGCTGACGTGCTGCGCGTTTTTCATCGCATTTTTTCATCGCGTATCGACCGGTGCTATCGCGGGCGAGCTGCAGCACGAATTCGCGATCGGCGCCGCGGCGCTGGGCACGCTGGGCGCGACTTATTTTTACGTCTATGCGCTGATGCAGGTGCCGTCCGGTGTGCTCGCGGATACGCTGGGGCCGCGCGTCACGCTCGCGCTTGGCATGTTGATCGCGGGTATCGGCTCGATCGCGTACGGGCTGGCCGGCAGTTTCATCGCCGCGGCAATTGCGCGAACGCTCGCCGGCCTCGGCGTCTCAGTCGTATTCGTTTGCATGCTCAAACTGTGCGCGGACTGGTTTCACGAGCGGCGTTTCGCGACGGCGGTGGGCGCCGCCAACGTCGCCGGTATCGCCGGTGCGCTGGTTGCGACAGCGCCGCTCGCCTGGTTGATCACGATAGTTTCGTGGCGCAGCGTCTTCGTCGCGGTCGGCATCGCCTCGTTAGTGCTGTCCCTGGCGATCGGGCTGTTCGTGCGTGAAGCGCCGCACGCTGCGCGGGCCCCTGCGGCCACCGGCAGCTGGCGGCGCGCGCTCGCCGCCGTGGCGGCCAACCCGGCGACCTGGCCGCCGTTCTGGGTCAATGTGGGGATGTCTGGCGCGTACATGACTTTCATTGGTTTGTGGGCGGTCCCGTTTCTGGTCCATGCGCACGGCATGAGTCCGATCGCGGCGGGGCGCTGCACGGCACTCATATTGCTGGCATTTGCCTGCAGTGCGCCGCTCATAGGCTGGCTGTCGGACCGGCTTGGCGTGCGCCGGGCGCTGGTTATCGCGTCCGCAGCGGCTTATAGCGCAACCGGCCTCGTCTGGCTGGCGCTGCCGATCCCGAGCGCGAACGGCGCAGTGATGGCGGCGTTGCTCACGGGGCTGGCGGTGCCGGGCTTTACATTGACGTGGTCGATCGCCAAGGAAGTCAATCCGCCCGAACGCGCCGGCATGGCGATCGCGATCGCCAATATCGGCGGCTTCGTGGCGTCAGGCGTGCTGCAGCCGCTCGTCGGCTGGGTGGTGGACAGCGGCGCCGGGGTAGTGGCCGGGGGCAGCGCCGCCGCCTACCGACTCGGCGTCGGCGTGCTCGCCGCATGGTCGCTCATTGGCATCGTGGCGGCGTGTCGCCTTACCGAGACGCGTTGCCGCAACGTCTCGCGCGTGGCCGGAGCCTGACAGGCGCGTGCGCACGCTATGCGATAATCGGCGTTTTTCCGTCACCTTCGCAGGCGGGCGGTCAATTCACAGGGTCTGCAATGAAACCGAAAATCCTCGTCACGCGCGAAGTGTTCGATGAAACGCTCGCTTACCTTGCCGGGCATTGCGAAGTAGAAGCCAACCAGGCCGATCAGCCGTTCGACCCGGCAACGTTGGGTAAGCGCCTGCAGGACAAGGACGGCGTCGTGTGCTGCCTCACCGATCGCATCGACGAAACGCTGCTGGCGGCAACCCCGCGGCTGAAGGTCGTCGCCAATATCGCGGTCGGCTACAACAATATCGACGTGCCCGCGTGCACCGCGCGCAACGTGATGGTGACCAACACGCCAGGCGTACTCGACGACAGCACCGCGGATCTCGCGTTTACGCTGATCCTCGCCACCGCCCGCCGCCTGACCGAGGCCGAGGCCTATATCCGCGCCGGCCACTGGCAGGGCTGGCATTTGAAGCAGATGCTCGGCATCGATGTGCATCATGCAACGCTCGGCATCATCGGCATGGGCCGCATCGGTCAGCAGATCGCGCGCCGCGCGGCCGGCTTCAAGATGCGCGTGCTATATCAGAACCGCAACCGCTGGCCGGCTGACGTCGAGAAATGGCTCAACGCCGAGTATGCGACCAAGGAGCAGTTGCTCGCGCAGGCGGATTTTGTCGTGCTGCAAATCCCTTACTCGCCGGCGACCCATCATTACATCGGGGCGGCCGAACTCAAGCAGATGAAGCCCACGGCGATCCTGATCAATTCGACGCGCGGCGGCGTGGTCGACGATGCCGCGCTCATCGCCGCGCTGAAGAACGGCACCATCCGTGCGGCGGGACTCGACGTATTCGAGAACGAGCCCAGGCTCAATCCGGAATTTCTCGTCTTGAAGAACGTGGTGCTCGCGCCGCACGTCGGCAGTTCGACCGAGGCGACGCGCCGCGCGATGGCGATGACTGCCGCGAAAAACGCGGTTGCCGCGCTGACGGGCAGCGCGCCGCCGAATCTGGTCAATCCCGACGCCACGGCAAAAGCATAGTTCAAGAAATCCAAAGCTTTGGCCACAGAGCTCACAGAGGACACAGAAAAAAGCCAACACGAATAGATGGAGATCTAGATTTTGAATTCCTCTGTACCCCTCAAGGGGGTATTGAAAAGAATGATCTCTGTGCCCTCTGTGGCAAATGGTTTTCTGCTTTTCAGCTCCTTGCGATTCGAATCCGAATGACGCAGCTCTTCAACCTGATGATCGAGGTCATGCTGCCGCTGGCGCTGCTGGTGGCGGCTGGCGCGGTATGGCCGCTCATTTTTCGCGACACGCCGGTCGAAGCGATGCGCACGCAGCTGAACCGGCTCGTACTGTACGTTTTCTACCCCTGCATCCTGTTCGCGGTCGTCGCCAATACGCCGATTACGCCCGACCTGCTGTCGGTGCCGCTGCTGGTGGGCATCGCCACGCTGACCTCGGGCGCGCTGCTCTATGTGCTGCTGTATCTGACGCCGCTGGGACGCGGGCTCAGCGATCCGACGCGCGCGGTCCTGATGCTGGGCGGGATGTTCGGCAATACCTTCAACATCGGCGCGCCGGTCGTGATGTTTTTCTTCGGCCGCGAAGCGGTGCGCTACGCGGTATTCAACGACATGCTGATGACGATGCCGTTCATCTGGACGCTCGGGGTGTGGATCGCCACGCGCCTGGGATCGCATGAAAAACCGGTGTCCTATCCGTCGCTGTGGCGCATCGTCGTCTCGCTGCCGCCGCTGTGGGCGTTTGCGCTCGGGCTCGCGCTGCAGGCGCTCGATCTCACTTACCGGCCGCTGGTGAGCGCCGCGCATATGATAGGGCAGGCGACGATACCCGTTACGCTGTTCGTGCTCGGCATGACGATTCCATGGCGCAATCTGACGCCGCGGCCGGAAATTCTGACGGCCGCCGCGGTCAAGCTCCTGTTCGCGCCGCTCGTCGTAGCGTGCGTTGCGCGCCTCTTCTTCACGCCGCTCGCCGAGGCGCAGTACGCAGCGACGCTCGAAGCCACGACGCCGGCGATGATGACGGCGCTGCTGCTGGCGGACCGCTTCCGGCTCGATGGCGCGGCAGCGGCCCTGTTGATCGGCTGGAGTACAATCCTGTTCTGGATCAGTCTGCCGCTGACGCTCGCGCTCGGTTTGATCCGTTAATCGTGCGGCTCGCGCCGTTCGTCGCGCCATCCTGCACGCGCCCGCGCGCAGCCGGTAACATGCGGTATCTTCAGGAGGAAATCCATGTGGAAATGCGCTGCTGTGGCGCTGCTGGCGGCGGTCGCGACGGGGGCTGGCGCGCAGCCTTCTAAACCGGCCGAGGTCTGGTTCAGCGCCGGCCATATTGCCTTGACCGCGACCGATACGGCGGGCGGACTCGCCGCGGAGTGGCAATTCGACCGCGCCGACAACGGCGACGTGCGGCTCGTCAAGACCGAGCGGCGGGGGGATGCGAAATTGAGCGGCACCGTGTTGTCGGTGTGCGGCGATCAGGCGCTGCTGCTCAAAGACATCGCGCCGCAGCGCGGACGCGAACTGCAAGAACTCAACGAGCCGGTGCTCTACCTGCAACTCGCGTTGCGGTTGCTGGCGCGCGCAATGCCCGACGGTTTGCCCGCCGCCGGCAGCGCAACGGCGCTCGACGTCGGCGACGAGAAAAACACCCTGCGGCTGCGCAAGGACCTCAGCGCGCGCAAGGACATCGGCGCGCCCTGGCGCGCGCGCGGCACCGCGCGCCGGCTGCCAACCGGCGTGCGTTTTGACCTGACGGTCAGCTACGCTGCGGACTTCCCGGCGCAGCGCCAGACCGAGATCAAGCTCGCCGGCGTGTGGGAGCAGCAAAGCCGCATGCCGGCGCTCGACAATGCGTTCAATATCGCGGGCTGGCGCGTGCACCGGGTCGACACCGTGACTGAAAACGTCGGCGGCAATACTGTCCCGGACGCCATGGCGGTGGCGAAACCGCTGAGTTTTGCCACGCTCGGTGACCTGCGCGCGAGCATCGGACGCTGGTGGGATCCCAACGTGAAAGCGCCGCAACGCACCGAGTGCAAGGTATGAGCGCGCTGAAACTCGGCTTCATCGGCCTGGGTGCGATGGGCCGGCCGATGGCAATCAACCTGCTGAAAGCCGGCTATGAGATGACCGTTTACGCGCGGCGCGCGCAGGCGCTGGAGCCGCTCGTTGGCGCGGGCGCGCGCACGGCGGCGAATCCCGCGGAAGTCGCGCGGACCGCCGATATTGTGTTTTCGCTGGTCACCGCCTCGGCCGACAGCGAAGCTGTCGCCTTGGGGGCCGGCGGCATCATCGAAGGGGCCGGAGCCGGCTGCATCGTCGTCGACATGGCAACGATCTCGCCGCTCGCGACGCAGCGCATCGCGCAGGCGCTCGAGGCGCGCGGTCTCGAGCATATCGATGCACCGGTGTCGGGCGGACCGGCGGGCGCGCAGGCTGCGACGCTGGCTATCATGGCGGGCGGCAAGGCGCCGGTGTTCGAAAAAATCAAGCCGTTGTTCGCGTGCCTCGGCAAGACGATCGTGCACATGGGCGGGCACGGCGCGGGCCAGATAACCAAGGCGTGCCACCAGCTCGCGCTTACCGTTACCGCGCAGGCCGCGGCCGAGGCGCTGGCGCTCGCGCGCAGTTGCGGGCTCGATCCTGCGCGCGTGCACGAAGTGTTGATGGGCGGTGTGGCGGCGAGCCGCGTGCTCGAGCTCTTCGGCAAGCGCATGGTCGGCCGCGAGTTCGGCCCCGGCATCGATACGCGCCTGTATCACAAGGATATGGGCATCGTGCTCGAGCTCGCGCAGGAAGCGGGATTGCCGCTACCCGCGGGCGCGGTGGTCAAGCAGCAGATCAACGCGCTGATGGGCGCGGGCGAGGGTGCGGCGGATTTTTCGGTGCTCATACGAGCGCTCGAGCGGGCCGCCGGCCAAAACCCGGCGTAAGAATCCGTGCTGCTGACGTCGACTTCACGTATTGCCTGATCGGGAAAATCTGCCATGAGCCTCACTTCGTTTGAACCGGCGACGCCGCGGCTGCACCGCTCGGAGCTCGCGGTGCCCGCATCGAACCCGAAAATGATCGACAAGGCGAGCCGCTCGGCGGCGGACGTCGTGTTCCTCGACCTCGAGGATTCGGTCGCGCCCGACGACAAGCCGCGCGCGCGCCGCAACGTGGTTGCTGCGTTGAACGACATCGATTGGGGCGCCAAGACCATGAGCGTGCGCATCAACGGCCTCGACACGCAATACACGTTCCGCGACGTGATCGAAGTCGTCGCGGCCTGCCCGCGGCTCGACCTACTATTCCTGCCGAAGGTCGGGGTGGCCGCCGACGTTTACGCGCTCGACGTGCTGGTCACGCAGATCGAGCAGGAATGCCAGCGTGAAAAGCGCATCGGCTTCGAACTCATGATCGAAACCGCCCTTGGCCTGTGCAATGTCGAGGCGATCGCGCAAGCAAGCCGGCGCCTGGAAGCGATGTGTTTCGGCTCCGGTGATTTCGCGGCCTCGACCGGCGCACGCTCGACGACGATCGGTGGGCTCAATGCCGATTACGGCGTGCTGAGCGAGCCGAATGCGGCCGGCAAGCGCGACTATTTTCAACTGGATCCGTGGCATGCCGCGCATGCCCGCATCGTCACCGCGTGCCGCGCCTATGGTTTGCGGCCGATCGACGGTCCGTACAGCGACTTCAACGATGCCGACGGTTTTCGCGCCTCCAGCCAGCGCGCCGCCGCGCTAGGTTTCGAGGGCCGCATGGTGATCCATCCGGCGCAAATCGACGGCGTGAATACGGTCTTCAGCCCCGCGGCCGAGGAGGTCGCGCGCGCGCGCCGGATCGTCGAGGCGATGGCGCAAGCCGCGCGCGAGGGCCGCGGCGCGGTGCAACTCGACGGGCGCATGATCGATATTGCGAATATCCGCATGGCGCAGCGTGTGCTCGCCAAGGCCGGCGCGATCGCGGCTCAACGTTGAAGCGCGCCGCGATGATTGCCAGCATGCGGATCGTGTCACAATACACCGACTTCCCGACTGCCCCGGAGGCGAACCTGCATGGCGCGCATTTCCGAGCCGCTTGAGGCATTGCCGCGCGACGGCCCTGACGAGACGGCGGCGGAGGTATTCAAGGCGCAGGTCCATTTGCTGTACGAGCTGTCACGTCCGGCTTATGGCGGCACGCTCGCCATCGCGGTGATCGTGGTGGCCGGCTTATGGAACGTCGTATCCGGCGCGCTTCTCCTCAGCTGGTTCGCCCTGGTTGCCGGAGTCACGGCCGCGCGATACGTCCTTTACCGGCAATACGTTGCTCACGCGGCGGCGCATGGTACGCGCGTCTGGGCCGCCAGGTTTGTGATGGTCACGGTCGCGATGGGCAGCCTGTGGGGCGTGCTCGGTTCGCTGCTGCTCGCGGGCGCCGATTGGGACCACCAGCTCCTGATAATTTTCGTGGTCGCGGGAACGGTCGCGAGCGCCCTGATTCTGCTCACGCCGATTAAGCGCGCGTTTCTCGGTTTCATGTTCGCCGCAGTGGTCCCGCCGATCATCGCGATGGTTGCGTATGGTGATTCGATCCATGTGATCACGGGCGCTCTGCTCACCGTCTTTCTCGGCGTGATGCTGGTGGCGTGTCCGATAGTGCACAAGTCGCACGCCGCTTCGCTGCGCACGCGCTTCCAAAACGCCGACCTCGTCAAACGCCTCTCGGCCGCGAATCAAACGGCTGATGACGCGATCGCGCAACTGCACCACCAGCTCGACGACCAAAAAAGAATCGAGCAAGCATTACAAGAGGCGACCGATCGCGGCGAAGCGCTGATCGCCGCTTCGCCGCTCGCGATCATCGAGTTCGACGTGAATCTCCAAGTCGAACGCTGGAATCCCGCCGCGGAGCGCATATTCGGCTGGACGCAATATGAGGTGCTGGGCCGGCCGACGCCGCTGGTGCCGCCCGAACTCATGGCCGAAGCGAAGGCGCACCGCACGCGGATTTTTAACGGCGAGACTTTCGCCAGCGTCGAGACCGTGCGTAGCCGCAAGGACGGCAGCCTCGTCGATGTCAGCGTCTCCGCGGCGGCGATCTACAACCGCGCCGGTGAAGCCGCCGGCATGGTCGCAATGTTCGCCGACATCGGCGAGCGCAAACGCGATCGCGCAGCGCTGCAGCGCTCATCGGCGCGGCTCGAGGCGCTCGTTGCGGCTTCCCCGCTCGCCATCATCGTGCAGGACGAGAATGGTCTGATCAATCGCTGGAACGCGGCAGCGCAGCGCCTGTTCGGGTGGACCGAGCAGGAAGCAATCGGCAAGCACATGCTATCGGTGCCGGCCGAAAAGAAAGCCGAGGGCACGGCGTTTCGCGAGCGCATCTTACGCGGCGAGCACTTCGCGGACGTCGAGGCGATACGCCGGTGCAAAGACGGCACCGAGATAACCGTGAGCTTGTCGGCAGCCGCGCTGCGCGATGCCAGCGGCAAGGTCGATGGCATGGTGCTGCTTGCAGCCGACATCAGCGAGCGTAAACGCGCCGATCGCCGGCAGAATATTCAGAACGCGGTGACCGTCTTGCTCGCCGAGGCTGGCAGCGTCGAGGAAGTCATCCCGCGCGTGATCCAGACGCTATGCGAGGGCCTCGGCTGGGCCGCGGGCGCGCGTCGGATCGTTGCCAAAGACGACGGGTTGATGCGGCACACCGAGGATTGGGGGCTGGCCGAGCCTGCCATCCAGCTTTTCCTGCGGCAATCCGCGACGCGCGTCGATACCACGGGCGAGAACGCGGGGTTGCTGCGCAAAGTGTGGGCGGGCGGCCGGCCGGTCTGGCTATCGGATATTGCGCTGGAGCCGACCTTCGTGCGCGGCGCTGCGGCGCTGACCGCGGGCCTGCGCTGCGCATTTGCGTTTCCGATCCTGGTCAGCGGTGAGTTCTATGGCGTGATCGAGCTTTTCGGCCGCGCCGTGCGCGCGCGCGACGAGCAGGTGGTCGAGATCGCGACCGACATCAGCAGCCAGATCGGCCAGTTCATCGCGCGCAAGGAGGCAGAGTCGCACTTAACCTTCTTCGCCAATCACGACACGCTGACGGGCCTGCCCAATCGCGCCATGTTCAACCAGCGCCTGACGCAGGCGCTGGCGCGCGCACAGCGCCTGGCCGCCATGGCGGCAGTGTTGTTTATCGATCTCGACCGGTTCAAGGTCATCAACGACACGCTCGGTCACGATGCCGGCGACCAGCTCCTGAAGCAGCTCGCGGAGCGGCTGCGCGAATGCCTGCGCGAAGGCGACACTATCGGGCGCCAGGGCGGCGATGAATTCGTGGTGCTGATCGAGGATGTGACCGATCCCGCGCAGGTTGCCGGCGTGGGACAGAAAATCCTTGACACTGTGGCGCGCCCTTTTCTCATCTGCGGCCAGGAATTTCACGTGACTGCCAGCGTTGGCATCAGTATCTATCCCGGAGACGGCGCCGACCAGCAGGCGCTGCTCAAGAACGCCGACATTGCGATGTATCGCGCGAAGGAGCAGGGCAAGAACAATTATCAGTTTTACTCGGCGCAGATGAACCAGCATTCGTTCGAGCGGCTGGCGCTCGAGACGAGCCTGCGCCACGCCGTCGAGCGCGGCGAATTCCTGCTGCATTACCAGCCGAAGGTGGATATGCGCAGCGGCCGCATCACGGGCGTTGAAGCGCTGGTGCGCTGGCAGCATCCGGAGCTTGGCATGGTGCCGCCCGCGCAGTTCATCCCGCTCGCGGAAGAGACCGGCCTGATCGCGCCGATCGGCGAGTGGGTGCTGCGCACCGCATGCGCGCAAGCGCAGGGATGGGCGGCCCTCGGCACGCCGCCGATCAGCGTCGCGGTCAATCTGTCGGCGCGCCAGTTCGCGCGCGACGAGCTCGCGGCGGTCGTCCTGCGCGTATTGCGCGACACCGGCCTTGACCCGCGCATGCTCGAACTCGAGATTACTGAAAGCACGGTCATGCACAATGCCGATCGCGCCGTCCAGGTGCTGCAGCAGTTAAAGCGCCTGGGTGTACGCATCTCGATCGATGACTTCGGCACCGGCTACTCGTCGCTGAGCTACCTTAAGCGCTTCCCGATCAGCAGTGTCAAGATCGACCGCTCATTCGTGCTCGACCTGCCCGGCGACAAGGACGACGCGGCAATCACCGAGGCGGTGATCGCGATGGCCCACAGCCTGCGCCTGCGCGTGATTGCCGAAGGGGTCGAAACGAGCGAGCAGTACCGATTTTTGCAGGAACACCAGTGCGACGAGATGCAGGGTCATTACTTCAGCAAGCCGGTTGACGCGCAGGCGATCGCGCGGCTGCTCGCCGGCCGCCACAGCGACGCCAAGCTCGCGTGACCGCGCCGGCTTAGATTGCCCAGTGCAGCGTGGCGGCGCCCGTGCCGGATTTTTGAATCTCCAGCCGGCGGTGGTGAAACTGACGCAGGCTCGCCCGATGCCCGATGCTGATGACCGCCGTGCGCGGCAGGCGTTGCGTCAGCAACCGGTAGAGCTCGCCCTCGGTTTCTTCGTCGAGCGCAGAAGTGGCCTCGTCCATGAAGAGCCAGGCCGGTTTGTTGAGCAGCGCGCGCGCGAACGCCACGCGCTGCTGCTCGCCCCCCGATAAAATCTGCGCCCAATGTTGTTCCTCGTCCAGGCGGTCCGCGAGATGCGCGAGCCGGCAATCCGCGAGTACCCCGCGCAAATCGGCATCGCTGTACGCGTCGCTCGCCGCGGGGTAGCACAGCTGCTCGCGCAGCGTACCGATAGTCAGATACGGTTTTTGCGGCAGGAACAGGCTGCTCGCATCGCGCGGCCGCGATACTGTGCCGCGGCCGAACGGCCAGATGCCGGCCAGCGCGCGGAACAGCGTGCTCTTGCCCGAGCCCGAGGCGCCGGTGACGAGCACGCTTTCGGCGGGCTTGAATTCGACGCTGAACGGCGCGAGCAGCGGCTGCCCGGAGGGCAGGTCGACGCCGACATCGCTCGCGACCAAGCCGCTTCCTTCGTGCGTGGCCGTCGTTACGCCTGCGCGGGTGCGCGCATCGTCGCGCGCGCGGAGCGTCGCGTTGCGGAACGTGGTGAGGCGGTCGAGAGTGGCTTTCCACTGCGCGAGCTCCGCATAGGAATCGACCAGCCAGCTCAGCGCCGATTGCACTTTGTTGAATGAAGTCGACGTCTGCATCAGGTCGCCGAGCTGGATTTTGCCGCTGAAGAACCGTGGCGCGGCGACGAAGAACGGGAAAATAATCGCAATCTGGTTGTAGCCGACGTTGAACGAGGTGAACTTCTTCGTTCTGCGCATGAGCGCCCACCAGTTCGTGACGACGTCCGCAAAACTCCGCAGCATGCCGCGCATTTCGGCGGCTTCGCCGCGGTATAGCGCGATGGCTTCGGTATTCTCGCGGAATCGCATCATGGAAAAGCGGAAATTTGCTTCGAACTTCTGGCGGTCGAAATTCAGACCGACGAGCGGGCGGCCGATCAAATGCGCGAGCCAGGTGCCGAGCACCGCGTAGACGAGCGCGACCCACACCATATAGCCCGGAATATCGATGGTGCGGCCCGCGACGGCGAAGCTCAAGGTGCCGGACAGGTTCCACAGGATGAAGAGGAAAGAAAAAAGCGTGATGATCTGCGACAACAGATCGAGCGTGAGCCGCAGCGTCTGGTCGCAGAACAGGTTCAAATCCTCCGCGATGCGCTGATCGGGATTGTCCGTTCCGCTGTTCATGAGTTGGAGCCGGTAGTACGTTTGCTGCCCGACCCAATTGCCGAGGTAATCTTTCGTCAGCCATGCGCGCCACCTGATTTGCAGCATCTGGCGGAAGTAGAGCCGGTAAACTGCGACGACGATGAATGCGCCGGCAAGCCAGCAAAACTTGATCATCTGCGCGTAGAAAGCCGCTTCGTCCTTGTTTTGCAGCGTATTGTAAAAATCGTTCTGCCAGTAGCTCAGCAGCACTTCGACATAAACGAGCGCGAGATTCAGAACGACGACGATCGCGAGCAGTCCGCGTGCGGCCCAGCGCTCGTCGGAGAACCAGTACGGCTTCGTCAGTCCCCACAGGTCGGTGAGGAAAGTTTTGGTGGCGTCGAACATAGGAGGCTCCGGAAGCTTGCGTTGGATGGCAGCGGGCGGGCCGCGGTCAGGCGGCGGCCATCACGTCAAAACGGCGCAGTGCCGGCGCGATAATAACGTGAAATGCTGCCTCGCGTTTGCGTGCGCAGCGGATTGGATTACACTGGAAAGCAAAACGGCGGGTGTCGCCGCGATTCGATTGACCCCAGGAGGCGGGATGAAAACGGTTAAGCAGCTGCTGCAGGCCAAAACCAAGGGATTGTGCACGGTCGGTCCCGACACGCGCGTGTTTGAAGCGCTGCAGCAGATGGCGCAAAAAGACATCGGCGCGCTGCTGGTTGTCGAGAACGGCCGGCTGGCCGGCATCCTCTCCGAGCGCGATTACGCGCGCAAAGTGATCCTCCAGGGGAAGTCGTCGCACGACACGCCGGTCAGGGAAATCATGACCGAGCGCGTGGTCTGCGTGCAGCAGAAAAACACGGTCGAGGAGTGCCTGGCGTTGATGACCGACAAGCGCATCCGTCACTTGCCCGTGCTCGAAAACGACCAGCTGATCGGCGTGCTGTCGATCGGCGATCTCGTGAAGGAAACGATCTCGGAGCAACAGATCACGATCAACCAGCTGGAGTCGTATATCCACAGTTGACGTAGCCGGGCCGTTGGGTATCATCGCGGCTTCGCATTCTGCCCGCGCGCGGCCAGGAAATCCCATGCAGTTTGGCGCAATCATCATTGGCGACGAAATCATGTCCGGCAAGCGCCAGGACAAGCACATGGCGCAGGTCGTCTCGACGCTCGGCGAGCGCGGCCTCGAACTCGCCTGGTGCCAGTATCTGGCTGACGAGCCCGCGCTGATCACCGCGACGCTCAAACGGACCCTCGCCACCGCCGACGTGGTGTTCAGCTTCGGCGGCATCGGCGCGACGCCGGACGATCACACGCGGCAATGCGCGGCCGACGCGACGGGCGTTGCGCTGCAGCTGCATCCGGATGCCGAGACCGAAATTCGCGGCCGGTTCGGCGCCGACATCACGCCGCAGCGCCTCGCGATGGGTGAATTCCCGCGCGGCAGCCGGATCATTCCCAACCCATACAACCGGATTCCCGGCTTCAGCATCAGGCACCATCATTTCGTGCCGGGATTCCCGCAGATGGCGTGGCCGATGATGGCGTGGGTGCTCGACAACTGGTACGCGGACCAGCACGTGGCCGGCAGGGTCGCCGAAAGCGCGATTGTCGTGCGCGGTGCGGGGGAAAGCCAGTTGATCGAACTGATGAACGCGACGCTTGCGCGCTACCCGGGCCTGAAAGTTTTCAGCCTGCCGCACATGAGCGAGACCGACCGCTATATCGAGCTTGGGGTGCGCGGTGAAGCCGGGCGCGTGCCCGCCGCGATTGCGGAGCTGAAAAGCGGCGTCGTCGCGCTCGGCTTTACGTGGGCGGATGCACCGTAGCGACCGCTGGACGAGGGACGAAAAAAACCCGGCTCGCGCCGGGTTTTTTTATGGCTTGCTGCGAAGCGCGCTATTAAGCGGCTTTTTTCTTGGTCGCGTGAACGGCCTGAGTCGTCGCGGCTTCGACATTCGCCTGGGTCATTTCGGTAAACTGCTTGGCCGATTTGGACAGGTTGTCATAAGCCGAGTTGACGGCGGTGATCGCCGACTTGACCGCAGCGACGGCCACTTCGGAACCGGCCGGGGCCGATTTCACGACTTTGTCGAGGCTAGTCACCACTTGCTTGTTGAACTCGGCGACTTGCTCTTCGACCAGCTTGTTGATTTCCGACTGGGTGGTCGCGGCGACGTCGTAAACGCTCTTGACATAGCTCGTCGCTTTTTCGATCGTCGGCTGCGCGAGCGTGTTCTTCAACTGCGCGAATTCCTGCACGTCTTTGATTTCGGTCAGCGCTTTGGCTTGCTGCACGCCGTCGGCGAACGCGCTCTTGGCGGTTTTAAGTTGCAGTTCGAGCATGCGCTCCGCGCCTTCCAGCGCAATCCCTGCAAAACGGACCGCGGCTTCCAAGTTTGCTTTATTGAGTGCCATAAACTGTTCGGGGGTCTGAAACATGGTGAGTCTCCTATAAAAGTTGAATTAAATCATCCGTTTGCTACATGAATCCGGGGCTGGCGACTGCTTTTGCTGCGATGCACAATTAGGATTATATGGGCTTGGTGCACCAAGTCAAGACATTTTTATTGCAATGCACCAAATAGCTTCACCGAAGTGAACTTTTTGACTTCTGAGCCCCAGACGGATAGGATAAAAACGTTTCCCAATCAGGCAGCTACGGAGGGGGAATCGCTTCCGCGGTACCTAAATAAGCGCTTACTCATGCCCTCTCCCGCGTCCGGCCCGTTGCCCGCGCCTGAAATCAAACTCGTTACGACGCCCGGTCAAGTCCGGTGCTTCGTGGTGAGCGGCGCCTGGAATTTACGCGGGCTGGAGCGCCGCCTGGCCGAACTGAGCCCGCGCCTGGCTGAATACCGCACCGATACGGGCGCCGCTTGGGATTTACGTGAAATCGACGTGCTCGATCATGCGGGCGCCATGGTGCTGTGGCGCGCCTGGGGCCGCCGGCGCACGCCCAACCTGCTATTGAAGCCCGAACACGAAGCGGTGTTCCAGCATCTGGACATAGCGCCCGAGCCCGCGCAGCCCGAAGCCGGCCCCGACCGCTTATGGATAGTCGTCGCGATCGGGCGCAAAGTTTTGCATGTGCTCGATCACCTCGCGACGATGGTGAGCGTACTCGGCCAGGTCGTGCTGGACGCGGCCTATCTGGTGCGGCGGCCGGCCCGCATCCCCTGGCGTGAAATCTCGTCCAACGTCTATCGCACGGGCACCCAGGCGCTGGGTATCACCGCGCTGGTTGGGTTTCTGGTGGGCGTCGTGCTCTCGTATTTATCGGCGCAGCAATTGAAAATCTTCGGCGCCGACGCTTTTATCGTCAACATACTGGGCATCAGCGTGGTCCGCGAACTAGGGCCCGTGCTAGCGGCGATCCTGATCGCCGGCCGCTCGGGCTCGTCCATCACTGCCCAACTGGGTGTCATGCGCGTCACGCAGGAACTCGACGCGATGGAAGTCATGGGCATCCCGCAGACGCTGCGCCTAATCCTGCCGAAGATGCTTGCGCTCGCGATCTCGATGCCGCTGATTGTCCTGTGGACCAATTCGATCGCGCTGATCGGGGGCATGGTATCGGCCCAGGCCGAGCTGGGCATAGGCTACACTTATTTTCTGTCGAGCCTGCCGGGCTCGGTGCCGATCGCCAACCTGTGGCTGGGCCTGGGCAAAGGCGTCGTGTTCGGTTTCCTGATCGCGCTCGTCGCCTGCCATTTCGGTTTGCGTATCGAACCCAATACGGAGAGCCTCGGCATCGGCACCACGAATTCCGTCGTGACTTCGATTACCGTCGTGATCATCGTCGACGCGGTGTTCGCCATCATGTTCAAAGATATCGGGATCAGCTGATGGAAGACAACATCATCGAAATCAAGGGGCTGTGGACGCAGTTCGGCACCAACGTCGTGCACCGCGACATCGACCTGAACGTGCGGCACGGGGAGATCATGTCGCTGGTCGGCGGCTCGGGCAGCGGCAAGACGACGATGCTGCGCCAGATGATAGGTCTCGAGCAGCCCGCGCGCGGCGAAGTGCGCGTCTTCGGCGTATCGCTGCAGGGGCACGATGCAGCCGGGTTGCGCAACATGCGCCATCGCTGGGGCATGCTCTTCCAGGAGGGCGCGCTTTTCAGCGCGCTCACGGTGTTTGACAATGTCGCTTTGCCGATGCGCGAACTGCGCCTGCTCGATGAGGAACTCATCACCGATCTGGTGATGATGAAGCTCGACATGGTCGGCATCGAGCCGCGCCACGCAACCAAGATGCCCGCTGAACTGTCGGGCGGCATGGTCAAACGAATCGCGCTCGCGCGCGCTCTTGCGCTCGAGCCCGAACTTTTGTTTCTCGACGAGCCGACGGCGGGTCTTGACCCCGACCGCAGTGAGAGTTTTGTGTCGCTGATCAAGGAATTGCACCGTGAGCTGAACCTCACGGTCGTAATGGTCACGCACGACCTCGATACGCTGGTGGCGCTGTCGGACCGCGTCGCCGTGCTGTGCGAGCAGCGGCTCGAAGTCGTCGGCACGCTGGACGAAGTGGTGTCCAACCCGCATCCGTTCATCCGCAATTTTTTCATGGGGGAGCGCGGGCGGCGTGCGCTCGAAGCAGTGCACGCGGTTAAGGCCATCGTGTCGATGACTTGAGGCAGCACGGTCCGGAGCTGTCCGGCCGCTGGTTTAAAAGGGGAGCAGTAATATGGAAAACAGGGCATATGCGCTGGCGGCTGGGTTGTTCACCATCCTGCTCGGTATCGGAGTGGTGGCCACGGCATTATGGTTCAGCGGCGAGACCGTCGAAAACAACGAATATGTGCTGATTTCGCGCTATCCCGTGTCGGGGCTCAACCCGCAGGCGCCCGTGCGCTACCGCGGCGTGACGGTCGGCAAGGTGGTGGATATCAAGTTCGACCAGCAGGAAGCGCGCGCGATCCTGGTCACGATCCTGGTTCAGACCGGGACGCCGCTGACCGAGGGAACTTTCGCGCGACTGGGCTCGCAAGGCGTGACCGGGCTCGCTTATGTCATGCTCGACGATGACGGGAAAAAACCCACGCCGCTCGCCAGCCAGGGCACCCAGGTGGCGCGCATCGAAGTGCGGCCATCGTTCATCGACAGCGTGACCGAGTCGGGCGAAGAAATGATCGTCAACTTCAACCAGGTCGCCAAGCGCGTGAATACGCTGCTCAGCGACGACAATCAGAAGCAGCTGGTGGGCACGTTGCGCGGCCTCGACACCGCGACCGGCAAATTCGCGTCGCTCGCATCGTCGATGGAGCCGACGGTCAAGTCCCTGCCCGCGCTGCTCAACGACACGAGCGTCGCGTTGAAGCGCGCCGATACGCTGCTCGCCAACATCAATCAGCGGCTCGATTCGTTCGAGCGTGCGGCGCAGGGCGCCGAGCAATTCAGCGTCAGCGGCGCCGCCTTGTCGGACGCGATGATGGCGGAGTCAGTACCGCGCCTGAATGTGCTGCTCGACGACGTGCAGCGCTCGTCGCGCGGGCTCGAGCGCTTATTGAACGAGATCAACGAGCAGCCGGCCAGCCTTATCTTCGGCCGTAATCCGATGCCGCCGGGTCCCGGCGAACCCGGGTTCAGCGCCCAGCGGGGGACGCGATGAAAAAAGTGTTGGCAGGATTGCTGTTACTCGCTCTCGGGGGCTGTTCGCTCGGGCCCGAGAAAAAAGACGCGGCCGCGGCCTATGACCTTGGCGCGGCGCGCGCCGTCCCGGCGGGTCAGCCACGCATACGGGCAAGCTTGCTCGTGCAATCCGTTGCGGCACCCGGATGGCTCGAATCGAACGCGATCGTCTACCGCCTTAATTATCAGGATGCCGCGCGCCAGTTGACCTACGCCAACAGCCGGTGGGCGGCCCCGGTGGCGTCCTTGCTTTCGCAACGGTTGCGGGCGCAACTGGCGGCGGCCAGCGACGGCGGAATCGTGAATATCGCCGACAGCGCGCGCGCCGATTATGCCTTGCGGGTCGAGCTTGAAGAATTCAGCCAGGTATTCGACACGGCCGAGGCGAGCCGCGCAGTGGTGGTTGCGCGCGCCAGCATCGTGAACGTCGCCCGGCGCAGCATGCTGGCGCAGAAAACGTTTACGTTCGAGAAACCTGCGGCAAGCGCCAACGCCGAAGGCGGAGTGCGCGCGCTCGCGGGCGCCAGCAGCGAACTCATCGACGCGATCGTCGTCTGGACGGCGGCGAGCCTCGCCCCGGATAAAAAGTAAGGAGATTACCGATGGCCGACACGCTGTTTGCCAGGATCATCGACCGCCGGATTCCAGCCGACATCGTTTACGAGGACGATTTGTGCCTGGCGTTCAGAGACGCGAATCCGCAGGCGCCGGTGCATATCCTGCTGGTGCCGAAGAAACCGCTCGATATGCTGTCGAACGCGACCGCCGGCGATGAGGCGCTGCTCGGCCACATGCTGCTCGCGGCCGGCAAGATTGCGCGCCAACTCAAAATCGACGGGGCCTTCCGGCTCGTGATCAATAACGGCAAGGAAGGCGGGCAGGCCGTGTTTCACCTGCACATGCACATCATGGCCGGGCGTAAATTTCGCTGGCCGCCTGGCTGATGTGAAACGGCGCGCGGGCAGGCGCGCCGCTTTCTTGCGGTTAGCGCTGGACGTTGGCGTCGTTCTTGTCGTGAAGCGTCATCAAGTCCATGCCTTCAATCCACACGTTCGGGTACAGAAAACCGGCGCTGATGATGAAAATGAACAGACGGCCAAAGCGGGGCAAGTCCCACTTCGCGCCCTGGCGTGCTGCGGACAGGTTGGGTGCTTCCATCGAAATCTCCTCGGGTTTTTGAACCACGCTGTATGCCTCGTGGGTAAGCTGGACAAGAGTGTGCGCGGGCAGGCTTACATCAAGCTTACTCGAAGACGGCTCCAGTCGGTCAATCAATATACAGGGTAAAGCTCCCGCGTGCCCGTGGCGTTCAGCCGGCGATTTTGAGGTGCTTGATCTCCGCAGTGCCGCCCTGGGCTTCGTCGAGCATGCGGAAGATGTCCGTGGCCTCTTTTGCGATGGCATCCGCGATGTCGTTGAGCATTTTTTGGCCTTTGGCGACCGTGGCATGCTCCGGAGCGCCGTACCAGCCCGTGTCCGCGATAGTTCGTATGTCGGTAAGCACCGGCTGATAGCTGCGCGTGCGGCGCAATTTGTCCCATTTTCGGCCGTGCGTGTGGTCCGCCGAATAGTCGATGCGGTCAAGATGCACCAGATCGGGGCGGAACGCGAGCACGGCCAGCGCTTCGATCTCCCCGCCGTGCGTGAGGCCGCCGCAATCGTGGCCGTAGAGTTCCGCCGCGACGTAGCACGCCTGTACCGTCAATACCGTCATGCCGTGCTCGCGGTGCAAAGCTTCCGACGCGATGGCGAGCGACGGGATGTTGCCTTCGTGCCAGTTGATGATCAGCAGGTACTTGGCGCCGTGCTGCGCGGTCGATTGGCACGTTTCGGTCACAACCCGCATGTAGGTATCGGTCGATAACGTGATCGTCCCTTCGAACGGCATGTGCATCGGCGTCACGCCGAAGGGTGTGGCCGGCAGCAGCAGCCCGTCCATGCGTTCGGCGACCGCGTTGCCTATCACCTGGCTGGCGTAAATGTCGGTGCCGGTCGGCAGATGCGGGCCGTGCTGCTCGACACTGCCCGCGGGCAGGATCACCAGCGGATTTTTCTTGAGCTGGTGCGCAATCTCGGGCTGGGTGAGATCGATGAAGTGGCGGGTGGGTAGCATGCGATTGTTCCTTTGAGGCAAAAGCGAAAGGCTTTGACCTCAGAGGTCACAGAGGACACAGAGAAAAGCCAAAGCGAATAAAAATGGAAACTTTAGATTTTGAATTCCTCTGTGATCCCTGTGATCTCTGTGCCCTCTGTGGCAAATGGTTTAGATTTTTGCTTTTGTTTCATCAATGATATCCGCGATTTTCACCGCCTGCCCGTTGCGCTCGAGCGAACGCAGCGCCGCATAGACGACCGCGACCGCGACATTGCCGTTGTGTGCGGACAGTTCGCGCACTTTGCCGGTGGTGCAGCTATCGGCAAACATTTCGAGTTCGGCGCAGAACATATCGCTCGGCGGCAGCTTGATTTCTTCGCGCTTGCCGTAGCCATCCTTACCGCGCTGGATGTACAGCGTGGAAGTCGTGTGCAGCTGGTCCGGCGTGTCCCAAGTGCCGAAATCGATCTCGTAATGCATGAGGCCCTTAGAGCCGAATACGCGCACGGCAAAAATGCCGGGTGACGTCCAGCACGAACCCACGTAGCCGAGCTTACCGTCGGTAAATTTCATCACCGTCATTGACTGATCGTCGACTTCGGCGCCGACCGGCGACAGTTTCGACGCCATCGACGTGACTTCGCTGATTTCGCCGCCGAGATAATGCAATACGTCGAACTGGTGGATCGCGAGCTGCGACAGCGGGCCGCCGGGCGCGCGATCCTTGTACCAACGCCACGTCTGCGGCGTCAATTCAAGCGCGCGCTCGTTCGAGAAATTGGCCTCGATGAACGCGACGCGCCCCAATTCGCCCGCGTCGATCTTTTCGCGGATCATGCGGATGCCGGCCATCAGCCGCGCGCTGTGGCCGACCGTCACGCTGACGCCGTACTTTTGCTCAAGGGCCGCGATCCTGAGCCCGTCGGCGAGTGTGTTCGCGATCGGCTTCTCCGTGTACACGTGCTTGCCCGCCTTGGCGACCAACTCGGCCATCGGCAGATGCTGCTCGTTCGGCACGGTCAGGATGATGCCCTTCAATTCCGGATCGGCGAGCAGAGTCGCCATGTCAGGCGCGGCAGGCACGCCCATTTCGGCGGCGAACGCGGTGCGCTTTTCGGCCGAGCGGCTGAAGCCGGCGACGATTTTGATCTTGTCGGACTTCTGCGCGGCGCGCGTAAGCACGGTGGCCCAGCGGCCGAGGCCGACGATGCCGACTTTTACGGGGTTGCTACTCATACGGGCTGGCTCGCTTTCACTGGTTGACTATGGAATTACTCGACTTTGAGACCCGCAGCACGCACGACCGCGCCGGAACTTTCGAACTCCTGGCGCACGAAATCGCGGAATTCCTCCGGCGTGTTGGTGACGACCTGCGCGCCCTGCAATGCGAATTGCTCGACGAACTGGGGTTTCTTTGCGACTTCGAGCAGGCTGGCGCGCAGTTTGACCAGGATGGCTTTCGGGGTGCCCTTGGGCGCGAGCAGCCCGTTCCAGCCGCTGTAGTTGAACTTCGGGATCGATTCCTTGATCGACGGCACGTCCGGCAGCAGCGCAGTGCGTTGCGGCAGGCTATGGCCGAGCGCGCGCAAACGGCCGCTTTTTATGAGCCCCATCACGGCCGGGGCCGGCGTGATGGTCCATTGCGATTCGCCGGCCACCACGGCGGCCACCGATGCACCGCCGCCTTTGTATGGAACGTGCGTCGATTGCAAGCCGGCATCCGCCAGCAAAGCGACGCCCGTCAGGTGGCTCTGCGAGCCCGCGCCCGCCGACGCCATGTTGAGCGAATTGCCGCTGGCCTTGACCCACTCGACCCATTCCTTCATGTTTTTGGCCGGCACATTGGGGTTCACGACGAGCACGTTGGGCGTCGCTGCGTACTGCGAGATGAACTCGAAGTCCCGGAGCGGATCGTAGGGCAGTTTCTTGTAGATATGCGGCGCGATCGACATCGCCGCGGTCGATGCCGCGACCAGCGTATAGCCGTCGGCCGCGCTCCCTTTGCCGATTTCCATGCCGAGCAGCCCGCCCGCGCCGGCGCGGTTGTCGATCACGATTTGCTGACCCAGCGCGTCGCCCAGGTGCGCGGCGACTATCCTGCCGAGCGTATCGTTGGCGCTGCCGGGCGCATTCGGCATGATCATGCGGATCGGCTTGGTCGGATAATTTTGCGCGACCGCGCCCGTGGCGGCGGCCAG
>JBKJMN010000270.1:0-5231 GCA_046596405.1 Burkholderiales bacterium
CCCGAAGTCAAAGGCGTGTTCATGACGCTCTCCAATCCGGCGGCGATGAACGACGGGCTGCTGTCCGGGCAGATCGATTTCGGCACCAACGGTCCGCCCGCGGTCATTACGATCTGGGCGCGCACCAAGGGCAGCGGCAATGAAATAAAGGGTGTGGCCGGCATGGTGCTCACGCCGATGTGGCTTAACGTCAACAATCCCGCGATCAAGAGCATCAAGGATTTTACCGAGAAGGACAAAATCGCGGTCACCGCGATCAAGGTCTCGATCCCGGCGATCATCATGCAGATGGCCGCGCTGAAGGAGTGGGGCAAAGACAACTATGCGAAGCTCGATGCGCTGACGGTGTCGATGTCGCACCCCGACGGCATGGCGGCTTTCCTGTCCAAGCGCGACGTGACCGCGCATTTCACGTCGCCGCCGTTTATGTACAAGGAACTCGAGCAGCCCGGCATCCACCGCATCATGAGTTCGGACGACGTGATGGGCGGTCCGGCGACCTTCTCTAACCTGTATTCGACGAGCAAGTTCCATGACGCCAATCCGCGCGTTTACAAGGCGGTGCTCGCGGCCTTCATCGAAGCGATCGAGGTGATCAACAAGGACAAGAAGCAGGCCGCGGAAATTTACCTGCGGGTCTCCGGCGACAAGAAAAGCACGGTCGCGGAAATCCAGAAGCAGCTCGAAGACCCGAACCTGGTGTTCACTGCCACGCCGCGCAATATCCAGAAATACGCGGACTTCATGTTCGACGTCGGCTCGATCAAGACCAAGGCGGCGTCGTGGAAGGACATCTATTTTCCCGAGATCCATAACCTGCCGGGGAGTTGACGCGCGGCGGATTTGACGCGGGAAAGGGCGGGCAGACCCCGCCCTTTTGATTTGCACGCTCGTACGGAGGAGCAATTGGCACAAGCAACACTCACCGACGTCGTGGTCGTCGGCGGCGGCGGCACCGGGCTGGCCGCGGCATCCGAAGTCGCCCGGCTCGGCCGCAAGGTAATATTGCTGGAAAAAAATCCGCACACGGGCGGTTCGACTTCGTGGTCAGTTGGCTCGATCACCGCGACCAACACGCCGCATCAGAAAAAAGCCGGCATCAAGGATTCCGCCGACGAGCATTTCGAAGACATGGCGCTCCACGCCGGTGCGCTGGCGCCGCGCGACAACCTCGCGTTGCGCCGTATTCTCGTCGACCATACGACCGAGATGCTGGATTGGCTGATGTCGCTCGGCGTGGTGTTTGTCGGCCCGATGCCTGAACCGCCGCATCGCTATAACCGCATGCACAACGTGGTGCCGAACTCCAAATCGTTTGCTTACCACCTGACCAAGCATTGCCGCGAGCTCGGCGTCCATATCCGGCTCAATACCGCAACGCAGCGCCTGATCTCGGAGAACGGCCGCGTCGTGGGGGTCGAAGCGCGCCTGCCCGACGGCACGCCGCATGAATTCCGCGCCCAAGGCGGCGTGATACTGGCTGCGGGCGATTACAGCAACGGACCCGACATGAAAGCACGCTTTGCATCACCGGATGTCGTCGAAGTCGATGCGGTGAACCCGACCGCGACCGGCGACGGCCATCGCATGGCGCTCGAGCTTGGCGCGACGGTCATCAACGGCGACATCGTGCGCGGCCCGATCATGCGTTTTATCCCGCCCATACGCTCCAACCTGATTCAGAAACTGCCGCCGCTGAAGCCCATCGCCAAGATGATCGCGTGGGCGATGGACCACGCGCCGCAATTCATGCTGCGCCCGTTCCTGATGAGCTTTCTGACCACCGCGCTGGGGCCCTCGCCGGACCTCTATAAAGAGGGCGCGGTGCTCATCAACAAGAACGGCCAGCGCTTCACCGACGAGCTCGGCAAGCCCAATCTCTTCACGGCCAAACAGCCCGACCGCATCGCGTGGATCGTGTTCGATCACCAGCTCGCGCAAAAATTTTCGGGCTGGCCGTATTTCGTGTCGACCGCGCCTGGCGTCGCGTACGCTTACCTCGCGGATTACCGGCGCAATCGCGCGGACATCTATCACCAGTCCGACACCATAGAGGGACTGGCCACGAGCATGGGCGTTGCGCCAGAAAGCCTCAAACGCTCGCTCACCGATTACAACGCGACGCGCGAAACGCGTCCCGCGATCGACCAGGGCCCGTATTACGCGCTGGGGCCCGTGAAAAGCTATGTAGTGTTCACCGACGGCGGACTCAAAGTCACGAGCAAACACGAGGTTCAGCGCGAAGACGGCAGCGTGATCCCCGGCCTCTACGCGGCAGGCTCAACCGGCCAGGGCGGCCTGCTGCTCGAAGGCCACGGCCATCACCTCGGCTGGGCGTTCATCTCCGGCCGGCTTGCCGGCCGCAACGCGGCCTCGAATGTAGTTAGTGCGCCGAAAAATTCATAGTTCTAAGCAAGACGCGACGCGAGAAATTTATGGACGCGCCGCATACACGTTAGTATGTAAGCGGCCATAAATTTTGAGCAACAAAGTATTGCAACGAAATATGGATTTTTCGTGATTTTCAACAGCCAAAGCGGTATCACCGACAACAGTCGCGCAGCCGACTGGGACGCCTGGTATCTCGAGCACCTGCGCATCATGGCGACGGTGCCGGGAGTATCGTCAGCGCAGCGGTTCAAGACCGACACCCGCGGCGCTTCACCGTCGCTGGCGATCTACAGCGTCACGTCCGCCGGCGTGTTTCAGGACCCGTATTACCTGAGCGTGCGCGGGATGGGCGAGTGGCTGGCGCTCATCGACCGCCGCTATTACAGGCGCAACCTGTTCTCCGGGCTCGACCACGCGCCGCTGGTGGCCGGGACTCAATGCATGCTGGTCGCCGATCGCGAGCAGCCTGAAGGCGCCATCGCCGGCATCGCGTTCACCTGGCTTAAATGTGAAGGCATCGACCGTTCGACACCTTATCGCGGGGTGGCCGTCGTGGATCTGACGAAAGTGCCGGAGCTCGACGCGACCGTTGCCGTCTATCGACCTGCTTCGCCGCGCATGCGGCCACCCAAGGATAAACAATGACAATGAATCGGTTCACCCCTCTACTCGCTGCAACGCTGGCAGCCCTGGCCGCCGACGCCTGCGCGCAAACGTGGCCGAGCAAACCGATCCGCTGGATCGTCGCCTTTCCGCCGGGCGGCGGCGCTGACGTGCTGTCGCGCATGTTGAGCCCGAAAATATCCGAAGCGCTCGGCCAGCAGATCATCATCGACAACCGTGGCGGCGCAGGCGGCAATATCGGCGCCGAGATCGCGGCCAAGTCCGCGCCCGACGGCTATACGATATTGTTCGCGTACTCGGGCACCCACTCGGTCAACCGCAGCATCTACAGCCAGATGCCATTCCAGGAAAGCGATTTCGCGCCCATCATCTGGACCGCGGCGGTACCGCAGATCCTCGTCGTGCATCCATCGCTGCCGGTGAAGAACGTCAAGGAACTCATCGTGCTCGCGAAATCCAGGCCGGATCAGTTGATATACGGCTCGACGGGCAGCGGCGCGATCAACCATCTCGCGGGCGAGCTCTTCAAGCTGATGACGAACACCAGGATGATTCACGTGCCGTACAAAGGCGGCGGGCCCGTGTCGATTGCGATGCTGTCGGGTGAAGTCAGCATTCTGTTCGCCGAGCCGGCGACGATCGTGCAGCACATCAAGGCGGGCAAAGTGCGGGCGCTCGCCGTCACTACGCCCAAACATTCGCTCGCGTTGCCCGAGCTGCCAACGGTCGCGGAATCCGGCGTGCCCGGCTACGACGTCACGTCGTGGAACGGCATGCTGATCCCGGCCGCGACACCGCCCGACATCATCAAGCGTTACAACGCCGAATTCAACAAAGCGATCAGCGCGCCCGATATGCGCAAGCGCATGATTGAAAATGGCTATGAACCGGTCGGCGGCGAGCCTGAGAAACTGAGCGAATTGATCCGCGTCGAGACGGCGAAATGGGCGAAGGTCGTCAAGGCCGCGGGGATGAAGGTGGACTAAAATCGCATGCTGCGAGGAGAACCCGATGAAAATGGCAAAAGCCCTGTTGTTCATAACGCTGCTCGCGGCGATGGCCGCCTCGGCGCAAAACTACCCGAACAAGACCGTGCGCTTCATCGTGCCGTGGCCGCCGGGCGGCGGCGCCGACGTGTTGTCGCGCATCGTGAGCCCCAAGCTCGCCGAAACGCTCGGTCAGCAGGTCGTCATCGACAACCGCGGAGGTGCTGCCGGCAATATCGGCGCCGAAATGGCGGCGAAGTCGCCGCCCGACGGCTATACGATCGTGTTTGCCTATGCCGGTACGCACGCGATCAATCCGAGCATCTACAGCAAGCTGCCATTCAAGGAGAGTGACTTCGCGCCTATCATCTGGACCGCCGAAGTCCCGCAAGTGCTCGTCGTGCACCCGTCGCTGCCGGTAAAGAGCGTCAAGGACGTGATCGCGCTCGCGAAGGCGAGGCCCGAACAATTGAGCTTCGGCTCCTCCGGCAGCGGTGCGATGAATCATCTGACCGGCGCGCTGTTTACCATGATGACGAATACCAGGATTACGCATGTGCCGTACAAAGGCGGCGGACCGGCGGCGATTGCGCTCCTGTCGGGCGAAATCAGCATGATTTTCGGCGAGCCGGCGACGGTCGTGCAGCAGATCAAGGCCGGCAGGGTGCGCGCGATCGCCGTGACGAGCGTCAAGCGCGCACTCGCGCTGCCCGACCTGCCGACCATCGCGGAGTCCGGGGTGCCGGGCTATGAAGTGACGTCGTGGAATGCGATTCTCGCGCCGGCCGGCACGCCGAAGGACATCATCGCGCGGCTCAACAGCGAACTCAACAAGATCATCGCCGCGCCCGACATGCGCCAGCGCCTGATCGACAATGGCTTCGAGCCGGTCGGCGGCACGCCGGAAAAAGCCGGCGAAAAGATACATGCCGAAATAGCGAAATGGGCGCCGGTCGTGAAAGCCGCCGGCATCAAGGTAGATTAAGTCAATCTTAGCCGCAGATGAACGCAGATAAACGCGGATGAAACCTAACGCTTGGTTGTCCTCTGCACCGAACTATTCGAGCATCAAGATGCAATTGCGTTTTGCCGTTTTTCCGAATATCTGCGTTCATCTGCGGTGATTTCAATCGGTGAATGCAACACCTCTGGTCTAATTATGAATGAGGAGGTGTTGATATGGCAAAGAGAGGAAGACCTGGGTTTTCTCATGAGCAGAAGTCCGAGCTA
>JBKJMN010000387.1:0-9975 GCA_046596405.1 Burkholderiales bacterium
CGCGGCGGCCGCCTGATACTCGGGCGAGGCGTGACACGCCGCCGCCTGCTCCAGATTCGGAAACTCGATCACCACGAAGCGCTGGAAATTTTCCGGGCCTTCGACGATCTGGTAGCGCCCGCCGCGCGCGAGCACCTTGCCGCCGAATTTCGCGATGATTCCCGGCACCAGATCGGTGTACTGCTTGTATTTCACGGGGTCGTCTATCCTGCAACGGGCTAGCCAGTATGCGGGCATGTTTACTCCTTCTGCTTATGTCAGTTTAGCCGCAGATAAATGCAGGCGGATGACGCCGTAAGTCGCGAAATCGGGAGATCGGGAGAGCGGGAGAGCGGGAGGTCGTAGAGTCCGATTTTTTCCATTTCACGCTCTGCCGCTCTCCCACCCTCCCGGCCGCATTGCGGCACTTATTTACCGCCGAATACCTGTTCGATCTTGCGCCACTTCTCGACGCCGACGATTTTCGTGTATTCCTCGAACGGCGTGCCGCTGCCGACCAGCTTCAACTCGCCGCTCTTGAGATCGGCGAGCGCCATCTGCATGGTCTTCGTTATGCGCAGCAGAAGGGTAATGCCATAGAGCGCGATGCCATAGCCCATTTGGCCGAGCACTGCAGGCTTCAATATCGGCGTGATGCCCCCTTCGAGCATGTTGGCGACATGGCACGTCTGCACCTCGCGTACCGCGCGCGCGATTTCGTCTTCGTTCAGCATCGACTCGATAAACACGCCGTCCGCACCCGCGCGCACGTAGCGCTCGGCGCGGCGCAACGCCTCGTCCATGCCGTGAATCGCGCGCGCGTCGGTGCGCGCGACGATGAACGTATCCGGATTCATGCGGTTCGCCGTCATCGCGCGCAATTTCGCTTCCATCTCTTCGGTCGGCACGACCTGCTTGCCCGCCATATGGCCGCAGCGCTTGGGCGACACCTGGTCTTCGATAAACATCGCCTGCACACCCATGCGCTCGTATGTATGCAATAGATGCACTGCGTTCTTCACGTCACCGTAACCGTTGTCGGCATCGACCAGCACCGGCAGGCCGCACGCGCTGATCATGTCGCGGAATGCGGCTGAGAATTCGCCGAGCTGGCACAACCCGATATCGGGCAGCCCGTAGCGCGCGCCCGCGGTCTGGAAACCCCCGATGAAAAATCCCTTGAAGCCGGCCTCTTTGATGAGCAGCGCCGACAGCGCATCGTGCGCGCCGGGCAGCACGAGCGGTTTCTCGGTCTGCGCGAGCTGGCGTATGGTGGGTGATTTCACTCAGGATTTTCCTATTGTTGTGTTGGCTGTGCGCGAGCGAATATAGCAGCCCGTCATGGCCCCCGCAATCGCCGCGCCGCCGTGGAACGTCTTGACAGCCACGCGCCGACTCATCACGATGCAGCCTCACGGTGCAAACGCGCGCCGTCCATATAACAACGCATGAAAGCGCCACCCTTCGCTTATATCAAAGCCAAAACGCTCGCCGAGGTGTTTCAATTGCTCGAAACCCACGGCGACGGCGCGCGCCTGCTGGCCGGCGGGCAAAGCCTGCTCGCAGCGCTCAATCTGCGCCTGTCGTCGCCGACAATACTGATCGACATCACCGCTATTCCCGGCCTCGCCGGTATCACAGTCGCGGACGGCAAAGTCGCGATCGGCGCGCTGACCACGCACGCGCAAATCGAGCACTCGCTGGAAATCGCCCAAGCGCTGCCGCTACTCGCGCAGGCGGCGCCGCACATCGCGCACGTCGCGATTCGCAACGCCGGCACGTTCGGCGGCAGCATCGCGCTCGCCGATCCCGCTGCGGAGTGGCCGGCGTGCTGCCTCGCACTCGATGCCGAATTTGTCGTCGCCAATAAAAACGGCAGCCGCAAAGTCAGGGCACGCGATTTTTTCAAGTCGCTGTATACGACCGCCATCGGGCCGGACGAGATACTGACCGCGGTCGAAATCCCGCTGCCGGCTGCGGGTTCGCGCAGTGCGTTCATCGAACTCACCCGCCGTCGCGGCGACTATGCGATTGCCGGCGTGGCGGCGACCGCGAAAAACTCGCAAGGCGTGCTTTCCAACGTGCAACTCGCGTACCTCGGCATGGATCAGGTTCCGCTGCTCGCGAAAACCGCCATGGCCGAAATCGAGGGCAAGCGAGCGTCGCCCGCGGTAATCGCGGCGGCTGCAAAGGCGCTGGCGTCCGATCTCGATCCGAGCGGCGACACTTATTCGACGCCTGCGACCAAGCTGCATCTCGCGCGCGTCATCACCGGGCGCGCGCTTAACGAACTCAGCGCGCTCACCGCATGAGCACGACCAACATGGATCATGCAATCGAAACCACGCTGACCGTCAACGGCACGCCGGTGACCCGGCGCGTAGAGCCGCGCCAGCACCTGATCGATTTCCTGCGCGAGGATCTCGGCCTTACCGGCTCGCACACCGGCTGTGAGCATGGCGTGTGCGGCGCATGCACCGTGCGCGTCGACGGCAAGATCGTGCGCGGCTGCCTGACGCTCGCCGTGCAGGCCGCCGGCAAGCGCGTCGACACCATCGAAGGCCTGTCCGACTCCGGCGAGATCGCCGAACTGCAGCGCGCGTTCCACGAGCGCAACGCGCTGCAGTGCGGCTTCTGCACGCCGGGCATGCTCATGGCGGCACAGGACCTCATCCTGAAAAATCCGCACGCGACGCGCGACGAGATCCGCGACCACATCTCGGGCAACTACTGCCGCTGCACCGGTTATCAGGCGATTGTCGATGCGATCGAGACTGTGCTTAAAACAAATGCACGTTCAGCCGCCGATAAACGCCGATGAACGCAGATAAGAGCAAAGGCAAGGCCGACGCCGGCTACATCGGCCAGAGCGTGCCGCGCGCGAACGCGAAGCGCCTGTTGCAGGGGCGCGGCGTCTACACCGACGATCTACGCCTGCCTCGTCTCGCGCACGTCGTGTTCTTCCGCAGCCCGCACGCGCACGCGCGCATATCCAGGCTCGACTTCACCAGGGCGCGAAGTATGCCGGGCGTTATCGCGGTCGTCGACGGCAAAGCGGTCGCCGCGTATTGCAAGCCGTGGGTCGCGGTGCTTGCGCACCTGAAGGGCATCAAGTCCGCGCCGCAACACGCTATCGCCATCGACCGCGCGTGCTGGCAGGGCGAGGCCGTTGCAGCCGTCGTCGCGGAATCGCGCGCGCAGGCGGAAGACGCCGCTGACCTCATCGAAGCCGAATGGGAAGAGTTGCCGGTCGTCGTCGAGATGGCGGACGCGCTCGCCGGCAAATACGTGATCCATTCGGACCTCGGCGACAACATCTGCTTCACGCGCGTGCTCGACACGGGCGAAGTTGATGCGGCATTCGCCAAAGCCGATGTCGTCGTCGAAGAAACCTACGAGTTCGGGCGCCATACCGGCGTCACGCTCGAAGGGCGCGCGCTGCTCGCCGATTACAACGCCGCCGACAACGCGCTCACCGTCTATCACTCGACGCAGGCGCCGCACATGATGCAGGACATCATCTCGCGCCATCTCGATCTGCCGGAAGCAAACGTGCGCGTGATCGCGAAGGACGTCGGCGGCTCGTACGGCATCAAGGTGCACGTGTATCCGGACGAGATGGCGACCGCCGCGCTGTCCGTGATGCTGAAGCGGCCGGTCAAATTCATCGCCGACCGGCTCGAGTCTTTCCTGACCGACATCCACGCGCGCGAGCACAAGGCGAAATTGCGCATCGCGTGCACGAAGGGCGGGGACATCCTCGCGTTCGACCTGGACGACGTGACGAGCATCGGCCCCTACTCCGTTTACCCGCGCACGAGCGGGATCGAGGGCAACCAGGTCGTCAACCTCACCGGCGGGCCGTACAAGCACCAGCACTACCGCGCGAAACTCAACGTTGTGTTCACCAACAAAAACGTGACGTGCCAGTATCGCGCCGTCGGCCACCCGATCGCGGTGTCCATCACCGAATGTATCGTCGACCTTGCCGCGGAAAAGCTCGGCATGGACCCCGCCGAATTCCGCCGCCGCAACCTGATCGCGGACGACGCTTATCCGTACACGTCGGCAGCGGGCATGAAGTTCGAGAAATTGTCGCACCACCAGACGCTCGACAAGCTGCTCGCGCTGATGGATTACAAGAAGCTGCGCAGCGAGCAGGAAGCTCTGCGCAAGCAGGGCATCTACCGCGGCATCGGTCTCGCTGCGATGATCGAAGTGACGAACCCCTCGCCCGCGTTCTACGGCGTCGGGGGCGCGCGCATTTCGGCGCAGGACGGCGCGACGCTGCGGCTGGAGCCGACCGGCATGGTTACCTGCATGGTCAGCGTGACGGAGCAGGGCCAGGGCACCGAAGCGATCTTCGCGCAGATTGCAGCGGACGCGGTCGGCGTCAGCATAGATAAAGTTCGCGTCATCACCGGCGACACGGGCACCACGCCGTACGGCGGCGGCACCTGGGCGTCGCGCGGCGCGGGCATCGGCGGCGAAGCGGTGTTGCAGTCGGGCAAGGTCCTGCGCGAACGCATACTCGACGTGGCCGCCGCCATCCTGCAGACCGGCGGCGAGATGCTCGACGTGCGCAACGACAGCGTGGTGGACGTGCGCACGGGCGAACTGAAACTTTCGCTCAATGAACTCGGCCGCATCGCTTACTTCCGTCCCGACACGCTGCCGATGGATTTTCAGTCCGAGCTCATGGTGACGCGCCACTACACGCCGCGCGGCTACGGATTCGCATTCACCAACGGCATGCAGGCTTCACTCGTCGAAGTCGATGTCGAGACCGGTTTCGTCAAGCTCATCAAGCACTGGTGCGTCGAAGACTGCGGCACCATCATCAATCCACAACTCGTTGACGAGCAGATCCGCGGCGGCATCGTGCAGGGCATAGGAGGCGCGCTCTACGAGCACTGCATCTACAGCCCGGAAGGCCAGCTGCTCAACGGCAACATGGCGGAGTACCTGGTGCCGATGGCGGGAGAAATGCCCGACATGGTAATCGCGCACGTGGTCACGCCGACAAAAACATCCGAGCTCGGCGCCAAAGGCGCGGGCGAAGCCGGCACGGCCGGCGCGCCGGGCGCGGTGATGAACGCGATCAACGATGCTCTGCGCCCGTTCAAAGCGCGCGTTACCGCGCAACCAGTCACGCCGGAGCGTATTCTGAGGGCATTAGGCAAAGTCAAAAACGTTTAGCCACAGAGTTCACAGAGAACACAGAGAAGATCAAAGGTAAGCGTTATGATCTGGACTTTTCCTCTGTGACCTCTGTGACCTCTGTGGCCGGATTTAATACATTAACTTTCAACAAGCGCTTCACGCATCGCCGCGCCGCCGCGCGCGATATCGAAATTCATTACGTCGAAGGCGGCAGCGGCGAGCCTGTCGTGCTGGTGCCCGGCTGGCCACAATCCTGGTATGCGTGGCGGCACGTCATGCCGGCCCTTGCGGACCGCTATCGGGTCATCGCCATCGATCCTCCTGGGCTCGGCGAATCCGGCCGGCCGGCGGCATACGACACCGCGACCCTCGCCGCGTATGTAGTGGCCTTGCTGGATACGCTCGGCCTTGATCGGATCGATTTCGTCGGGCACGACGTCGGCGCGTGGATCGGCTACGCCTTCGCGGCGCGTCATGCGAACAGAGTGCGCCGGCTGGCGCTCATCGATGCCGCGATTCCCGGCATCGCTCCGGCCGACGCTTTTGCGCTTACACCCGATCGTATCAACAAGACCTGGCATTTCTCGTTCAATGCGCTGCCCGATCTGCCCGAGGCGCTCGTCGCCGGACGCGAACAACTCTACCTCTCATGGCTCTTCAAGGCCCGCTCGCACAACAAAGCGGCGATCGACGACGCGGCGCTGACCGAATACACCCGCGTCTATTCCGCGCCCGGCGCGATGAGCGCGGGTTTCGCGTATTACCGCGCTATTTTCGATTCGATCGACCAGAACCGGCAGACTGCGGCGAGTAAACTGACGATGCCGGTGCTCGCGATCGGCGGCGCGCAATGGCTGGGACCGCTGATGGGCGCCATGGTGACGCCGGTGGCATCCGAACTGCGCGTCGAAATCGTCACGGGCAGCGGGCATTTCGTTCCCGAGGAAGCCCCGGCAGATGTCAATCGCATATTGTGCGAATTCCTCGGCAGTCTTTGAGGACGCATGAGGAAAGCGCGCCTTCCGGCGGCATTTTTGCGGTTTTCCATGGCAAGCGGCAGTCGGGATACAATCTGCGGTAATTCCCCGAGACCCCGCACGCATGACCGCCCAGAACGCCGACGAAGCACTCATCACTTACACGGTAGCCCTGATGGGCCCGGAGCGCTGGTTTGTGGACAGCAACAAGGGCACGTCGGGGTATTCGTTTCGGTCCCTGCCGGAAGCGCAGCGGTTCGCCATCACGCTGGCGCAGAGAAACACGCCGAGCAAGGTGTGCATCCTCGATTCCGCCGGCGAAGTGGTCACAGAAACCGTTTATCGCGACCCGCCCCCAGCCGCGCCGTAACGCCCGCGCTGCATAGCCGAAACCGCACTACACCGCGCAATAGCGTTCCTGGATGGACTTGTCGGCGAGCAGGTTCGCCGCCGTGTCCTGGTGCACGATAAGCCCCTGGTCCATGATGTAGGCGCGATCTGAGATCGACAGTGCGCGTTCGACGTTCTGCTCGACCAGCAATATCGTCGTGCCGGCACGTTTCATGTCCTCGAAGAGCTCAAACATCTCATCGACGAGTATGGGCATGATGCCCTCCGACGGCTCGTCGAGTAGGATCATTTTCGGCTCGGCCATCATCGCGCGGGCGATCGCGAGCATCTGCTGCTCGCCGCCCGACAGGGTCTCGCCGAGCTGGTCCAGTCGCTGCTTCAGGCGCGGGAAAGTCGCCGCAACGCGCGCGATGATTTCATCCTCGCGCGCGCGATGCGGCGAAGCAAGCAGTCCGAGCTGCAGATTCTCGAGCACCGAAAGCCCCGGCACGATGCGCCGCTCCTCGGGCACGTAGGCTAGTCCCAGGTGATAGCGCCGGAACGCGGGCTCGACCAGCAGGTTGGCGCCATCGAAGAAAGCGCTCCCGCTTTTCTTGGCGACGAGCCCCATCACCGTGCGCAGCGTCGTCGTCTTGCCCGCGCCGTTGCGGCCTATGAGCGTGACGATCTCGCCGGCGTTGACTTCGAGCGACACGCCTTGGAGCACGTGGCTGTGACCGTACCACGCATTGAGGCCGTCTATTTTCAGCATGACCGCCATCAGTGCTTCCCCTGCCCGAGGTAAACGCGCTTGACCTCGTCGTTGGCGCGTATGTCGTCGGGCGTGCCCTGCGCGAGCAGTTCGCCATGGTGCAGCACCACAAGCTGCTGGCAGATACCCATGACGAGCTTCATTTTGTGCTCGACCAGTATCACAGTCCGCTCGGCCGCCAGCCGCACGATCAGGTCCATCATCTTCACTGTTTCTTCCGGCGACATGCCGGCAGTGGGCTCGTCGAGCAGCAAAAGCCGCGGCTTGCACGCGAGCGCCATCGCGATTTCGAGGCAGCGCTGCTCGCCGTGCGCCATGTCGCGCGCGACCGCATTGCGCTTGGCGGCGATGCCGACGCGTTCGAGCAAGGCATCCGCCTGCTCGATCAGCTCGCGGATGCCCGCGCGCGGGGTCCAGAGGTTGTAGCGCGTCTTCTGCATCTGTGCCGCCACGCGCACGTTCTCATGCGCGGAAAGCTGCGGAAAAAGGTTGGTGATCTGGAACGACTTGGCGATGCCGCGCCGCGCATATTCATGCGTAGCCAGGCCGGTGATGTCGCGGCCCTCGAAGCTCACGCGTCCGCTCGTCGCCGGGAAGGCACCCGAAATGACATTGAAGAAAGTGCTCTTGCCGGCGCCGTTCGGGCCGATGATCGCCGACAACTTGTCTCTGGCGAAACTCACGGACACGTCCTTCAGCGCGACAAATCCGCCGAATTTCTTGCCCACGCCTTCGGCAACCAAAATGTTGTTTTGCTCAACCATTAAAGCTGGCCACAGAGGTCATGATTTTCATTTGACGTTAAGCCAATGCAGGATGGAGCCCCAGATGCCGCGCGGGAAGAAAAGCACGAACACGATAAACGTCGCGCCCAGGTATAGCTGCCAGTGCGTGGTCCACAATGTCAGCGCGTCCCCGAAGAGCTGGAACACGCCGGCGCCGATGAACGGACCGAAGAAAGTGCCGAAACCGCCCAGCAGCGCCATCATCACGACGTCGCCCGACGTGGCGATCTGCAGCACTTCGACCGGTACGGTCGACAGGTGCAGCGCGCGCAAAGCGCCCGCGACTCCGCAAAAAGCGCCCGACAACACGAACGCCATCAACTTCGTGTTCGCGACGTTGTAGCCGCACGCGGCGGCGCGCGCGTCGTTCTCGCGGATGGTTTCCAGCACCGCGCCGAAGGGAGACGCGAGGATGCGCGAGAAAATCCACAACGCAATCGCCACCACGCCGAGCATTACGTAGTATTTATTGACGGGATCGAGGAAATCAACGGTGAAGCCGAACAGATTGATGGTCGAAACGTTGATGCCGCGCAGCCCGTTCTCGCCGCCGGTCACGCTTTCCCACTTGTAGAAAATGTAATAGACGCACTCCGCCAGCGCGAGGGTCACCATGGAAAAATAGATGCCGCGCGTGCGGATCGCAAGAAAGCCGATCACGTACGCGACTGCCGACGCGAAAGCGATCCCGCACAGAATGGCGACGTACCACGGCCAGCCGAAGTGCACGATGACGATCCCGCAGCCGTAGCTGCCGACCCCGAGCAGCGCCGCGTGGCCGAACGAAAGCAGCCCCGCGTAGCCGTATAGCAGGTTGAAGCCGAGCGCGAAGAGGCCCCAGATCAGGATATTGATCGCCAGCGCGTGATACGGCACCAGCCACGGGAATATCATCAGGAAAAGTATGGTTGCCGCGACGCGGTGACGCACGATGGTGTCGAGCGTCATGCGCCATGCGCCCGCGGTCTGTGGCGAGTTCTGCGCGCCCATCGCCTAACCCAGAGCGCCGGTGCGGCCGAACAGTCCCTGCGGACGCACCAGCAGCACCACCGCCATCAGAATGAAGATCGAGACGCGCCCCGCTTCCGGCGATACCAGCGAGGTGAGGCTGACGACCACGCCGACGAGGAACCCCGCGACAACGGCGCCCTTGAGCGAACCCATGCCGCCCACCACCGTGACCACGAATGCATCCGCGAGCAGCGCGATGCCCATTTCCGGCGTCACCGATTGCAACGGCGCCGACAGGATTCCCGACAGTCCGGCTATGCCGGTGCCGATGCCGAACACGACGAGCCACACTTTCGAAACGTCGATGCCGAGCACCCGCACGATCTCGGGGTCGCGCGCGCCGGCGCGGATGATCAGCCCGTACGAGGTTTTTTCGATGAACAGGTACAGCGCAGTCACGATGACCGCGGTCGCGCCGATCAGGAACAGCCGATAGCGCGGAAAGTGACCAAAGCCGAGATCGACGGCGCCGGTGAGTCCCTGCGGCGTGGAAAAGGGAATGCCGTTGAGCCCGAACATCATGCGCACGACCTCGACGAAAATGTATGACAGGCCGAATGTCAGCAGCAGCGGATAGTCGATGCCGCGACCGTAGAGCGGACGCACCAGCAGGCGCTCGGTCACAAGTCCGATGACGCCCACGCCGAGCGGCACCAGCACGAGGCACACCCAGAAGTTGCCGGTCTGCGCGAACAGCCACACGCCCATGTACGCGCCGACCATAAAAAACGCGCCGTGCGCGAAGTTGACCACCGCGAGCATGCCGAAGATCAGCGACAGGCCAAGGGCGACCAGCACGTACACCGCGCCGAGCGCGATGCCCGTCACGATTTGCAGCAACAAAAGATCGAGGGTTATTCCACCCATACAGCCTCAATCACAGAGATTGCAGAGAATTCGCCACTGCAAATACGCGATGCCATTTGAGAAGTCGCGCACGTCGCAACGTGCCCGCCGG
>JBKJMN010000459.1:0-3041 GCA_046596405.1 Burkholderiales bacterium
ACGTCGACGTGCTCGGTGAATACTTCAGGTGCGGCCATCGTCTGCCCTTATTTGAATTCCCGGACCTTGCCCTTCAAGTCCGCGTCTACCCAGTTGTCGCCGTAGATGATTTCGAGCGGCTGCTTGCCCTGCTTGATGTCGTCCGCCTGCTGGTGCTCCATGTCCATGCGCTGGCGTGCGGTCTTGATGATTTCCTCCGCCGCCGCCAGCGGTATCACCGCGACGCCGTCGTCATCGCCGACCACGATATCGCCGGGACTGATGACCAGGCCGCCGACATGCACTGGCACGTTGATGGCGCCCGGAGTGTTTTTCTGCGCGGAGCGCGGGCACACGCCGCGGCAGAACGCCACGAACTTTTCGTCCCGCAACAAACGGATGTCGCGCACGCAGCCGTTAGTCACGATGCCCAGCGCGCCGCGGTTGCGCGCCTGCAGCGACATGTTGTGGCCGAACGAGCCGGTGTTGTTCTCGCGCCCCTCGTCGATCACGAGCACGTCACCCGGCTGCAGCATGGTCAGCGCCTTGTGGGTGGTGATGTTGTCGTTCGGGTAGTTAAGGACGGTGAACGCTACGCCGACCAGCCGGATCTTTTCAAAAATCGGGCGTATCTCCGGCATCATCACGCCGTGCCGGCCCATGGTGTCCGCCAGCGTGGAAGTCCAGATGCCGTCCAACTGCTTGAGCAGTGCGGCTGACGGGCGCGGGAAATTGTGATGGATCTGGCCGTACATCGATGGTCTCCTCAAGGGTGAAAAACATCGCGGGCGCTTTTATTGTTGTGTCGCCGCGATGCAAACGAGCGCCATGCTAGCAGACGTCGGATATAGAACAAAATGCAAAATATTGCGTTCACTATCTGTTTTTTGCATACTAAAAGGAACATCAAACAAGACTCGTCAGAGCGAGGGCAGACTCCCCTGCACATGCGCAACCCGGCGGCCGGCGATTGCCTTGTCCACGTCGGATTTCTTCAGCGCCGGCGCAAACAACCGCATGAAATCGACCATATAGCCGCGCAAATAGCTCTTGCGGCGCACGACGATACCGAGCGTGCTGGGCGCCAGTAGCCGCTTGGCATCGCGCTGGCGCAGGTTGGCGTCCTTGCGCGCGTCGAAAGCAATGGTCGCGAGGATGGCAACGCCCAGCCCCATTTCCACGTACGCCTTGCTCACGTCGGCATCGATGGCGCTCAGCACCACGTTCGGCGTGAGGCCGGCGTCGGCAAAAGCCTTGTCGACGATGGAGCGCGCGCTGAAGCCTTCGTCGTAAGTGATGATCGGGTAGCGCGCAATCGCGGCGAGCGTCAGCGACTTTACGCGCAGCAGCGGATGCCGCGGCGGCGTAACGAGACTGCGGCTCAGCCCGTAGCACGGCAATACCGCGACTTCGTCCGGCAGGTACTGGGTCTCGGTGCAAATCGCAATGTCGGCCCGGCCCTGCGCGACCAGTTCGCAGCATTGCGCCGGCGTGCCCTGCCTCAAGTTCAGCTTCACCCGCGGATGGCTTTGCATGAACTTGCGGATGACGGGCGGCAGCGTATAGCGCGCCTGCGTGTGGGTGGTGGCGATGGAAAACTCGCCGGCGGCGAGCTGCGACAGGTCATCGCTGACACGCTGCATGTTTTTCGCATCGTCGAGCATGCGGCGCGCGATCACCACCACCTCGCGGCCCTGCGGCGTCATGTCGAGTATCTTGTTGCGCTTGCGCACGAAGAGCTCGATGCCCAGCTCTTTTTCGAGCTCCTGGATCTGCCGCGTGATGCTCGGCTGGGTGCGGAACAGCGACTGCGCGGCACCGGAGATCGTGTAACCGCGATCGACGACTTCGCACAGCGCTTTCAGTTGCTTGAGGTTCATGCGGCCCTTTGACGTTGAGGTAACAGGGCGAAGCAACGGCAGCCCGCCGGCGTCCGGCTTGCTCTGCCGACCGGTAATTACTGCTTGAATACCACCGGCGCCAGCGTGTGCTGATCGATCATGACGTCAACGATCGCCGGCTTGCCGCTCGCGAACGCGCGCTGCAGCGCGCCTTCCAGATCGCCCGGCCGCGTGACATGCTCGCCGTGCGCGCCGAACACTTTCGCCAGCGCGCCGAAGTCCGGATTCTTGTAATCGACGGCGTAGAAGCGCCCGCCGTAATGCTCGTTCTGGAAAGCGCGCTCGTTGCCGAGTCCCTGATCGTTGAACACGACGTAGACGACGGGAATATTCTCGCGCATTGCGGTCTCGAGCTCGCCGATGTTGCACATCGCACCCATGTCGCCCGACGCGCACAGCACCGGCCGGTCCGGCCGCGCGAGCTTCGCGCCGAGCGCAATCGGAAACGAGCCGCCAACCGACGCCCAGTCGTCGATGCAGAAAAACGTGCCCGGCTCGTAGCTCTTGAAATAGCTGCGCACGTGCTTGCCGCCGTTGCCGGCATCGACCACCAGCAGGCCGTCTTTGGGCAGCATCTTGCGGATCATATGCGCGACGAATTGCGACTGTATGGGCTCCGCATCGTGCTTCACTACGCCCTGCAATTCCGTCTCCCATTCGGCGCGCGCTTTCGCAACGTCCACCCACGCCTTGCGCAACTTACCTTTGGCCGCGCGCTGGGCAAGCCCCGCGATGAACCTCTGCGCCGACCCGGTCACCCCGAGCGTGACGGGAAACACGATGCCGATCTGGCCGGGCGCCGCGCTGTGATGCACGAGCTTCGCCTTCGCGTTGAAGACGCCGTACTTGTGCATGGTGGAGAACACATCGATGTGCGCGCCGATCGCGACGATCAGGTCGGCCTTGGGCACAATCCGGTTGGCACTGCCGAAACCGTTGCGGCCGAGCGGCCCCAAAGCCAACGCATGCGACGACGGGAAAGCGTCCGGCGAATACTGCAATGCGCCGACCGGAATTCCGGTGCTGTCGGCGAGTTGCGCCATTGCGGCAGTCGCGCGCTCGCTGATGACGCCGCGCCCGACGACGAACACGGGCCGCTCCGCTTTTGCCAGCAGCGCACAAACCTGATCGAGCTGATCGCTGCTGCACGACGGCAGTACC
>JBKJMN010000124.1:0-2515 GCA_046596405.1 Burkholderiales bacterium
AACGCAGGTCAGCGCAGCGGACAGTTCCGCTACTTTTCCGGCGCGCCCGGTGCGCTGGATCGTGCCGTTCCCGGCCGCGGGCAGCATCGATCTCGTCGGCCGCGTGGTCGGCCAGAAACTGTACGAAGTCTGGGGCCAGCAGGTCGTGATCGACAATCGCGCCGGCGGCGGCGGCCGTCTCGGCGCACAGGCCGGCGCTGCCGCCACCCCCGACGGCTACACCCAGCTCTTCAGCCTCAACACGTCGTTCACAATCGACCGCAGCCTCTTCAAAAATTTGCCGTACGATCCGGACAAAGCGTTTGCGCCGATAACGATCGTCGCATCGACGTCGCAGCTGCTCGTCACCAACCCGTCGTTTCCGGTCAGGACCGTGCGCGAACTGATCGCGCTGTGCAAAGCGCGTCCCGGCGAAGTCAACTACGGCTCATCGGGCACCGGCGGCTCGCTGCATCTGGCCATGGAACTGTTCAAATCAATGGCGGGCATCGACATCGTGCATGTGCCTTACAAAGGCGGACCGCCCGCGGCCACCGATCTCATTGCGGGCCAGATCGCGATTTTGTTCTTCAATACGCCGGCAGCGCTGCCCTACGTCAAGGCGGGCAAGATCCGCGCGTTGGGCGTGAGTACGGCCAAACGCTCCGCGCTGTTGCCCGACGTGCCGACGATAGGTGAGAGCGGCCTGCCCGGCTTCGACACCGACGTGTGGTTCGGGCTGGTCGCGCCCGCCGGCACGCCACCCGACATCGTCGCCAAAACCCAGCGCGATGTCGCGCGCGTCGTCGCCATGCCGGACGTGCGCAAGCAGTTGCTCGACATCGGCGCCGAGCCGGTTGCCAATACGCCCGAGGAATTTGCGGCGCGCATCAAGCGCGAAAGTGCGCTGTGGGCGAAAGTCGTGCAGACCGCCAAAATCCGGTTCGAATAAGTAGTCGCCATCCCGAATCACCCCATTGAAAAGTGACCCCATGAACAAGACCGCCGCATTTCCGATGCTCGAAGTACTGCAACTGCCGCCCAAGCCGCGCAAGAACTGCATGATCCTGATGTCGGAAGTCGGCATTCCTCTGCGCGCGGCCGAAGACATCATCGAAATCGCAGCGCCGCTCATCGACTACGCGAAAATCACCGACCACGCGGGCCTCGCCGGCCGCCTGTCGGCAGCGTGGATCAAGAAAAAAGTCGCGCTCTACAACAAGGCCGGCATCGACGTGGTTCCCGGCGGCATCCCGTTCCAGCTCGCCGTGATTCAGCACAAGGTGGACGATTATCTGAAAGCGGTGCGCGATCTCGGATTCGCGGGCGTCGAGATGAGCGAAGACACGATGCAACCGCTGGAAACCGGCTATCGGGAAGAACTGATCGCGCAGGCGCTCGGCATGGGGCTCATAGTGATGACGGAAATGGGCCGCAAGAACGTCGACATTCCGTTCGACGCGGACGAAGTTTGCAAGCAGATATTGCGCGATATCGAACTTGGCGTGTCGAAAATTTACCTCGAAAGCAGCGAAATCCAGGCGATGACGCGCACCGACCCGCAGGCGCTCGACACTATCGCTGCGCTCGGCAAAAACGAATACCTGCTGTTCGAGCTCGGCTTGATAGAGCCGCAGGAGAAAGCCGCGTGGCTGGTCGAGCGCTACGGCTTTGAAATCAATTTCGCGAGCGTGAGCCCGGCGGACGTGGTGGCGGTCGATGCGATACGGCGCGGCATGCATCGCAAATCGCACTACAGCTTCATGGCGGGCAAGGGCGCATAGTGCAACTATTACCTTCCCTCTACCTCCGGGAGAGGGACCGAGGGTGAGGGAAAATTTTGGCACGCTACGTATTTGTCATACGGTTATGTAAAGATCAATAAGACAAAATGTAGCCGCAGAAAACACAGAGTTCACAGCGGGAAAGTCAAAACAACCCTCAATTTCGCTTTGCGCTTTTCCTCTGTGACCTCTGTGACCTCTGTGGCAAAAGCATTTGGGGTTGGATTTGATCTGCACTTTTTTGGAAATAAGTTACGGGAACACATAACATGGGCATCCTCGACGGCAAAGTTGCGGTAATTACCGGCGGCAGCCGCGGGATCGGTCGCGTTACGGCGGATCTGTTTGCGCGCGAAGGCGCGCGCATTGCGATTTGCGGGCGCACCGAAGAAACCTTGCAGACGGCGGCAGCGGAGCTTAAGACGGCTCACGGCGTCAATGTAATCTGGCAACGCGCCGATATCCTCGATACTCCGTCCGTGGAAAGTTTTATCGCGCACGTGGGGAAGGAGTTCGGCCGCATCGACCTACTCATCAACAATGCCGGCGAGTCATCGCAGCGCGAAGTCAACGGTGTCAACTGGCCGGTCAACGCGGTCGACGCGGTAGCGCAGCCGCTGCCGAAAGGACGCTTTGAAGCGATCACCGACGACGAGTGGCGCGGCGCACTCGAACAGAAATTGCTCGGCATGATAAGAGTTACGCGCAGCGCATTGCCACTGATGCGCCGCGCGGGCGGCGGCAGCATCGTC
>JBKJMN010000297.1:0-3679 GCA_046596405.1 Burkholderiales bacterium
TACGTCGTGAACAATCCTGTGCCATCGCGCGTGTGACGCGTCAAATCCGCTTCGCCGCACCCCGAATACGCCGATAGTCGCGCCGGCGGTTGCGGCAGTGTATTTATTTTGATACACTTTTAAAATGGAAAAGCAAAAACTCGCGGTTAAGTTTTTCCGAACAGAAAGCGGCGGTGAGCCGGTCCGAAAGTGGTTGAAGGAACTATCTAAGCACGAGCGTAAGGCCGTCGGTGACGATCTTCGTACGTTGCAGTTTGGCTGGCCGGTGGGAATGCCGCTGGTGCGCAAAATGGAGGTCGGGTTGTGGGAAATTCGAACTGATTTTCCGAATCGAATCGCGCGGGTTCTGTTTACGATAGTGGCGGGCGAGGCAGTGCTCTTGCATGGTTTCATGAAGCAAAGCCGCAAGACTCCGCAGGCCGACTTAAATACCGCAAGAAAACGCAGTGCACTTTTGAGATAGAGAAGGGATCAGACATGGCAGGCAAGAAGTCAACTAAGCACGTCGGCAGCGATTTCGAGGATTTTCTGCGCGAAGAAGGCCGGTTAGAGGAGGCGACCGCGCTCGCCCTCAAGCGCGTACTTGCCTGGGAGTTTCAGCAAGCGATGATAAAGGCCAAGGTCAGTCAGGCCGAGATGGCAAGGCGCATGCACACCAGCCGCGCGGTGATCCGTCGCTTGCTCGATAAGAACGATTCGTCGATTACGCTTTCCACTATCAGCAAGGCCGCTACCGTGCTGGGGAAGAATCTGCGTTTGAAGCTCGCGGCGTGACTCTCCAAGTCACCACAAGCTCGTCCGCCCAAACCAAGTAAACTGGACGCACATAACCGAGCGAGCTTGCGGTTCGGGGAGAAAAATGTTTACGCGCCGTAAAATCGTCCTGGCACTGGGCGCAAGCGCGCTCGCCCCTCCCCTCTCGGCTCTTGCGCAGCCGCGCAAAGTCTGGCTGTTCGTGACCGCGGATCAAAACCTGCAGTACCAGCAGAATCTTTAGAATCTGCCGCTTGCCGTAGCTATCCTTGTCGCAAGAACCAACCGCATTCAATCTCTCAGGCCGTTGGTCCCCGAACTTTTGTTGGCGCTGGAGTCCCTCCAGCCGCGAACGCTTTGCCGGGTTGGCGCCTGATCCGAGCCGTGTGAAAAAGCCTCATATTGCCTGTGCCTACGTCGTCACCAACCCGGCGGCCTGAAAACGCACCAAATCCGGCGCGGCCCGGCGCGTGAATCGCGCGAATCCGGGTGCCGCACGCTCCCGTAAGTCGTTGGCGGGCCAGTGGCCACCGGAATTGCCCGCAAAACCGGTCCACGCAGTCCGGATGCCGCTTCGGCTGCCCGCGGTATTAGGGGATGCTAAAAAGGCCAACTCCGTCTAAAATGCCGCCCTTCCCAACCCAAAGCACATCTTGGCTGTAACGGCGGTTGTAACGGCGGCTGTAACGGTTTTGAGGCAGGCTTTTTTAGGTGACAACATGGCACGGCAAAAAGAACTGAAGCTCTATCGCAACATCGGAATTATCGCGCACATCGATGCGGGCAAGACCACGACGACCGAGCGCGTGCTGTACTACACCGGCAAAAAGCACCAGATTATCGACGTCCATGACACCAAGGACGGCAAGTCCAGCACCACGACCGACTACCTCGAGCAGGAGAAAAAGCGCGGCATCACGATTCAGTCCGCCGCCGTCTCCACCGAGTGGAAGGGCCATCAGGTCAATATCATCGACACGCCGGGGCACGTCGATTTCACCATTGAAGTGAATCGCAGCCTGCGCGTGCTTGACGGCGCCGTGGTGGTGTTCGACGGGGTGGCCGGCGTGGAGCCGCAGACCGAAACAAACTGGCGCCTCGCCAACCAGTACAACGTGCCGCGCATGTGCTACATCAACAAGATGGACCGCATGGGCGCGAATTTCGAGAAGGCCATTACAGGCATCAAGGAGCGCCTCGGCGCCAACATCGTGCTGTGCCAGATTCCGATCGGCAGCCACGACGAATTCGAGGGCATAGTTGACCTCATCCAGGGCTGCGGCTACGTGTGGGCTTCCGAGGATAAGGACGCCACCTGGGAGACCATTCCCATCGAGGAAATGAAGGGCCGTTTCAACAAATTCTCGAGCACGCGCGACAACCAGTGGATCAACGATCTCTTGGACCTGCGCCGCGAAGCGATCGAAACCGCGCTCGCGCTGGATGACGACGCGTTCATGGAATTCGTCGAGAACGGCAAGTTCGATATCCAGAAGGTCAAGGATTGCATCCGCAAAGGCACCGTGACCGGTAACCTGGTGCCGATATTCTGCGGCTCTTCGTTCAAGAACAAGGGCGTGCAACAGTTGCTGGATGGCGTGGTGGATTACATGCCTTACCCTGGCGAGAACGGCGGCATCCACATAGTGGATCCGGACGGCAAAGTCATCGGCGAGCAGGAAGTGAAAGACGACGCACCGGCCCGCGCACTCGCATTCAAGGTCATCAATGACCAGTTCGGCACGTTGACCTTCGTGCGCGTCTATTCGGGCGTCATCAAGAAAGGCGACACGCTGTATAACGTGACGCGCGACAAGAAAGAGCGCATCGGCCGCATCGTCGAAGTGCAGGCCAACGTGACCAAGGACATCGACGAAGCCCGAGCCGGCGACATCTGCGCGTTCGTGTCAATGAAAGACACGGAAACCGGCGATTCGCTTTCCGACCCCGATCATCAGGCGCTGCTCGAGCGCATGCGCTTTCCCGATCCCGTGATCAGTGTCTCGGTTGAACCGAAGACGCGCGCCGACGTCGAAAAAATGTCGACCGCGCTCTACAAAATGGCGAAAGCCGACCCGTCGCTGCGCTTGGCGGTGGACCAGGAAACCGGCCAGACCGTGTTGCGCGGCATGGGCGAGCTGCATCTGGAAGTGACCATCGACCGCATGCGCACCGAACTTGGCGTAGAAGCCGTCATGGGCAAACCCAAGGTCAGTTTCCGCGAAGCCTTCGGCAAGGTCGTCGAACACGTCTACACGCACAAGAAGCAGTCGGGCGGTTCAGGTCAGTTCGCCGAGGTCAAAATGGTGTTCGAGCCGCTGCCGGCAGGCACCGGCGTGGAATTCGTCGACGAAGTCTCCGGCGGCCGTATACCGCGCGAGTTCATCCCGTCGGTTGAACACGCGATCCGCACGGAGTGCAAAAAAGGGCAGGTAGCCGGCTACGAAGTGGTTGACTTCAGGGCCCGTCTGCTCGACGGCAAGTTCCATGACGTCGACAGCTCGGCACTGGCGTTCGAAATCGCCGGCCGCGCGTGTTTCCGCGAATCGCACCGGGCGAGCAAACCGAAGCTGCTGGAGCCGGTGATGAAAATCGAAGCTGTTACCGAAGCCGAGTATCTCGGGGACGTCATCGGCGACATCAACCGCCGGCGCGGCCAGGTGACCGACCAGGGGCAAAAAGGGCCGAGCGCTTTCGTGCAGGGCTTCGTGCCGCTGGCGGAAATGTTCGGCTACATCAACTTCCTGCGCTCGGCGACCAGCGGTCGCGGCACCTTTACGATGGAGTTCGACCACTACGCCGAAGTGCCGGCGGGTCTCGTCGACAAGTTGATGGAGAAAGAAGCCGCTTAAGGAAGCGCTGATTAAGTCCGTTCGTGCTGATGTATAGAAGCACGAACACAGCTTGCGCAGAGGGAAACCGTTCA
>JBKJMN010000328.1:0-3683 GCA_046596405.1 Burkholderiales bacterium
CCTGCCGGAACTGGCGGCGGAGTTGGTGCGATCGAAACTGGATGTCCTGGCAACAGCAGGAACGCCCGCGGCACGCGCCGCGCAAAAAGCCACTACTGCGATACCCATCATAATGATTAGCGTGGGGACCCCGGTCGGCAACGGTCTGGTCAAGAGCCTGGCGCGGCCCGGCGGCAACAGCACCGGTCTCTCGAACATATCTTCCGAGCTAGGCCCCAAGCGCCTGGAGATGCTGCGCGCTATGGTGCCCAAGGTTACTCGTATGGCCATTTTGGTGAGTCCTACCAACTCCTCCTGGTTCCAAAAAAACGTCTTGGCTGCGGCACAGAAGGTTGGCATCAATGTACAGATCGTTGCCGCGAGTACGCCACAGGAGATTGCAGACGGATTTGCCGCGATGGCGCGCCAGAACGCTGGGGCCCTAATCGTGCAGCAGGAAGAACTGTTCCAGCAACAGAAAACCCAGATTGCGGAACTCGCCGCGAAGCAGCGGCTGCCTTCCATAGGTGGGAATGGTGAATACGTGGAGGCCGGCGGTCTAATGAGCTACGGTCAGAATATCAGGGAGAATTACAGGCGCGCGGCAACCTATATCGACAAGATTTTTAAAGGCGCCAATCCCGGCGACCTGCCGGTCGAGCAGCCGACGACGTTCGAGTTGTTCATCAACCGCAAAACCGCGAATGCACTCGGGCTCAAGATACCGAACTCGATGCTTGCGCAGGCAACGAAAGTGATCGAGTGATCAAGCGCAACGAGGTGATTCAATGAACCGACGCCGGCAATTATTGCTTGCACTGGGCGCAGGTGCGCTTGCAATGCCTCGCGCCTTCGCGCAACAGGCCTCACCCAAAATCCCGCACGTCGTTTACCTTTCGCAGGGCGCCGAATCAACGCGGGGCGCTTTCCTTGCCGCGTTCAAGGACGCGCTGCGCGATCTCGGATGGACCGACGGCAAGAACATCATCGTGGAAACGCAATGGGCGCCCGCGCGGGAGTTTCCGGCCGTCGCGGCATCGGTCGTCAAACGCAATCCCGCTGCGATTGTCGGCACCTGCATCCCGTCTACTCGCGCGGCGAAAAATGCTACCTCCACTATCCCGGTCGTCATGTCGGTTAACGGCGATCCGGTCGGCGCCGGACTGGTGGCCAGCCTTGCACATCCGGGCGCGAACGTCACCGGCGCGTCCACATTGTTCGAGCAGTTGATCCCAAAGTGGCTCGAAACCATCACAGCTGCGGTTCCGCAGGCGAAGTCAATTGCGGTCCTCGCCAATCCGGACAGCATCAGCGATGAATACTGGTGGACGCAAATCCAGGGCGTTGCAAAATCAAAACGGGTAAAACTGCTGCGGGCCGAAGCGCGCACGTCTGCGGGCCTAGAGAGCACGTTCGAGAGCATGAAAAAGCAGCGCGCGGACGCCTTCATCATGATGGTCGACGCATTTTTCCTGAACGAAATCCAGCGCATTGTCACGCTGGCGAGCGTTTATAAACTTCCCGGGATCTACGGCTTTCGCGAATATGCCGAAGCGGGCGGGCTCATGAGCTACGGGCTGAGCTACCGCGATTACTATAAAGGCGTCGCACGCTATATCGACAAGGTGCTCAAAGGCGCCAAACCCGCCAACCTTCCGGTCGAGCAGCCGACCAAAATCGAACTGGTCGTCAACCGGGCAACGGCGCGAATGCTTGGACTGACCTTGCCGGACCAGTTGCTCGCGCGGGCCGACAAGGTCATTCAATAACGCACATGCTGACAAATCAACGCCGCGCAGTTATTCGCTCGCTCGCCGCCCTCCTGCTAGCGATGCCGCTGGCCGCCTTAGCGCAAGCATCTGCAAAAGCGGTGCCGCGCATCGCCTTCCTCGATCCGGGCTCGAGCGACTCCGGGTTGTACGGGCATTTCCTGGCCGGCATGAAAGCGCTCGGTTACGTCGAAGGGAAAAACATCTACATCCAGACGCGCTTCGCCAACGGCGATCTCGAGCGGCTCCCGGCGCTGGCCAAAGAGCTCGCGGACTTGAAGCCGGATGTAATACTCGCGCAATCGACGCCGGGCGTGCGCGCGGTCATTGCAACCAAGACCATGGCGCCTATCATCATGGTGGCAGTCGGTGATCCGGTCGGCAGCGGGTTCGTCAAATCGCTCGGGCGCCCGGGCGGCAACGTGACCGGCTTATCGATCCTGACATCCGACGTCAGTCCAAAATTGCTCGAGATGCTGAAAGCAATGATCCCCAAGCTGTCGCGGGTCGCCGTGCTGGTGAATCCGGCCAACACGAACTCGACCGTCTCGCTGACCAATATCCGGTCGGCGGCTGAGCCGATGAAGCTCAAGATCGTAGCGGCGGAAGCATCGGTCGCCGGCGATTTCGACAAAGCGTTCGCGGCGATCGGCCGCCAACGGCCCGATGCGCTCATCATTCCCGGCGATCCCCTGTATCGCCTGAATGCGGGCCAGATCGCCAAACTTGCGCTGGGCAACAAGCTGCCGCTCGCATGCACCAACGCCGAAATCGTAGAGGCCGGCGGGCTCTTGAGCTACGGTGCAAGCATCGCCGACAGCTACCGCCGCGCGGCGACCTATGTCGATAAAATTCTGAAAGGCGCGAAGCCCGCCGACCTGCCGGTCGAGCAGTCCGCGAAATTCGATCTGGTCATCAACCTGCGGACCGCCGCCGAACTTGGGATCAAGATCCCGCCATCGCTTCGCATCACCGCGGAAAAGGTGATCGAATGATTACACGACGGAGAGTTGTCATCGCCTTCGGTGCAGGCGCGCTCGCGCCGCTTACGTCATTCGCCCAGCAACCGCGCCAAATCCACCGGATTGCGTTCCTGAGTTCCGAGTCTTCTTCCAACGGCCGGGAGCGAGGTCGGCTGCAAGCGCTGCTGGAAGGCCTTCGCAACCACGGTTACCAGGAAGGAAAAAACCTCGCCATCGAGGCGCGCTGGGCGGCAGGAGAGTACGCGCGGTTGCCGCAACTGGCGGCCGAGCTGGTGCGCCTGAAAGTCGACGTAATTGTAGCCAGCGGGATCAAGGCGACCGTTGCCGCCAGTCGCGCCACCACTACTATTCCCATAGTGCTTCCCAGTACATCGAGCGATCCCATCGCAATGGGTCTGGCCGCGAGCCTCGCCCGCCCGGGCGGAAATTTCACCGGCTCAGGGACGTTTGGCCCGGAAATAGCGGCCAAGCGGCTGGAGTTGCTGAAAGAAGTATTGCCCCGCATCGCACAGGTCGCCGTACTATTCAATCCCGCGAACGGCAGTTTCGGCCCGACACTCGATGCAATGAATGCAACCGCTAAATCACTGAAGCTCACGCTGCAGCCGCTTGAAGTAAAAGCGCCCGGGGAATTTGACAACGTAATCAGGCCGCTGCCGAAAAAACGCATCGACGCGATCGTGGTGCAGGACGATACCCTGTTCGGCACCAATGCGCTGGCGCTCGCCAACGCGATTGCACGTGCGTGGCTGCCCGCGGCCGGCAGCAAGGACTTCGGCAATGCCGGCGGTCTGATTGGCTATGGAGCGGACAATCTGGAGTTGTTCCGCAACGCAGGAGCGTTTGTGGACAAGATTCTGAAAGGCGCCAAAGCCGGAGATTTGCCGATCGAGCGGGCGACCAAGTTCGAACTGGTTATCAATATGAAAACCGCCAAGACCCTCGGCATCAA
>JBKJMN010000434.1:0-4168 GCA_046596405.1 Burkholderiales bacterium
ATCGCGTCTTTCGTCGGCGGCACGATCGGCAGCCCGTCCGCGTACTCGTGGTCGTAGAAATAGCGGTTCACCGCGCTGAAGCCGCCTTTGACGACGATATCGCGCGCGCCGGGCTCGCTGTGTTCGCCAGGCGCTTTGGTGGCGATGGTCAGGTTGTCGACCACCGCCTGCATGGTCGTGCCGAGAATGTCGCGGCGCAGATCTTCCTTGCTCTTGTTGCCGATATGCCCGGGCACCAGCGCCAGCGGGATGTTGCGCATGCCGAGACCTATGGACGTCGCGGCGGCCTGCTTGAAAAAACCTTCACACGTGAGCGACGAGGTCGGATAGCCCGCCGCTTCGCATGCTGCACTTGCCCGCAACACGGCGGGCGTGCAGCTGCCTCAACACGCCATCCCGGAAATGACCGCATCGACGCCGAGCTCCTTGAAGCGCCGCGGGAGTGCGGCGAGCGCGTCTTTTTCGTCGCCGCCGTGTGTGCTGCCGAAATCTCTCCAGCTCACGAACTTCACGCCCGGATATTGTTTCTTCAAGCCCTCTTCGAGCAGCGCGAACACTTCGTCGCCCTTGAAGAGGTAATCCCACAGTTGCGCGATGGTTTTGCCCTCGAGCGTATCGAGCCGCGGTGCCAGCGCGCGTGTTTTTTGCTGGCGCGCGCCGCGCGGCCAGTAGGCTTCGTAATAACCGTCGTTGTTCGGTTTCGACATCATTTACCTCCGACTACAATTTCAAAAACAGTTTGTAGCCGCAGATAAACGCGATAAACGCGGATAAAGATCAGAGGCTATAATTGCGTCAGTAGTTGGTTTTTTGATTTTCATCTGCGTGTATCTGCGTTCATCTGCGGCCAATGTATTTGAATCTGGGTTTTGAGGCTGTTACTGCTTGGCCATGCCGATTTCGGTCAGCACGTCTTTCAATATCTCGTACTGCGCTTTCAAGCTCCTGGCGAGGCCGGCGCTGTTCTGGTAGTCGTCTTCCCACTGGTTTTTCTCGACCGCCTGGCGCCACGCGTCGGTTTTCACCATGCGGCCGAACACGCCGTCCCAATAGCGCACCTGATCGGGCGTGAGTCCTTTCGCGCCCATCACGCTGCGTGGCAGATCGAACACGACGTCGAAGCCCTGTTCCTTGAATGTCGGCACGGCCGCGAGCAGGCCGCCCGAGCGGCGCGCCGAGCCGAGCCCGAGGATGCGGATTTTCTTCGCTTCGAGAAGCGGCAGAAAATTGCCGGGCGTTACCGCGACGACGTCAACGTGACCGCCGAGCAGCGCGGCGACCGCGTCGCCCGAAGAGGTATAGACAACGATCTTCAGCTTTCTGGCGTCGGCGCCAGCCGCGCGCGCGAACAGCGCCGCAGTGATGTGAAACGCATTGCCGCGCGCATTGGCGAGCGCGATAGCGACGGCTGACGGGTCCGCTTTTAGCCGCTGCGCGAGATCCTTGCTGTTGGTGATCGTTGATTCGGTGCGGACCATGAACAGGATCGGTTCGGTGAGCAGGTTCGCGATCGGCGTGAATTCGAAATAGTTCAGCGTAAATTGTCCAGTGACGAGAGCCGAGAGCGGGGTCGAGGTTTGGACCGCGAGCTTGGTGCCGTCGCCCTGAAACTGGGACATGTAGTTATAGGCGACTGAGTACGGGCCGCCCGGTTTGTTCGTGATGGTGATTTGCGGCTCGACAAGCTTTTGCGTTTGCATGATCGACTGCACGGTGCGTGCCGTGTTATCGACGCCGCTGCCGGGGCCGGTGCCGACGACGAACTCGATTGGCTTATCCGGTTTCCAGTCGGCGCCGACCGCTAAATTCGCGACGACGGCCAGCAGCGCCATTCCCGAATAGAAACTGCACTGAAAAAAATTACGGACTGACATACGCAACGACCTCCTCGCGGCCGATTATACGGTTCGAGGCTTGGGCCCGGACAAAAAAATGCCGGCACCTTGCGGTACCGGCGCTGGCACCTGCGTTACGTGCGACGCGGTGCTTACACTGTCGCGGCGGAATTAAAGCGATGCAGCCACGATAAACTCGGATAAACACAGGTAGTGTCGACCACCAATTTCAGATAGACCTTATTAGCGACTTCGTTTCTTTTGCATTGCTGTATCTGTGTGTATCCGTGTTTATCTGTGGCTCATTTTGAATCGGTTTAATCGAGCTTGACGCCGAGGCGCTTGCCGATCGCGCCCCATTTGTCGGCGTCGGTCTGGATGACTTTGGCGAATTCTTCCGGCGTGTTGGCGAGCGGCTCGTTGCCTTGCGCGATGAAAGTCTGGCGCACATCCGGCAGGTTGACGATCGCGGCGATTTCTTTCTGCAGTTTGTTGACCACGGCGCGCGGCGTTTTCGCGGGCGCCATGAAGCCATACCACGTCAGCGCTTCGAATCCCGGCACGCCGGATTCGGCGATAGTCGGCAGCTCCGGCATCGCCTCCATGCGCTTCAGTCCGCCGGTCGCGATCAGGTTAAGCCGGCCGGATTTCCAGTGCGGCATGGTCGTGAACATGTTCGAGAACGAGAACTGGATTTCATTGCCGATCTGCGCGGTGATGTAGAGGCCGACGCCTTTATACGGAATATGCGTGGCCTGGATGCCCGCCATCGAAGCGAACAGCTCGGTCGCGAGGTGCGGCGAGCTGCCCGGCCCGGACGAGCCGTAGTTGAGCTTGCCCGGATTGGCCTTCGCATAGGCGATGAATTCCCTGACCGTCTTCGCGGGTATCGTCGGATTCAGTATCAGCGTGAGCGGTGTCGCGATCACCTCCGTCACCGGCGCAAAATCTTTGACCGGATCGTACGGCAGCTTCGAGAACAGCTGCGCGCTTTGCGCGTGCGTCGAATAAGCGAGCAGCAGCGTGTAGCCGTCGGGCACCGCTTTGGCGACCATTTCCGTGCCGACTATCCCGGAGGCGGCCGGCCGGTTGTCGACGACCACCGCCTGGCCGACACGGTCGGCGAGCCGCAACCCGATATAGCGCGCGGTGTAATCGCTGCCGCCGCCGGGCGCGAGCGGCACGATCACGCGGATCGGGCGGTCGGGATAATTCTGTGCACAGGCCGCGGCCGGTGCGAGGATGCACAGCAATGCCGCGGTCGGGCCGGCCCAGGTACGCAAACGGATCAGCATTACTTCCTCCTTAGGTGTCGCGAGGCGTGATAGTGCACTAAATCGGCGCTTGACCACAACTTGCGGTAACGTGCGTGCGGCCGGCGCGTGTCGCGCGATATGCCCGCGTGGATTATGATGGCGCAGGCAAAATCCCTGTCGCTCTATCCAAAGGACGCAATCATGACCCAGCGCATCGCGGGCATCGCCGACGCCGACGCCGTCGGCGCGGTCAAGGAGTTGTTCGATTCTTCCAACCAATTACTCGGGCGCACCGCGAATCTGATGCGCATCCTCGCGCACAGCCCGCATCTCGCCAAATGGGTGCTGCCGTTCATCGCCGCGGTGCGCCAGCCCACAGCAGGCGCGGTATCCGACGTCCGGTTGCGCAATCTCGCGGTGCTCAAGACGTCGGCGTTAAATGGTTGCAAGTATTGAACGGAACACAACCGGGTGCTTGGTCAAGCACTGGGACTTACCGACGCGGAGTTCGCCGCGTTGCAGGCGGACGATTACGCCGCGAGCGCGCTGTTCGATGAGCGCGAGAAAGCCGTCCTCGCATGGGCGGAAGCGATGACCCTGAACACCGCGAAGCGCGACGACAAGGCATGGAACGAGCTGCGCCGCTTGTTCACGGACGCCGAGATCGTCGAAGTGTCGCTGATCACGGGCATGTTCAACATGATCAACCGGCTGAACGATTCATTTCGCACCGAGCTCGAGCCCGAAGAATATAACCGGCGCCAGCACGGCGCGGTCGGCGTGACCCGGGATGCGCTCGCGGACTATGCGTGCCGGCTCTGCGCGGCGAAGTCGGTCTAGGCAACGCGCCGCGATTGCCGTGCGGCGCGCCAAAAACTATACTTAAGGAAGAGCTGAATAAGTCCGTTCGTGCTGATGTATAGAAGCACGAATACAGTTTTCGCAGAGGGAAACCGTCCACCCTTCGATACCTCAGGGCGAACGGTTTGAGACTTAATCAGAGGCTCCTTAAAAGACGCCGGCATCATAAATCGAAAGCCGGCGCCACTGCAGCCGGCGAAGGGGGAAGGGACACTC
>JBKJMN010000467.1:0-17188 GCA_046596405.1 Burkholderiales bacterium
CGGTCGCGCAGTTCGTTGCGCTCGCCGACCATTTGACCGAGTGCGCGGAATCATCCGCCGGCGGGAAGGCTTAGCGCGGCGCCGCCGCGCGTGTTACGCGGGTTTGCGCTGGACGAATTCGATTTTATAGCCGTCCGGGTCTTCGACGAATGCAATCACGGTGGCCCCGTGCTTCATCGGCCCGGCCGCGCGCGCAACCTTGCCCCCGCGCTGCTTGACCTCCTCGCACGCCTTATACGCGTCGGCGACCTCGACTGCGAGATGGCCGAAGCCGGTGCCCGGCTCGTAGGTTTTCGTATCCCAGTTGTGCGTCAGCTCGACGACCGTTGCGTGCGCCTCGTCGCCGTAGCCGACGAACACGTTCGTGAAGCGCCCGTCGGGATAGTCCGTGCGCCGCAGCACGCGCATGCCCAGCACCTGCGTGTAAAAATTGATCGAGCGGTCGAGATCGCCAACGCGCAGCATCGTATGCAGCAGCCTCACACCTGCACCATTTCAAAATCTTCTTTGCGCGCGCCGCATTCCGGGCACGTCCAGTTCATCGGCACGTCTTCCCAGCGCGTGCCCGCCACTATGCCCTCGTCGGGCAGTCCTGCGGCTTCGTCGTAGATGAAGCCGCAGATGAGGCACATATAGGTTTTGAAAACATTAACGTCGGTGGTGGTCATGATGGGTTACTAATGAGGTTAAAATGATATTTTAGCGACATGCCCCGCGTTTGAACAATAAACAATAAGCAATAAATCCGCCAATAGCATGGACCCTTCAGCACCTTCCGCACTGCCGCCGATCGTACTAGCGTTCGCGGCGACCGACCCGAGCGGCGGCGCCGGCTTGCAGGCCGATGTGATGACGCTTGCCAGCATGGGTTGCCATCCGCTGTCGGTCGTCACTGCCGTCACCATCCAGGACACCATGGGCGTTGAGGAAGTGATGGCCCTCGACGCCGAGTGGGTCGCCGATCAGGCGCGCTGCGTGCTCGAGGACATGCCGGTCGCGGCGTTCAAAATCGGCGTGCTCGGCAGTTCCGAGAATATTTCGGCCATCGCGGAGGTGGTGTCCGACTATCCCGAAATACCGCTCGTGCTCGATCCGGTCCTTGCGTCCGGCCGCGGCGACGAGCTGGTCACCGACGAGATGATTTCGGCGCTGCGTGAATTGCTGATTCCGCAAACGACGATCATCACCCCGAACAGCATAGAGGCGCGCCGGCTCGTGCAGGAAGACGGCGAGGATGACGTCGATCTCGCCGAATGCGCGCGCCGTCTGCTCGCGATGGGCTGCGAGTACGTGCTGATTACGGGCACTCACGAGAACACCCCGCAGGTCGTCAACACGCTGTATGGCCAGGATGGCGTCGTGCGCTCGGACAGCTGGGAGCGGCTCTCCGGCAGCTATCACGGCTCGGGATGCACGCTCGCCTCGGCGATCGCAGCAACGATCGCTAACGGCCTGAGCATCAGCGACGCCGTCAAGGATGCCCAGGAATACACCTGGCAGACTCTGAAGTCCGCGTTCAGGCCGGGCATGGGCCAGCACATTCCCGATCGCCTGTTCTGGGCGCGCGAGGATGAATCGACCGATGCCGCCGATTAAGGGGTTGTACGCGGTAACACCGGATCTTGCCGACACCGCGGCGCTCGTGGCCAAAGTCGACGCCGTGCTCGGCGCCGGCGTCCGCCTGCTGCAATACCGCAATAAAACCGCGGACGCCCCCACGCGGCGCGCGCAGGCGCTGGCGCTAGGCGAACTGTGCCGGCGCCATGCGGCAACGCTGATCGTGAACGACGATGTCGCGCTCGCCGCCGCGATCGACGCGGACGGCGTGCACCTGGGTGACGACGACGCGCAAGTCGCCGCCGCTCGGGCCCAGCTCGGGCGCGACAAAATCATCGGGGTCTCCTGCTACGATAGTCTGGAGCGCGCGCGCGCCGCCGCCGCGCAAGGCGCCGACTACATCGCGTTTGGCAGCTTCTTCGCGTCGTCAGTCAAACCCGCAGCGGTGCGCGCGCCGCTCTCGCTGTTGCCGACTGCGCGCGTGTTCAAGCTGCCCGTCGTCGCGATCGGCGGCATCACGCTCGACAACGCGCGCGTCCTCATCGAAGCCGGCGCCGATGCCATCGCGGTGATCTCCGCGCTGTTTGCCGCGCGCGATCCGGCGTTCGCCGCGAGTCAATTTTGTCAGCTGTTCGCGACCCGGCCCGCATGACGTCGCGCAACGACGAATTATTCGCGGCGGCTCAGCGCGTTATACCGGGTGGCGTCAATTCGCCGGTGCGCGCATTTCGCGCGGTCGGCGGCACGCCGAAGTTTTTTGCGCGCGGCAGCGGTGCCCAGGTGTGGGACGTCGATGGCAAAGCGTATATCGACTACGTGGGTTCGTGGGGTCCGCTCATCGTGGGGCACGCGCATCCGGCAGTGGTCGAGGCCGTGCAGCAGGCGGCCGTCCACGGGTTGAGTTTCGGCGCCCCGACGGCCGCTGAAGTGGAGCTCGCGGAACTTCTGTGCGCGCGCGTGCCGGGACTCGAGCAAGTGCGGCTGGTGAGTTCAGGGACCGAGGCGACCATGAGCGCAATCCGGCTCGCGCGCGGGTTTACGGGGCGCTCGGGTATCGTCAAGTTCGAAGGCTGCTATCACGGTCACGCCGATGCGCTGCTCGTCAAAGCGGGCTCGGGCGCGTTGACGTTAGGGAACCCCAGTTCGGCCGGCGTGCCGCCGCAAACTGCCGCCGACACCCTGGTTCTCGAATACAACAACATCGAGATGCTGGAAGCGGCGTTCGCGCGCGACGCCGCTAAGCTTGCGTGCGTGATCGTCGAGCCGGTCGCGGGCAATATGAACCTGGTGCCGCCCGCGCGCGGCTTTTTGGAGACGTTGCGCGCGCTCTGTACGCGTCACGGCACCTTATTGATATTCGACGAAGTGATGACCGGATTTCGCGTCGGCCCGACCGGCGCGCAAGGACTATACGGCATCACCGCCGACGTGATTACGCTTGGCAAAATCGTCGGCGGCGGCATGCCGCTCGGCGCATTCGGCGGGCGCCGCGACGTGATGGCGCGGATCGCGCCACTGGGCCCGGTCTATCAGGCCGGGACGCTGTCCGGTAATCCGGTGGCCGTCGCCGCCGGGCTCGCGACGCTCAAGCTGATCGACGCGCCGGATTTTTTCGCGCGGCTCGCGCAGACCGCGCGCGATTTGACCGCCGGCTTGACCGCCGCCGCCAGCGCCCACGGCGTCGCGTTTTCAGCGCAGGCGGTCGGCGGAATGTTCGGCGTCTACTTTCGCGCGCGCCCGCCGCAAAATTATGCGGAGGTCATGGAATGCGACGTCGCTGCGTTCAACCGCTTTTTTCACGCGATGCTCGACGCCGGGATCTATTTCGCGCCGTCGGCGTTCGAGGCGGGCTTCGTCTCAGCGGCGCACGGGCGCGCCGAGATCGAGCAAACGATCGCGGCGGCTCGTCGTTATTTCGCCGGGATCGTGCCGGGATCGTCTATAGTCGCCACGAAATAAATAATAAAAAGGGCGGTTCTCACCGCCCTTTTTATTGGCGCTGCGAAAACTTCAGCGCAGCCCGGCGATATATTCGGTGACGGCCTTGATTTCACGGTCGGACAGCTTGCCGGCGATCACGCGCATCATGCTGTTCGGGTCGTTCGCGCGCTCGCCGCTGCGAAAGCTTTGCAACTGCGCGGCGGAGTACTCGGCATACTGGCCTGCCAGACGCGGAAACTGCGCCGGAATGCCGGCGCCGGTGGGTCCGTGGCACGACGTGCACGCGGCCACGCCCTTCGCCATGATGCCGCCGCGGTAAATCTGCTCGCCTGCCTTGACCAGCGCGGGATCTTTTGCCGAGCGGACTTTCGGCTTTTGGGATTCGAAATACGCGCCAAGATTTTGCATGTCCTGCGGCGACAAAGCCGACGCCATGCCGTACATGACCGGGTTCTTGCGCTCCTTGTTGGCTTTGTAATCGGCGAGCTGCTTGGCGACATAGTCGGCATGCTGCCCGGCGAGCACGGGATTGGCCGGGCTCGTGCTGTTGCCGTCGGCGGCATGGCAGGCTGCGCATACCTTGGTGACGATCTGCTGGCCCTGGGCAGGATCGGCTTTCGCCGCCGGCTCCGCGCTGTACGCGAACGGAATATGGACAGCGCAGATCACGCCCAGCAGCGCCGTAATGAATCTCATGGAATCTCCTGACAACGTTGCAAGCTGACGAAAACGCCGTATTCTATCGAAATACCCCCTCTCAGGCTAGGCTGCGCCGGCGATGTCAACATTACGCAATATAGAATTTGTGACGACGGTCGCGGACCTGCGCACGCTGCCGCCCGCGCACGGCGCCGAAGTTGCGTTCGCGGGACGCTCCAACGCCGGCAAATCGAGCGCGATCAATGCGCTCGCGCAACGCAATCGCATGGCGTTCGTCAGCAAAACGCCCGGGCGCACGCAGCACATCAATTTCTTCAGCGTCGGCCCCGAGCGCTACCTCGTCGACCTGCCCGGCTATGGCTATGCCGCAGTGCCGGCGGCGGCGCGCGCGCATTGGCACGAACTCGTCGGCGGTTATCTGCAGACGCGCGCATGTCTGCGCGGCGTTATTGTGATTATGGATGTGCGGCGACCGCTCACCGAGCTCGATCAGCAACTGATCAACTGGTTGCGGCCGACCGGGGTCCCCGTGCACATCTTGTTGAGCAAATCCGACAAGCTGGGGCAGCAAAAAGCGGGCGCAACGTTGCGTGAAGTGAACGCGGCGCTCGCGCGCGGCTATAGCAACTGCACAGCGCAACTCTTTTCGAGCACCCGGAAAGTCGGTATTGTCGAAGCCGCAAAAAAAATCCAACGCTGGTTAAGCGTTGGATCGGAATAAAAAACCCCCGGTTAAAGGGGAGTAAAACCGGGGGTAAGCCTTAATAAAGATTAAGGCGCCCGCTCAGGGAGGAGAAGCGGGAGACGTTTAAACGCCGTCTAACTTCTAGGACTATTATAATTTCGCGGAGTTCCCCGTTTCGTTGCGTAAAAAATAGGGGCTTTTGTTTCAATCACTTGGGTTATTCAATGAAAATCCTCGGTAACTTCCCGCAGCGCCGGATGCGCCGCAACCGCCGTGATGAATTCTCGCGCCGCCTGATGCGTGAACACCGATTGACCACGGATGACCTGATTTATCCGGTATTCGTAATCGATGGCAAGGGGCGCACTGAGCCGATTGCGTCGATGCCCGGAATACGCCGCTACACCATCGACAAACTTCTGGCGCACGCCGAACAATGCGTGGCGCTCGGCATACCCGCGCTCGCGATTTTTCCAGCGCTCGAGCGCAGCCTGAAAACCACCGACGGGCGCGAGGCGACGAATCCGCGAGGACTGGTGCCACGTGCGGTTGGCGCGCTGAAAAAACGTTTTCCGGAGCTGGGCGTGATTACCGACGTCGCGCTCGATCCATATACCACGCACGGCCACGACGGGGTGATCGACAAGTCCGGCTATGTACTTAACGACAAGACCATCGCCGTGCTGCAGCGTCAGGCGCTCGCCAACGCCGCCGCCGGGGTCGACATCGTCGCGCCGTCCGACATGATGGACGGCCGCATCGGCGCCATCCGCGCGGCGCTCGACGGCCAAGGCTTTGTGCACACGCGCATCCTCGCCTACGCCGCCAAATACGCGTCGGGTTTCTACGGCCCGTTTCGCGACGCGGTCGGTTCGTCCGCGCAATTGGGGCGCGGCACCAAGTTGAACTACCAGATGGATCCCGCCAATAGCGACGAAGCGTTGTGGGAAGTCGGGCTCGACCTCGCGGAGGGGGCGGACATGGTCATGATAAAACCCGGCATGCCGTATCTCGACATCATCCGGCGCATCAAAGACGAATTTAAAGCGCCGACGTTCGTCTACCAGGTCAGCGGCGAGTATTCGATGCTGATGGCGGCCGTCAAGAACGGCTGGCTCGACGAACAAAAATGCGTGCTGGAGGCGCTGACCGGGTTCAAGCGCGCGGGCGCTGACGCGATTCTCACCTACTTCGCAGTTGCCGCCGCCACCTGGCTCAAAGAGCGTGCCTGATTTTCAGCTTTCAGCGATCAGAATTTCAACGGTATCGGTTTTCGCGCGCTCGATCGGCTTGCCGCCCGGCGCAATCTTCAGCGCCATGCGCAGATCGCGCGGCGACAGCAGCGTGAGGTGAATGTCATAGCCGTCGCGCTCGAAAATCAGCACCGGCGCCGGCACTTCCATGTCGCCGGCATAAAGACTGATTGCCGCGCTGCGCAAGCGGATGCCGCGGCCGAGCAGATAATGCTCGACGCTTTTGGAGTTGGCGCAAAAAAGCTGCAGCTGGATATCGGCGTATTTGCCGGCGCTGCCGCGCAGCACTGAACCGGTCAGATAGGGGTTGAAGGCGGCGAGTTCGCGCATGACCTCAAGCGCTACCGCGCGCAGTTCGCGCAGCTGCGCGGCATGCCCGTGCTGGAACAACCCGCGATAACGCGCGAGCGCCTCGTCGATCTCGTCGTTGGTCGGCATCTGCCGCGCGGCGGGCGCGCCGGCCTGGCGCGCCGCCTTGCGTTTGGCCTGCGCGTAATCTTCGATGCCGTCTTCGGCCATCAGGCGCGCGGCGATATTCGCGATGCTCTCGCGCAGCGGGTTGCGGCCGGTATCACGCGCCATGGCAATCTAGAATAACTGGCTTTTGACTTCTTCCTGCGGCTTGGCCGGCGCCGCCGGCGCGCCGACCGGGGCCACTTCACCGTCGCGTTCCGCAGGCAGAAATTCCTGGTAGAAATATTCGGCGATCCGCCCGTCGGGATCGCGCAGCCCCGACTCGGGACTGATGCGCGTGTGCACGACACCTTCCGGCACGATGCGCGGCTGCTCTTCGACGCCTTTCAGCGCCTTGCCCATGAAGCTAATCCACATAGGCAATGCCGCCTGCGCGCCGGTTTCGTTGTGGCCGAGCGTGTGGGGGTTATCGAAGCCGATCCAGGCGACTGCGACGAGCCCGCCGCCGAAGCCGCAAAACCATGCATCGACGAAGTCGTTGGTCGTGCCGGTTTTGCCGGCGAGATCGGTCCGCCCAAGCTGCATCGCGCGCGTGGCGGTGCCCATCTTCACCACGTCTTGCAGCATATTGGTCATGATAAACGCGTTGCGCGCATCGATTGCGCGCTCCGCCGATTCGCCCGCCTGCTCGGGCCGCGCCTGCATCACGATGTTGCCTTTCGGATCTTCCACGCGCGAAATGAAGTACGGCGCCACCCGGAAACCGCCGTTGGCGAAGATCGAATACCCGCCGACCATCTGCAAAGGCGTTACGTTGCCGGCACCGAGCGCCATTGTCAGATACGGCGGGTGGTACTTCGCATCGAAACCGAAGCGGGTGATGTAGTCCTGCGCATACTGCGGCGTGATTGCCTGCAAAATGCGCACGGATACGAGGTTCTTGGATTTGACGAGCGCCGTGCGCAGGCGCATCGGACCTTCGAATTTACCGTCGAAGTTGCGCGGCTCCCATGGCTCGGAGCCGGTCTGGCTGGCATCGAAAACCAGCGGCGCGTCATTGATAATCGTCGCCGGCGTGAAGCCCTTTTCGAGCGCCGCGGAATAAATGAACGGCTTGAAGCTCGAGCCCGGCTGGCGCAGGGCCTGAGTGATGTGGTTATATTTGTTGCGCGCAAAATCAAAACTGCCGACCAGCGCGCGAATGGCGCCATCCGCCGGGCTGACCGACACGAGTGCTGCTTCGACCTGGGGCAATTGCGTGATCATCCAGCGCCCCTTGTCGTCTTTCTGGATGCGCACTATCGCGCCGCGCCGCAGACGCTGGTTCGCCGGCGCCTTGTCGCCGAGCATGCGCTGCGCAAACTTGAGGCCGTCGCCGCTTACTTCCAGCGTCTCGCCGCCTTTGCGGTACACCTTGACTGCGCGCGCGCTCGCATCGAGCACCAGCGCGGGCGCGATGTCGTCGCTCTCGCTTTCGTCCTGCAGCGCATCCTCGAAGTCCTCGTCGGTCGGCTGCGCGCCGAGTTCGACGTAACTCTCGGCGCCGCGATAGCCGTGACGCCGGTCGTAATCCATGACGCCGGCGCGCACCGCGGCGTAGGCCGCATTCTGATTCGTCGCGGACAGCGTCGTATAGACCCTGAAGCCGCGGGTATAAACGTCATCCTGGTAACGCTCGTACATGACCTGACGCACCATTTCCGCAAAATGCTCGGCTTTGACTGCGAACTCGTTCACGAACTTCTTGACCGCGAGCGTTTGCTTGTCGGCCGCCTGCCACTGTTCGTCCGAAATGTAGTCAAGCTCGCGCATGCGCCTCAACACGTATTGCTGTCGCAACTTGGCGCGTTTCGGATTGACTACCGGATTAAAACTCGATGGCGCCTTGGGCAGGCCGGCGAGCATCGCCATTTCGGCGACGCTGAGCTGGTCGAGTGATTTGCCGAAATAAATCTGCGCGGCAGCGGCAAAACCATAGGCGCGCTGACCCAGATAGATCTGGTTTATGTATAGCTCGAGGATCTGATCTTTGGGAAGGCTATGCTCGATTTTGAAAGCGAGCAGCATTTCGTTGAACTTACGCGTCAGCGTTTTTTCCTTGGACAGGAAAAAATTGCGCGCGACCTGCATAGTGATAGTGCTCGCCCCCTGGCGCGCGCCCCCCGACATGAAATTCGACAACGCCGCGCGCATGACGCCAACGTAATCGACGCCGCCATGCTGATAAAACCGCTCGTCCTCTGCGGCGAGGATCGCCTCCCGCATTTGCTTGGGAACCGCGTCGATCTTGACCACGGCGCGGCGCTCTTCGCCGAATTCGCCGATCAACAACCCTTCCGTGCTGTAAATGCGCAACGGAACCTTGGGCTGATAATCCGTCAATACTTCCAGCGACGGGAGCGTCGGAAAAACAATTACTATAATAAAAACAAGCACTAACAGTCCCGCAGCCACGGTACAGAGCAGCAAAGCAACGGGAAAGGTCCACCAGCGCGCGTACATGGGCTAATTGTGCGAAAAATGGTTTGTTGGAAAAAAACAACGGCTTAACATGTGCGTAAAAGGGACCGGTTCGGAGTACTAAGGCACATGCTAAATGACTAAGACTTCGCGTGTATTCAGGCCATTATAAGCCGCGCATTATGCAAAAGGAATGCCACGGAATTACTTTACATGCTCTGGAGTTGTTGTTAGCATTTAATGTAAATTATATAAACGGCTCCTAACCAGCCCACACTTAAGGGAAAAGTGAACTTTAACCTCGAAATTCTTGAGCGCTTATTCAAGTCAAAAGCGCCTGCGCTGATCGGCTGCGACATCAGTTCGTCGTCAGTCAAATTGGTCGAGATCGCTGAGGCGGGGAAGAATGTCTATCGAGTGGAACGCTACTCGATAGAGCCGTTGCCGCGCGACGCGGTGGTGGACGGCAATATCAACAACCTCGAGGCGGTCAGCGAGTGCCTGAAGCGCGGCTGGAAGCGGATGGGAACCAACATCAAGGGGCTCGCGCTCGCGTTGCCGTCGGCGGCGGTGATTACCAAAAAGATCGTGGTTCCGGCGGGACAGCTTGAAAACGAACTCGAGTTACAGGTGGAAACCGAGGCGAATCAGTACATTCCGTTCGCCCTGGATGAGGTCAATCTCGACTTTCAGGTAATCGGACCCGCCCCCAACAGTCCGGATGACGTCGAAGTGCTGATTGCGGCCTCGCGCAAAGAGAAAATCGAAGATCGCGTTGCCGCCGCCGAAGCCGCGGGTCTCAAGGCGATGGTGGTCGACATCGAATCGTTCGCAATCCAGACGGCGTTCGAACTGATCGAGCGCGCGCTGCCGGACAACGGCAAAGACCAGAACATCGCGATCGTCGACGTCGGCACGACGATGATGAACCTCAACGTGCTGCGCAACGGGCAGTCGGTCTACATGCGTGAGCAGCCGTTCGGTGGCAATACCCTGACCCAGGAAATCCAGCGCGCGTTCGGCATGTCGCCGGAGGAAGCCGAGGCGGCGAAACGCACCGGCGGCCTGCCCGACAATTACGACGCCGAGGTGCTGGCCCCGTTTATGGATACGCTCGGCCTCGAAGTCGCGCGTGCGCTGCAATTTTTCTTTACCTCGACCCAGTTCAATCAGGTCAACCACATTCTGCTCGCGGGCGGCTGCGCGGCAATTCCGGGCATCGACGAGGTCGTCACCCGCCGCACATCAGTGCCGTCGATGATTGCGAATCCGTTTGCCAATATGGCTTTGTCATCGAAAATCAGGCCCAAGAATCTGGCCACGGACGCGCCGTCGCTGATGGTGGCGTGCGGCCTGGCGATGCGGAGATTTGACGCATGATCCGCATCAACCTACTGCCGCACCGCGAACTTCGGCGCAAACAGCAGCAGAAGGAATTTTTCATTGTGCTGGGCATCGTCGCGGGCCTTGGCGCGACCGTATGGTTTGCCACGCACAGCTATCTGGGCGGCCAACTCGAAGAGCAGAACGGCCGCAATTCGTATCTTGAAACTGAAATTGCCGCGCTCGACAAGCAAATCGAGGAGATCAAGAAAGTGCAGGAGCAAACGACCGCGTTGCTGCAACGCAAGAAAATCGTCGAATCGCTGCAGGCGAACCGGGCCGAAACCGTCTATCTGCTCGATCAGCTCGTGCGCCAGCTGCCCGACGGCGTGTATCTGAAAGGCGTTCAGCAAAAAGGCAACAAAGTCGCGGTCAACGGATTCGCCCAGTCCAACGCCCGCGTCAGCACTTTCATGCGAAATCTCGAGTCATCACCGTATCTCGAAAAACCGAGCCTGGTGGAAATTCACGCTGTGACCGACAAAACGTCGCGCTTGAGCGAGTTCAGCCTCAGCGTGTCGCTGACGCGCAGCAAGGATGAAGCTGCGGCACCGGGCAAGAAACCCGCCGCGGCCGGTGCCGCCATACCCACCGCGCAAGTCGTCGCGCCGGGCAAGCCAGCGGACGCTAAAAAATGATGACACTGGACGATTTACGACGGCTCGATCCGAAAAACATCGGCAGCTGGCCCGCGCTGCCCAAGCTCGGCATATTGGCGCTCGCGTTTATCGGCAGCATCGCTGCCAGCTACTTTTTTGACTGGCAGGGCCAGCTCGAAGCAATCGATGCGTCGGTCAAAAAAGAACAGACGCTGCGCACCACTTTTCTCGACAAGAAAAAGCAGGCAATCGACCTCGAGGCCTATCGCAAGCAGCTCGCCGACATCGAAAAGTCTTTCGGCACGCTGCTCAAACAACTGCCGAGCAAGTCGGAAATGGAAGCGCTGCTGACGGACATCAATCAAGCCGGGCTTGGCCGCGGTCTGCAGTTTGAGCTGTTCAAGCCGGCAACCACGGAAACGTTATCGGAGTTTTACGCCGAACTGCCGATCAACATACGCGTGACCGGCAGCTATCATGACATGGGCGCGTTCGCGAGCGATATCTCGAAGCTTTCGCGCATCGTGCTGCTGAACGATGTGACGTTGGCGCTCAACAACAAGGAGGCCGGGCTCTCGATGGATGCGGTCGCCAAGACCTACCGCTACCTCGACGAGGAAGAGATTTCGAAGCAGAAGAAATCGGCTAAAGAAAAGGCGGGCAAGAAATGAGCCGCCGCCTGTGGGTTACGCTCGTGCTTTGCTGTGGACTCGCGGCCTGCGGCGGGGAACAATACTCGGATCTGCGGCAGTTCGTGAAAGAGTCGGAAAACCTTCCTCACGGCAGGATTCCGCCGCTGCCTGACGTCAAGCCCTATGAACCTTTTACATACGACGCCTACAACCTGATCGACCCGTTCAAGCCACGCAAGATCGAACCGCCGAAATCGGCGGCGGGCGGCGGTGTTCAGCCCGATCTCGCGCGCCGCAAAGAGCCGCTCGAAGCATACCCGCTGGAAAACCTGCGCATGGTCGGCACGCTCCAGCAAAACAAACAAACCTACGCGCTCGTAAAAAGCCCGGACAATAATCTGTTCCGGGTCAAATCCGGCAATTATCTGGGGCAGAACTTTGGCCTCATCACGGATATTTCGGAATCGAATATAAAGCTCAAGGAAATCGTGCAGGACAGCGGCGGTGACTGGACTGAGCGCGTCAGCACTTTGACGCTGGCGGAAGAAGCGGGCAAATGATTCGGCGCAATCGCAGCGGCCCATGCCGCGTTAGCAGACGACCGGATAATCAGGAGGCATCAATGAAAGTCGCGGACAAAATCATGAAAACGGTGCGGCACATGCTGCTGGCAATGGGCGCGGGTCTGCTGGCGAGCTTTGCGGCCTGGGGTCAGGGCGCGGCTGCGCAGAGCAACGGCATAGAAGCGATCAGCATCGCCGGCCAGCAAGGCGGCAATATCGTCGTCAAGATCACGCTGCGACAGCCGCTCGCCAATCCTCCCGCGGGTTTCACGATCAACAATCCGCCGCGAATCGCGTTTGACTTCCCCGATACCGAGAACGCGCTTGGCAAGACCGCGCAGGAAGTCGGGGATGGCGACTTGCGCAACATGAACATTGTGCAGGCCGGCGGGCGCACTCGGCTCGTCATGAATCTCGCGAAACCGGTCGGCTACGACACCAAGCTCGACGGCAAGACCGTGCTCATCACGCTGCAAACGTCCACGCCCGCCACCGCGGCAGCGGGCGTCACCTCGCATTTTGCCGAAGCAAGACCCGACGACAAGCGGCACACCCTGCGCGATATCAGCTTCCGCCGCGGCCCCGGCGGCGAAGGGCGCCTCGTAATCGACCTGTCGGACAGTTCCGTCGGTATCGACCTGCGCCAGCAGGGGCGCAATCTGATCATCGATTTCGCCAATACGGCGCTGCCGAAGAATCTGGAGCGCCGGCTCGACGTGGTCGACTTCGCGACGCCGGTGCAGACGATAGACGCGTTTGCGCAAGGCGGCGGCTCGCGCATCTCAATCGAGCCCAAGGGCTTGTGGGAACATGCGGCGTACCAAACCGATAACCGCTTTATCGTCGAGATCAAACCGATACTCGAAGACCCCACCAAGTTGATTCAGGGTTCGCGCGTCGGTTATACCGGCGAGAAGCTTTCGCTCAACTTCCAGAACGTCGAAGTTCGCGCGGTCCTGCAGGTGATCGCCGATTTCACGGGCTTCAACTTCATCACCAGCGACACCGTCGGCGGCAACCTCACGCTCAGGTTGAAAGACGTGCCGTGGGATCAGGCGCTCGACATCATTTTGCAGACCAAGGGTCTGGACATGCGCAAGAACGGCAACGTCGTCTGGATTGCGCCGCGCGACGAACTGGCGACCAAGGAAAAACTGGCGCTCGAAGCGCAGGCGCAGATTTCCGACATCGAGCCGGTGCGCACCGAATCCTTCCAGTTGAACTACCAGAAGGCGGATGCGTTCCAGAAAATCCTGGCCGACAAGGATCAGCGAATCCTGTCGCGGCGCGGTAGCGCGGTGATCGATCCGCGCACCAATACGCTGTTCGTGCAGGACACCCCGTCGCGGCTCGAGCAAGTGCGTGCGCTCGTGCGCAAGATCGACGTGCCGGTGCGCCAGGTCATGATCGAAGCGCGCATCGTCGAGGCGTCGGACACGTTTACCCGCAATCTCGGCGCACGGCTCGGCACCTTCGATCGCGGCTCCGCGACGGGTCCTCCCGGACAAAACTTCCCCGGCAAAGGCGATGATAGGCTTACCGTCGGCGGGTCGCTCGATGCGACGGGCTTTTTCACCTCGCAGATTGCGACACCGATCCCCACCTTTGCCCAAACGCTTGGCGTTAATCTGCCGGCGACCGGCATCAACGGCCGGAATCCTGGCGTATTCTCGGTGATCTTGTTTAACCAGGCTTTATCGAAATTCCTGAACCTGGAAGTCACGGCTCTGCAGGCGGACGGCAAGGGCAAGATTATTTCGAGCCCGCGCGTGATCACCGCCGATCAGGTCGAGGCAACGATCGAGCAGGGCACGGAGATCCCGTATCAACAGGCGACCTCCAGCGGCGCGACCAGCGTGTCGTTCAAGAAAGCCACGCTATCGCTGAAGGTCAAGCCGCAGATCACGCCCGACGACAATATCATCATGGATCTGAACGTACACAAGGACAGCGTGGGCACGGTGACTACCGCGGGGCCGTCGATCGATACCAAACAAATCACCACCAACGTCCTGGTGCAAAACGGCGGCACGGTGGTGATCGGGGGAATTTACACCCAGGTTCAGAACGACCAGACCACCAAAGTCCCCGTGTTCGGCGACCTGCCTTACGTCGGATTTCTGTTCAGGTCCAACAACAAACAGGACGATCGCAACGAGCTGCTGATTTTCATCAGCCCGCGCATCATGAAGAACACCGTTTCGCTACGGTAACTAACCCGCGGGCGGACGCACAAAACGACGGGGCTACCCCGTCGTTTTTTTCGCCCTCGTGTTGCGATGCGGCAGCCACTCGGGCCACGGGGGTTTCCAAGTTACAATCGTGACATGTCTAATGCACCCCTATCGCCGCTCGCGGGTCCAGCGCTGCCCGGGAGTATTTTCCTGGTCGGCCTGATGGGGGCCGGCAAAACTTCGGTCGGGCGGCTACTCGCAAAGCGGTTCGGCAAGACGTTTTACGATTGCGATCAGGAAATCGAGCGGCGCACGGGCGTAAAAATTCCGGTGATATTCGAAATCGAGGGGGAGGCGGGCTTTCGCGCCCGTGAGACCAGCGTATTGAAGCAGCTCGCGGCGCTCGATGACATCGTGCTTGCCACCGGCGGCGGCGCGGTTTTGGACGAGCAGAACCGGCAGGTCTTGATGCGCTACGGCACCGTTGTTTATCTGCGCGCTTCGCTTGACGATTTGTGGCTGCGCACGCGCCACGACCGCAATCGGCCGTTGTTGCGCACGGCCGATCCGCGAGCCAAGCTCGAAGAGCTGTTTGCCGAGCGCGATCCGCTCTACCGCGAGGTTGCCGCGCTTATCATGGACACCGGAAATCAAAGCCTGGGGAACCTCGCCACCCGCCTCGAGCAGCGGTTGCGCGAGCGCCAACTCTCGACGCCCGCAGCCAGCCCGCCTGCGTCTGGCGTCGCCCGCTGAGCGGTATCCGCGTGCAAACCGTTGAAGTCGCATTGTCCGATCGCAGCTATCCGATCTATATCGGGGAGGAACTGCTCGCGCGCGGCGATCTGCTGGCGCGGCACCTGCCCCAGAAGCGCGCCGCGCTGATTACCGACAGCACTGTCGCGCCGCTTTATCTTGAGGCGGTCAGCCATGCGTTCGGCGCCGCCGGCGTCGCGGTCACGCCGATCGTGGTGGCCGCCGGTGAGCAACACAAGGGCTGGCACACGCTTAATACGGTGTTCGACGCATTGATCCTGAATCGTTGCGAGCGCAAGACCGCATTGATCGCGCTCGGCGGCGGAGTCATCGGGGATCTGACGGGCTTTGCCGCGGCGACGTATCTGCGGGGCGTGCCTTTCATTCAAATACCGACGACCTTGCTTGCCCAGGTCGATTCCTCGGTCGGCGGCAAGACCGCGATCAATCATCCGCGCGGCAAGAACATGATCGGCGCGTTTTACCAGCCGCTCGCGGTGATCGCGGACACCGGCACTCTGCGGACTTTACCGATGCGCGAAGTCAGCGCGGGACTCGCGGAGGTCATCAAATACGGGATAATCGGCGACGCTCCGTTCTTCGATTGGCTGGAAAACAACATCGAGCTGCTGGTCGCGCGCGATGCTGCGACGCTGGCGCATGCGGTCCAGCAATCATGCGAGAACAAAGCCCGGGTCGTCGCCGCTGACGAACGCGAAGAAACCGGCGCGCGCGCACTGCTCAATCTGGGCCACACGTTCGGCCACGCAATCGAAACCGGTCTTGGGTACGGAACCTGGCTGCACGGCGAAGCGGTCGCGGCGGGAACGGTCATCGCAGCGCGCGTTTCGGAGGCGATGGGCCTGCTGGCGGCGGGCGAGGTCGAACGCATCATCAACTTGTTCAGGCGCGCGGGGTTACCGGTGGCCGCGCCCGATCTCGGGCTGGAACGGTATATGGCGCTCATGGGCATCGACAAGAAAGTCGAGGGCGGAAAAATCCGGTTTATCCTGCTGCGCGGCATCGGTTCGGCATTTTTGACTGCGGACGTCCCCATGGCAGCGCTGGCCGCTGCGCTCGCGGCGTGCGTCGCCGATGGTTGAGGTCGCGCCTTATGCAATCACGCCGCGCAACACACGCGGCCGCGCGCAGCGTGAAGCATCTCCGGCCGGTCGCAGCGAATTCCAGCGCGATCGCGACCGCATCATCCATTCGACGGCTTTCCGCCGCCTCGAATACAAGACCCAGGTCTTCGTAAATCACGAAGGCGACCTGTTTCGGACCCGCCTGACCCATAGTCTCGAAGTCGCACAGATCGCGCGCTCCGTCGCGCGCAACCTGCGGCTCAACGAAGACCTGGTCGAAGCGATTTCGCTCGCGCACGACCTTGGCCATACGCCGTTCGGCCACGCCGGCCAGGACGCGCTGCATCAGTGCATGAAATCGCACGGTGGTTTCGAACACAATCTGCAATCCCTGCGAGTCGTCGATCTGCTCGAGCAGCGGTACGCCGCGTTCGACGGCCTGAATCTGTGCTTCGAGACGCGGGAAGGCATCCTGAAACATTGCGCCTTGAAAAATGCGCGACTGCTTGGCGACGTCGGGGAGCGTTTCATCAAACGCGAGCGCCCCTCGCTGGAAGCGCAGTTGGCGAACCTCGCGGACGAGATCGCCTACAACAATCACGACGTGGACGACGGCTTGCGCTCCGGACTGGTAACGCTCGACCAGCTCCGCGGCGTCGCAATTTTTGCGCGCCACATTAAAGCGGTTCAGCGCGAGCATCCTAAAATCGACGCCCGGCGACTCGTGCATGAAACGGTGCGGCGCATGATCGGTACGCTGGTTACCGACCTGACCCGCCAGTCGGCGAAAAACATCCAGGCGCAGCGGTTGCGCACTATCGACGACGTGCGCGCGGCCCCCGCACTGATTGCGTTTTCCACCCCGGTGCGGCGCGAACAACAGGAGCTCAAGCATTTCCTGCGCGTGAACCTCTACCAACATCATCAAGTTGCGCGCATGACGAACAAGGCGCGGCGCGTAGTCCACGACCTGTTCCAGGCGTTCATCAAAGAGCCGCAATTGATGCCGCCGCAATATCACGCACCGGC
>JBKJMN010000003.1:0-12062 GCA_046596405.1 Burkholderiales bacterium
ATCGTCGCCAACGCGCAGCCGGACGGCTACACGATTCTGTGGACGGACAATGCGTTCAACGTCAATCCGCTGGTCTTCAAGGATGCAAAATACGATCCGCTGAAGGATTTCGAAACGATCGCGCAAATCGGCAGCGCGCCGCAGATGCTGGTGGCGGCGCTGGCCACGCCCGCCGGCAACCTGCGCGAATTGCTGGCGCTGCCGCGAACCCAGACCGCCGCTTATGCGGTGGGGTCGAGCGGTCTCGCGAGCGTGCCTCATTTCACTTACGAACGGCTGCGCATGCAAACCGGCCTCACGCTCAATCACGTGCCGTACAAAGGCAGCGGCGCCGCACTCGCCGATCTGGTCGCAGGACAGATTCAGCTGGCCATGAACTCCGCGGCACCGTGCATTCCGCTGGTGCAGTCCGGCCGGATCAAGGGCCTCGGGGTGGCGGCAACGGCGCGCCTGCGTCAATTGCCCGACGTCCCGACCTTCAACGAATCCGGGCTCAAGGACTTCACTGCCGCCGCGTGGTATGGCGTATTCGCGCCCAGGGGGACCCCGCGCGAAATCGTCGATCTGCTTCATCGCGAACTGCGCAAGGCGCTCGCGAGCCCGGATACCGGCGAACGGTTCGCCGCGCAGGCGCTGGAAATCGCGCGCGGCTCCCCGGAAGATTTCAAGCGCCAGCTCGCCACCGAGACCGAGCGCTGGAAACTGGTCATCAAAGAGACCGGGCTCAAGCTGGAGTAATGGTTCTATGATGAGGAAGGACGAATCCGATCTGCAGCACGGCGACGTCTGCGAAATCGTGCAGAAAGACAATGGCGTCCTGCGCAACTCGGTCGCGCGCGCAGGCACGTGAGGGCACGTTAAAACTTCAGGTTCTTTGCCTTCACCACGCGTGCCCACTTGGCGAGATCGCGCTGCAGGACCTGATTGAAATAAGCGGAGCCTACTTCCGGCGTATCGAGCCCGTCGAGCTCAAAACGCTCTTTCATTTCACGCGACTGCTGGGCTGCGCGCAGCGCATCCTGCCAGCGCGTGATCACCACGGGTGGCAATCCGCGCGGGCCGCTCAACGCATACCAGGTGATCGTTTCGAACCCCGGCACGCCCGACTCTGCGACAGTCGGAATGTTGGCGAGCGCGCGACTGCGCTTCAGCGTCGTGATCGCAATCACGCGCAGGCGGCCGGAATTCATCTGCGGGACGACCAGCGGCGAACTGCCGTAAATCATCTAAGAGTGCCTAACATGATGAAACGCGTGTGCGTTGCTGCCAGAATTGGTGAGGGCAAGGCGCCCGGTGAAGCGAATACTCATTGTATTCGCAAGACGAGCAACGCCGCCATCGCCGATTCTGGCTGCAACCCTTCGGGCTGGCATGAGTTTTGGCTCATGGCGTTGTCGAAAGTCCCTTGCTTAGAATGACTAAGCTGCAGGCCTTTCTTCTAGCCCTGAGCCAAAATCGTGACAGCGCATCACGTGTTTCATCATGTTAGGCACTCTAAATCTGCCCGCCTATCATGTCGGCGAGCGCGGGCCCCGAGCTCTTGTACGGCACGTGCGTCATCTGCGTGCCCGCCATCAGATCAAAAAGCTCACCCACGAGATGCGAAGTGCCGCCGGTGCCCGACGAGCCGTAAGTAACTCTGCCCGGATTCGCTTTCGCGTATGCAATCAGTTCCTGCGTCGTTTTTGCCGGGACCGCAGGATTGAGCGTCAATAGAAATCCCGCTTCGCCGAGCATGCTGATCGGCGCGACGTCGTTCACCGGATCGAATGGCAGCTTATACGCGGCCGCCGTGGTCGCGATGCTCCCTGACACAATGCCGAGTGTGTAACCGTCGGGGGTAGCGCGCACGGCCATCTCCATGCCGATGACGCCGCCGGCCCCGCCGCGATTGTCGATGACGATCGACTGCTTGAAGATTTCGCCCGTCTTCTGTGCCATCACGCGCGCGACGATGTCCGTGCCGCCGCCGGGCGCGAATGGCACTATCAGGCGAACCGGCTTGTTCGGATAGTCGTTTTGCGCGAATGCGTTAGACGCCAGGAGGGACGTAAGCGCAATCAGCGCGTAGCGCGAAACAAGCAATCCGTTCGTGCTGATGTATAGAAGCACCGCCAGAATATCCTTAAGCGTACGTTCATCCTTCGATACCTCAGGACGAACGCCTTGCTTAGTACATCATCTGCGCGCCGTTGACGTGGAGCGTCTGCCCGCTGATGAAGCTGGCTGCGGGGCTGCACAGAAAACGCACGGCTGCCGCGACTTCTTCGGGCTCGCCCTTGCGGCCGAGCGGAACGTTCTTGCTCGGCGACGGGCGCTCCGTGATCACTTCGCCGGCGGCCACGGTATTCATCTGGCCTGGCGACACGCAGTTCACGCGGATGTTGTATTGCGCGAGATCGAGCGCCAGCGCGCGCGTCATGCCGACGAGGCCGTGCTTAACGACCGAACCGTGCACGCGGTTCTTCGCGCCCGACAATGCCATCATGCCGCCCAGCGTGACGATCGCACCGCCGCCGGCCTTGATCATGTGCGGCAGGCACGCTTTTGCGAGATGGAACGAGCCGTCGAGCGTGATGCCGAGGATGCCTTTCCATTCTTCGAAGCTCATGTCGGCAAATGGCGTCTGCTTGCGCACTGATGCATTGACGACGAGCATGTCGAGACGCCCGAAGCGCTTGATCGTGCCTTCGACCATTGCGTTCACCGCTTTGGCGTCGGCCACGTCCGCGACAAAAGTTTCGGCCTGCCCGCCCATCGCTTTGATCTCCTGCACGATCTTCTCGCCGTCTTCGCGCGATGCGCGCGCATTGACCGCGACCGAGGCGCCACCCGCTGCGAGCGCCAGCGCGATCGAGCGCCCGATATTGCGGGTCGCGCCCGTTACCAGCGCGACCTTGCCGTTGAACTCATTGCCGGGCTGCAAAGCAGCGTCCTGGATTGCCATGTGTTTCTCCCCGTTGGAAATTTGCTGGTTATTTAACGAAGCGCGCAGTCTAGCAGGGAACGTCGCCGCCGCTTCCGGCACTGCCGGCATCGCACCGTTCCTTCCCGATACCGTGACCGCCGCCCGAGGCGCCATTGAACGGAGATGCGGCGAGCGCACGATTGACGCAACGCAATAACGCCTGACGAAACCCGTTCACCCCGCGAAAAATAGGTCGATCAACGGGTTACAAAATCATTTAAAACCTTCTTCGGAATACCCACAGCGCTCAGCGCCGGATTAGCCGGGGCAAAATATTCTCCATATGTCCGCCAGCGTACAGAGAGTTAAGGTTCAACGGAAATATTGTCTATGTTCTTTGGTTCGTCCCAGGGAATTTACGGACACGCTCTTGCGTTGGCGAACGATCACGCTTTTTTCCCCTACCTGCCCGCCCGCCTGCCTGCCTGAATGGTTTAGCCTTCGAAATTACAGGAGGACGCACATGATAATTGCAAACATTATTCGTGAGTTGCATACCGAGCACGAAATTTATTTCTTCGTGACAGCCTACATTGAGGCAGCGCGATATTGTGGCAAGCTTGCGTTCCTGCCGGCACGGATGGCGGATTTGCCGCTGCAAGGCAAAGAAGACTTGCAGACGCGCTTCGAGCAATTGATGGTCGAACTGGACAAGGCATCCCGAAGACTCGACGACAAGGCATGCGTCGTTATCAAGGAAGCGCTGGCTGTTCTGGGCACCGCACTGACCTGCCTGCGCTTGCTGCAGATCAAGCGGCTCAAGGCGCCACCCGTTATCGGCAAGCCGTCAGTATCGCCTTGGTTCCCTACATCGGAGACGGACTCGAATTCGTATGCGACCGGGCCGGGTGCCGCTTCGTAAGCCGGCTCACGGAGCGATTTTCCCCACGATATTTTTTAAGCGTGCCGCGGCCGCGCATACCAGTACGCCCACGCGATCAACACGATCTGTAACGGCAGACGCATCCACAACGCGAGCGGACTGTACTCGGGATATAGCTCCGAATGCACGGCCATATGCAGGTTGGCGGGCGTGACGGCGACGATCAACGCGATCATGCCCCATGCGGCCAGCCTTTGCGTACGACGAAACAGCAGCGCAATGCCGAGGGCGACTTCGCCCGCGCCGCTGACGTAAACGAGCGCCAGATGCCACGGCAGGTACGGCGGCATGATCTTCAAGTAAAAATCCGTGTGCAGGAAATGATTCACTCCCGCGAGCGTGAAGAGCACGCCGTAAATCCAGCGTAGAAGCTCCTTGGCCCGGACCATGCCGGACTACGGCTTCGAGTCGCCGCGCACGAAAGCGACCACGTCATCGACCACCGGCGCGAGGTTTCTCAGCGGGCGCGCGAATGCGCCGATTAGCGTGGCGTGTCCCGCGTTCGGATACATCCTCACGGTCAACGGTACGCCTGCAGCACCGAGCTTGTCGGCGAGTTGGCGGGTATTCCGTTCGGGATTGACGGTATTGTCTTTCTCCGGCGCGCCGAGAAATGTGCGCGGTGCGGCCCTGGATGCATAGTCGATGGGCTGCGTGCCCGGCGGGTAATCGGGGTGGAAGAATACCGGCTGCGCTTCGACGTTGGTCATCGGCAGAAATTCATACGGCGCGGCAAGGCCGATCCAGCCCGCGAGCTGCGAGGGCGCAAGGCCTGCCGGTTTAAGCCAGCGCGGGTCGAGCGCGATCATCGCTGCGTTATAGCCGCCTGAGCTGTGGCCCATCACGTACAGCCGCTTGGCGTCGCCGTCATACCGCGCCGCCTCGCGGTGCGCCCAGGCGACCGCCTGCGCGCAATCGACCAGGAAATCCGGATATCTGACCTCCGGATAAAGGCGGTAGTCGGCGATTATCGTCACGATTCCGCGCGCGGCGAGCGCTTCGCCGACGAAGCGATAGTCAGCGCGTGCGCCGCTCCGCCACGTTCCGCCGTAGAAAAACACCACGACGGGATAGCCATTGGCGGGAGGCAGGCCGCCAGCTTCAGCGCGTGGTTCGTAGACGTCGAGCTTTTGCCGCGCGTTGGAGCCGTAGGCGATTCCCTCCTGCACTGCATAAGTGCCCGACGGTGTGAACGCGTTCACGACGCCGAGCGGCGAGCAGCCGGCCAGCGTGGCGGCCGCCGCGATCAGCAGGGCGCTAAAAATCCATCGCAACATGAGGTTAACTCCGAGGTGCATGCTTACTATACGAGCCTACCGCGGCATTGGATGCAATGATTGTGCGTTCGCGTACGTGCGCCGGGCACTTGCACTTGGCCGCGCGTCAGTCCGCCTTCGCACCGGATAATTTCACGACTTTGCCCCACAGCGCGTAATCCGTGCGGATCTGCTTGTCGAACTCCCCGGGCGTGCTCGGCGCGGCATTCATGCCGAGCGCCTGCAGGCGCTGCAGGACGTCCGGCGACTTCAACGCGCGCAGGATGCCTGCGTTCAAGGCGGCGACGACCGCCGGCGGCGTTGCCGCGGGCGCAATAACCCCGTACCACTCGTTGACGGCCGCGAGTTCCGGGTAGCCGAGTTCCGCGGCGGCCGGCACGTCAGGCAGCGCTTCGATGCGCTTCCCGCCCAGGATTCCGATTGGTTTGAGTTTGCCGGTTTTGATGTGCGGCACGACGGAAGTCGGGTTCGATACCATCAGATTCACGTTGCCGCCGAGCAGATCGAGCACCGCCGGCCCCGCGCCTTTGTACGGGATATGCACGATGTCGACGCCCGCGGTCAGCTTGAAGAGTTCGCCCGCCAACTGCTGTCCCGATGCGCTCGACGCGAAAGAGAGCTTGCCGGGATTCTGCTTCGCATAGGCCGCAAGTTCCTTCAGATCCTTGAACGGCATGGACGGATGCGCGGTCATGATCATCGGTTGCTCGGTGAGCCGGGATATCGCCGCGAAGTCGCGCAGCGTATCGTAGCCGGGGCTCGTATAGAGATGCGGGTTAACTGCGACGGGTCCCGTGTAGGCGAAAGTGATCGTGTAGCCGTCGGGCGCGGCCTTGGCGCCTAATGCGGTGCCGAGGCCTCCCTGCGCGCCGCCGCGATTATCGATCACGACCTGCTGCTTCCACAATTCGGAGAGTTTGGCGCCGACGATGCGCCCGACCGCGTCGGTGCCGCCGCCCGGCGGTGCCGGCACGATCCAGCGAACCGGTCTCACTGGATAATCTTCCGCCGCCCCCGCCGGCGTCGCGCCGGCTGTGAGCGCGCACGCCGCCACGATCAGAATATGCCGCATTTTATTTTCTCCTCGCCCTGGCGCTTCAGCTTGCGCACCGCAAGCGTAGCACGGACCGGGAGCGGCATGACTCGAATACCGGGCGGACCGGCGACGGGCACGCCCCCGGTGCGCCCCGCAAGGCGCGCAAGAACGGGGGCGCGCTTCCGCCTGTGCTATCAGCGATACCAGCGCCGCCCGTAGTAATCGTGACTGTATGCGTGTCCACCCGAGTAATAGCCGGGCCCAGCAGGGACCACCACGCACCCGCTCATAAGAGCAAGCAGCACCACAGCAATAGTCAGTTTGATCAGCTTCATGGTCGCATTCTCCTTGTCCATTCAGACCGCGCAGGGTCGGGAACTATCCGGGCGAATGCGTAAGACTTTGTTACGGATGCTGGATTCAGTTACCCGGCAAATCGTGAATCTCAGGAAAGAACAGATCCTTCCACGAAGCCGCGCGATTTCTGAGCGAGCCGATCTCGTGCATGAACTGCGCGTACTTGAGCGTGTTCTGCGGCACCATCGTGATCGCGTTCTTCGGATCGTTGAGCGTCGCCATGATTTCGTCGATGGTTTCGCCCTTACCGCCGATCGAGTCGAAGTAAACCTGCGCAGCGCCGCGCTTGTCGCGGTTAATGTAGGCGATCGCATCCTTGACGGCGCTCACGATCGCCTTGTACGTGAGCGGATTCTCATCGCGGAATTTCTTCGTCGTATAAAGCATCGTAAACGTGGCCGGGCCACCCATCACGTCGTCGGTCGACAAAATGGTGCGCACGCGCGGATCCTTGAGCTCGCGCGCGATGAATGGCGGCGAAGTGAAATGCAGGTTGATTTCGCTGATGCCTGACAGCATCGCGGCGACGCCGTCCGGATGCGGCAGGCCGACGGTAAAGCGGTCATAGCGGAAAACTTCCTTGTCGCCGAACTCCTTGCGCGCCGCCATCTGCATGATGATCGCGGGAATGGAGACTTTGACGGCGGTCACCGCCATCTTGTCCTTCTCCGTGATGTCGCGCAGCGCCTTGATGTTCGGGTTCGTGGTGTTCAAATACATCGGCAGCGAGCTCATCGCGGCAATCCCCGCGATCTGCGTGCTGTCGCGCGAGCGGTCCCATAAAAACAGGAATGCGGGCGGACCCGCCGGCACCATGTGCGCGGCGCCCGACAGCAGCGCATCGTTGACGACGGCCGGCCCGCCGAGATTCGCATAAGTGACTTTGAGATTCTTGTTGCCGAGTTGTGCCGCGTATTTCTCGATGGTCTTCTGCTGTTCCATCACGAGCAGCGGCAGAAAGCCGATACCGCCCGCGCCCTTCGGAATTTTCAGCTCCTGCACTTCGGCGGCGGCGAGGCCCGGCAACGCGAGCAGCAGTCCGCATAGCGCGGCGCGACGGTAGTGGGTCATGGTTATTCCTCCTGCCGCCATCATATAATGAATCGCCGCGCCGCCACCGCAACCGCAGCAGCGCAGGCACTCCGCAAAAGCAGATCCATTCATAAAGGTCACTCATCATGCGCGTTGGATTCATAGGCTTGGGAACGATGGGCGCGTCAATGGCGCTCAATGTGCAGAAAGCGAAATTCGAGCTCGTCGTCAACGACCTGCGGCGCGAAGCCGCGGCGCCGCATCTGCAAGGCGGCGCGACGTGGGCGGACAGCGCGCGCGACGTAGCGCGCCAAGCCGATGTCGTGTTCACCTCGCTGCCGGGCCCGCGCGAAGTCGAAGCTATCGCCGACGAACTGATCGACAGCATGCAGGCCGGCGCGGCGTGGTTCGATCTCTCCACCAATTCACCGACCGTGATTCGCAAGCTGCACGCGCGCTTCGCCGCGAAGAACATCCCGCTGCTCGACGCGCCGGTCAGCGGCGGCCCGGCGGGCGCGAAATCGGGCAAGCTCGCATTGCTGATCGGCGGCGACAAAACCGTTTTCGACAAATTCAAACCCGCGCTCGACGCGATCGGCGACCAGGTGATCTACATCGGGCCAATAGGCGCTGGCTCGGTGGCCAAGCTCGTGCATAACATGGCGGGCTACGCAATCCAGACCGCCCTCGCCGAAGTGTTCACGATGGGCGTGAAGGCCGGCGTCGAGCCGCTTGCGCTGTGGGCAGCGGTGCGGCAGTGCTCGCTCGGCCGTCAACGCACTTTCGACCGCCTCGGCAAGCAATTCCTGCGCGGCGAGTTCGATCCGCCCGATTTCGCGCTCAAGCTTGCGCACAAGGACGTCATGCTCGCCACCGAGCTCGCGCGCGATGTCGGCGTACCGATGCGCATCGCTGAACTCACGCGCGCCGAAATGACCGAGGCGCTGACCCGCGGCTGGGCCGGGCGCGATTCGCGCGTGCCCATGCTGCTGCAGGAAGAGCGCGCTGGGGTAAGCATCCAGGTGCCGGCAGCCGATATCGAGGCCGTAATCAAGCGCGACGGTTGAATTACAGATTCCCGTTGCTTGCCCGGCGCAGGTTCGGGTCGGGACAACATCGTCACAAAATAAGTTATAGTTTGGGGGGTGCCGCGCATCCGTCGCGGATGCCCCATTTCGAAGGAGAATCAACATGGCTCATACCGTTGAACAACTCGCCACCGATTTCCGCTCCGCCCTCAAGGCCGAGCCGGGCCCCGCCGGCCGCCAGAAGGTCTGCGCCATTTTGAAAGACGCGCTCAAGGACGACGCGTTTATCAAGTCCACATTCAGTGACGCAACGCCCGAGCGCCAGATCCTGCACGAAGACCCGGAGCTCGGCTTCTGCATACTCGCGCATCAGTACAAGGGCGCGAAAGAAAGCCCGCCGCACGACCACGGCCCTTCGTGGGCGATCTACGGACAGGTGGCGGGCGAGACTGCGATGTCGGATTGGGAACTCGTGAGTCCGGCCGCACCCGACCAGCCCGGCAAGGTCAAACACAAGAACAAGTACAAACTGACGCCGGGCGTCGCGCACGTATACAACGAAGGCGATCTGCATTCGCCGAGCCGCGCCGGCCCGACGCGCCTGCTCCGCATCGAAGGTACGAACATGGAGAAGGTGAAACGGCTGAAGTTCGAGGTAATGTGACTGCCGGCCGTCTGGCCTCTCAAAAAACCCGCCGCGGCGGGTTTTTTATTGCCCGCACGAGACTTCATGCCGGACGGAACATTACATACCCATTGCGCGCCATTAGCCGGCACCGTGCGTGACTGCAGCGCGCGATCGGTTAGCGGCTGCCTCCATCACCGGTGAGGCGCGGACTAACCCGGGGAGGGCGCAATTAGCCGCGGAAGCGGGAATCAATTTGCTCATATCGTTTAGTGTCAATGGTGTTTCCGAGCAGCCCAGATTCGGCTGCGGGTCAGGAGAAGCATAAAGCGATTGATCATTTGCTGCCGGCAGACTGATTATGAATTCACAGCCTTGATTTATGCCCGCGCTAACTACCGTGATACTTCCGCCGTGCAGTTCGACGAGGCTTTTCGTCAATGGCAGCCCGATGCCCAGACCGTCGCCAGATTTCCGTAGCAGATGACCCGCGTGGAGAGGATCGAAAATGTGCGGGAGCCTGGCCGCCTCTATGCCGGGACCGGTGTCCTTCACCGATATCAGGATACCTGCGCTCTTAACGACCAGACTTACCCGTATTTTTGTATGTTCTTGCGAATGCCTGACGGCATTGCCGATTAGGTTCGTCATGATTTGCGTAAATCGCAGCGCATCCACCTTAACCCTTACTGGCGTCGAAGGGATGTCCAGGCTAAGCACATGCTGCTTTTTAGCGATCGCCTCGCAATGACCTTGCAGTGCATCGTCGATGCATGTTCGGACGTCAGTATCAATGGGATTGAGTTCCAACCTGCTCATGGAGACGCGCGACATGTCCAGAAGATCCTCAAGGAGTCCTTTCATCTGCCGGGTTTGACGCGTTATTACCCGAACGGCATTGGCCGCACGCCCGTCTGAGAGCGCCACGCGCTCAAGCATATGGGCCGCTGTTACGATTGCAGAAAGTGGATTGCGTAATTCATGCGATAGAGTGGCCATGAATTCGTCCTTGCGCTTCGCGTTTTCTGCGAGCTCCTGATTGGCCGCTTCGAGGGCCCTATTTGTTCGAGCGACGCCTTCGCGGGCTTGCCTCGCTTTGTCTCCGAGAAGAGCCAGTAATGACGCTGAAAGCGTGTTAAGCAAGAGTCCGATCGCGTCCGGCCCCATCGCAACGCTTAACTCGCCGCGTGGCTCAACGAAAAAATAAATCCCCCCAGGATAGAAGACCGCCATCATCACGACGGCGGCGCGCCAACCGAAATACCACGCCGTGAGCGCGACAATCACGAAACCGGTTGCGAAAGGATAGCTAGCTCCCAGTAAATGGTCCAGGCTCCATCGCAACGTCAAAGCGGCTGCCGCGGCTATTAACCCTATCGCCAAATCAAAAGCAAAGGCTCGCAGTTTCATGGCGCTATCTTAAGGGGTTAAATTTCATTTGCGAGCTTTCAAAGCGACTTCCTGATATCACGGAATTGTCGCGTTCGAGTTAAAGCGTTTACGCCCGCCCCCGGGCCGCGTCTGTTGTCTACACAACATAGGCATGTTCGCTCATGGGCATACAATTGAATAATCTTCCGACGAGTACGGTCTTAACCTGATTAGATACAAAGCTATGGATACTCCAAATCAACTTCTAGGCGCGCTCAAACCTGACTCGCGTAAGCGAGTGGAGTCGCATCTGAAGCCCGTCGTTACCGAACTTGATGAGGTTATCTGCGAAGCGGGCGGAGTCCTCAAGCACGCCTATTTCCGGGAAGGGAGCGTGCTCTCGTTGCTAACCGTGTTGGAGAATGGTTCGGCCATCGAGACCGCGAATATAGGCCGCGAAGGTGCCTTCGGACTTTTCGCGGCCATGCACAGCGGAGTGTCTTTTAACCGGTGCATCGTCCAAGTGAAGGGTTCCATGATGCGATGCCCGATCGACATTTTGCGGCGCGAATTCAAAGATAATTCGCACGTCAACGATCTGTTCGTAAGCTATTCGGAGACGCTGTTGTCGCAGATCCAGCAGACTGTCGCGTGTAATGCGCTCCACTCAACAGAGGAGAGAATGTGCCGTTGGCTCCTCACAATGCACGACCGGGCGGGTGGCAAACCAATGACTTACACTCACGAGTTTCTCGGCAGCATCCTGGGAGCCAATCGTACATCGATAACGATTGCCGCGGGATCAATGCAAAATGCCGGTCTTATCAGTTATCGCAGGGGAGTGATGCAAATCATCGACCGTCCCGGCCTTGAAAAAGCATCGTGCGAGTGCTACGCGATCGTAAATAAAAGATTCGATGCCTTCCTCACTCCACCACGAAACGCGTTCCCTGGCGACCATAAGGGCCGCAAGAGCAACTGACGAGATCCTCATTTGCGACTGTCCTATTCACCCTTGATTCCCGCGTCGCGTATCACCGCTGCCCACTTCTGCATATCCGCGCGAATGACGGCGGAAAACTCTTCGGGTGTATTGCCCACCGCGGTGGCGCCCTCGTTTAGCAGGTTTTGCGCAAATTCCGGCGAGCGCACGATCTTCACGATTTCACGATGCAGTTTATCGACGATGGTCTTAGGCGTGCCGGCCGGCGCGAAGATGCCGTTCCAGCCGCGGGCCTCGTAACCGGGCAGCGCGTTCGCGATGGGCGGCACGTCCGGCAGCACCGGCAATGATTGTTTCGTGCTCACGCCGAGCGCGCGCACCCGGCCCGATTTCAGTTGCGGCATCACGCCGCTGATCGAAGCGACCATGTAAATGTTAATTTCGCCGCCAATCAGCGCGGCCAGAATCTGCGGGCTGCCTTTGTAAGCGATTTGCGTCATGCGAGTGCCCGACATCGAGCGGAACAACTCGGCGCCGAGATG
>JBKJMN010000254.1:0-5737 GCA_046596405.1 Burkholderiales bacterium
GTAAGCCCTTCTCCCCCCCGGGAGAAGGGTGGGGAGAGCAAAGCGAGGGGGCCGAAGGCGGGAATGTTTATTGTCATAAGGTTATGTAAAGATCAATAATACGTCGCACTCTGCGTCACACTCTGCGTTTAATCGAACACAATCGCATATAGAAATGTGGCACGTTCACGCAACGCGGTCAATGCGCGTGCACGCTGCATCGCCCTCGAACGCGCACATCGCGATGCTATACTCGATGACGTTTGCAAACCGGAGAAAGCGCTCATGAATTCACTACGCTTATGTTTGACGATCGGCGCGCTGGCGGCAGCGTTGTCCGCGTGCACTCAGATGCCGCCGGTTCCATATACGGTCGATGCGCACGTGCCGGTCACCCCGCAAAACGTCGCGTGGGGTCATTTGCCGGCGGGGCGCCAGCCCGTATTGCGCGTGCGCTCCGGCCAGACAGTGTCGATGGATACGCTGTCGCATCAGGGCGTCAACAACGGCATGGACCCGCTGAAATTTTTTGCCGCGGGCGGCGTGGCGGCCAATGAAGTGCTGCCGGACGCGCTCGAGATTTATCACAAGGCGGACCATCCGAAAGATTCGGGTGCGCATGTATTGACCGGTCCGGTTTACGTCGAGAACGCCGAGCCCGGTGACATGCTCGAAGTTCGCGTGCGCGACCTGAAGTTCCGCGTGCCTTACGGTGTCAACAACAGCAACAAGGGCACCGGGGTGCTGCCCGCCGTGAATACGGGGCCGTATCCCAAAATCATCCGCTTCGACCTGCAGCGCCGCGTCGCGCTGTTCGCGCCGGGCATAGAGGTGCCGCTGGTGCCGTTCATGGGCATCATGACAGTCATGCCCCCGACGCCGCTCGCGAACACCCGGCCGCCCGGGATTTACGGCGGCAACATGGACTTCAACCGGTTGACGACCGGATCTTCGCTGTACCTGCCCGTGCACCAGGCCGGCGCCTTGTTTTATACCGGCGATTCGCACGCGGTGCAGGGCGACGGCGAAATCAACGGCACCGCGATCGAAGCATCGCTGACCCCCGTGCTGCAATTCATCCTGCACAAGAACGCCGGGCGCGCGATGAAGTGGCCGCGCGCGGAAGATGCCGACAATTATTACGTGATGGGCATGGACCGCGATCTCGATCTCGCGCTCAAGGAAGCCGCGCAGGAAACGGTCGCGTTTTTGCAGCAGGAACGCGGATTGTCGGCGCCGGACGCGTATTCGCTCGCGAGCATCGCCGTCAACTACGTCATTGCGGAAGCGGTCGACGACGTGCTGATGGTGTACGGCGCGATTCCGAAAAAAATCTTCACGACGAACCGCGCGTTCTGGTCGAAACCCTAGGCGCATGCCCTTGCTCGACCGGCACGCGATCGGCGCGACGTTTCATTATTGTGCGCGGCGCGTTGTGCGGCAGGGCGAGGAAGTTCTCGAGTAGCGCGCCAATCGCCACGCCGGTCCGGTGGTCAGTTTATTCCAGCTTGGTGCCCGTCAGCTTGATCAGGTAGCCGTATTTTTCGTAATCGGCCTTGATGCGCGCGGCGGTCTGCTCCGGCGTCATGTACCAGGGCTCGAAGGGTTCCAGGCGTGCTTGCATGTCGGGGCTCGTCTGCGCTTTCTTGATTTCGGCGTTGACCCAGTCAACGATCGCCTTCGGCGTGCCCGCCGGCGCCAAGACGCCGACCCAGCCCCTGAATTCGTAGCCGGGAACGCCAGCTTCGGCAACCGTCGGTGTAGCGGGAAACTGCGGGAGACGCGTGTCGGAACTCACCGCGAGCAAACGCAGCCGCTTCGCTTCGAGTTGTGTGACGACCGCCGCCGGGCTGCCGACGAGAAACTGCGTTTCGCCTGAAACGATCGCAGTAGTCGCGGGGCCGCCGCCTTTATAGGGAATGTGCGTCATATGCGTCTTCGTCATCGATGTCAGCAGCGCGATCGCCAGATGCGAGAAGCTGCCGCTGCCGGAAGTCGCGTACAGAATCTCGTTCGGGTGCGCTCTGGCAAATGCGATCAGCTCCTTCACCGACTTGACGGGCAGCGAAGGATGCACGACGAGCAGTCCGGTCTGCGCGGACAAGAGCCCGATGCCGGTGAAATCCTTCAGCGTGTCGTACGGCAGTTGCTTGTAGATGTGCGGGTTGCCGACGTGGGTCGTCGAATGCACCATCAGGATGTAGCCGTCGGGTTTCGACTTGGCGACGATGTCCGCGCCTATCGTGCCGGATGCGCCGGGCCGGTTGTCGACCACGAACTGCTGGCCGGTCGTCTCGGAGATTTTCTGGAAGATAAGCCGGCCGACGACGTCGGTAAGGCCGCCGGTCGGCCATGGCGTGATCACGCGCACCGGTTTGCCCGGATAGGCTTGCGCAGCGCACGTCGCTGGCGTGGCGATCAGGTACGCCGCGGTGAGAAATGCAAATGCAAAACGGATCGGGCGCATGGCGGAGCTTCTCCTCGAATTGCACTCGCCGCGATGCGGACGAACGCATCGACCGTCTGCATCGTGTGCAGGCGATCGATGCTCCGAGTATAACAACAGCGCGCGCGGTTACTGCGCGTGTTCGGCCTGTTCTCCAATATGCCCCATTTTGCCGTCTTGAAAATCGGCAATCGCCTGCTCTATTTCGCGCCGCGTGTTCATGACAAACGGGCCGTAACCAACGACGGGCTCATTAAAGGGCTCGCCGTTTAACACAAGCAGCGTCGTATTTTCGAGCGCTTCGACCGAGAACTCTTCGCCTGCTCGCCCGAGCACCGCCATTTCCGCCTCGCCTATCGTTTCGCCTCCCACCAACTGCAGCTTGCCGCGCAAGACGAAGAGCGCCGTCGTATAACCCGCCGGCACTTTGAATGTCGCGTGGCCGCCCGCTTGCAGATTCACATCCCACACGTTCACCGGGCTGAACGTGCGTGCAGGACCTTGGCTGCCGTTGAATTCGCCGGCGATTACGCGCACCGAGCCCGCGCCGTCGGGTAACGCGACACGCGGAATCTGCGCGTTCGTGATGCCCTGGTAACCCGGCTGCGCCAGCTTGTTTTTGGCCGGCAGATTTACCCACAACTGCACCATCTCGAACGCCCCGCCCGTCCGCGCGAACGTCGGACCATGAAACTCTTCGTGCACGAGTCCGCCGGCGGCGGTCATCCACTGCACGTCCCCCGGGCCGATGACGCCGCCGCCGCCCGTCGAATCGCGATGCTCGACCTCGCCTGCGTACACGATCGTCACGGTCTCGAAACCGCGATGCGGATGCTCACCGACGCCCTTGCGCTCCGTCGTCGGCGGAAAAGTCGTCGGGCCCGCATAGTCGAGCAGCAGGAAAGGTGAAAACTCGGCCGCCCGGTCGTTGTACGAAAAGATGCTGCGCACGGGGAAACCGTCGCCGACCCAATGCCGCTGGTTGTTGCGCTGGATAAACGACAGTTTTTTCATGACGAGTTCTCCGGTTCGGTGCAATTGAGCTATGTGCGTGCGGCGGCGCGTCTTTGCAAGCGCGCTACGCCGCCAGCGGTACCTGCGCCCGGGCATGCAATTGCGCGACCGCGCGTCGCGCCTGTGCGAGCGCGGCCTCTTTGGCCGCGGGACTGATCGCGATACCTTCGGCGTAAACGAATTCGACGTCCGTGATGCCGAGCAGGCCCAGGAAGTTTTTCAGATACGCGCTTTGAGTGTCGTGCGGTTGGCCGGCATAGATTCCTCCACGCGTCGCGAAAATGGTGACTTTTTTCCCGCTCAGCAGGCCGACGGGGCCCTGCGCGGTATAGCTGAACGTCACGCCAGCGCGCCCCACGTGGTCGAAGTACGCTTTAAGCGTAGAGGGCACGTCAAAGTTGTACATCGGCACGCCGAGCACAATGAAGTCCGCGCGCTTCAATTCGTCGATCAGCGCGTCGGAGAATGCAGCTTCGGCGCGCTGCCCGGCATCGCGCGCTTCAGGGTTGGTAATAAATGCCTGGAAGCGCTCCGCAGTCAGGTGCGGAACCGGTTCTTTGGCGAAATCCCGCACGATCACTTTCGCGCCGGGATTGAGTTTCTTCCACCCGGCGACAAATTCATTCGCGAGCGTGCTCGACGTTCCGGCATCGGAAAAAAGGCTGGTATCGATTTGCAGCAGCGTTTTACTCATGGCGCGTTCTCCTGATCGGGTTGATTGCATGAGGTCATTTGATCATTTACTAAATCGATATAAAAGTTCAAAATATTGCGCATATCCATCTATTTAATTGATATTGAATACCTCCTCCGCTCCCCGCATTGGCCTCGAGCAATGGCGCGCGCTGATCGCCGTCGTCGACGCGGGCGGCTACGCGCAAGCCGCTGAAACGCTGCACAAAAGCCAATCGGCGGTGACTTATGCGGTGCAGAAGCTGGAAGCTGTGCTCGAGGTCAAGGCGTTCGAGATACAGGGACGCAAAGCGGTGCTAACCCCCACCGGCCAACTGCTCTACCGGCGCGCCCGCGCGCTACTTGACGAAGCGGGCGGACTCGAAAAAGCCGCGCGCTCGCTATCTGCCGGGTTCGAACCCGAAATCCGGCTGGCCGTTGAAGTTCTGTTTCCGACCTGGTTGATACTCGAATGCCTGGCTCGCTTCGGCGGCGAGGCGCCGGACACGCGCCTTGAACTCATCGAGTCGGTGATCAGCGGCACCGAGGAGGCGCTGCTCTCGGGACATGCCAACCTCGCGATCGCCGGGCGGATCCCGCCCGGTTTTGCCGGCGATCCGCTGATCCGCCTGCGTCTGGTGCTCGCGGCCAATCCGCAACACCCGCTGCACCATTTGAAACGCAAGGTCACGATGAAGGATCTGCGCGCGCATCGGCAACTGGTCGTGCGCGAAACCGGGCAGACGCGCGCTGCGCGAACGACCGTCGAAGCAACGCAGCGCTGGACGGTCAGCAATATGTCGACGTCGATCATCGCCGCGCGCGCCGGCTACGGCTACGCGTGGCTGCCCGAATACAAGATACGCGACGAACTGGCGGCGGGCACTTTGCGCGCGCTGCCGTTGCGCGAAGGCGGCGAGCGCTTCGTCGAGCTATACCTGGTGTTCGCCGATCGCGATGCGGCCGGACCGGGCACCCTGCGCCTCGCGGAAATCATCCGCGAAGCGACCTCCGTCGAGTGCACCAAGACACCTGCGCCTCCCGCGACAAACCGCTGAGCTTCCCGCTCGAAGCGCGTGCATGGTTCGGCTCCGGGCGCGAACGGGCATTCAGCGCACAAAAAAAAGGGCAGACCGAAGTCTGCCCTTGGTGCATTTCGCGTCAGCTTACAGTTGATGGACCCGCACCATGCGCCACTTGATGGCGCCGCCGGGAGCGTCGTTGGCGCCATTGCCGAACTGGAGCGAGAACGGCCCTGCCGGAAACTTGCCGTTATTCATTTTGGTCGTGACTAGTCCGTTCATTTTGACGGTCACTTCCGGGCCCTGCGCGTAGATCTCCAGCGTGTTCCATTTGCCGCCGGCCTTATACGGATTGGGAACCGGTACTTGGGCGAAATTGACGATAGCCCCCGTTCCGTAATCCTGGCCGGGGCGCTGGTCGAAAATATTCACTTCGTACGCGTTGTCGGCGCCGATTTTCTTGGGATCGGTGGCGCGGATGAAGATGCCGCTGTTGGTGGTGGTATCAGCCCAGAACTCGGCATAAATCTGGAAATCCCGATAGGAATTTTTCGTCACGAGCTGCCCGCCCTTGCCTTTATCGGCCACGATGGCGCCGCCCTCG
>JBKJMN010000188.1:0-2544 GCA_046596405.1 Burkholderiales bacterium
GCGGCAAAAAGAGTAACGCTGAGGAACGGCGGCCGCGTCGCCATGAAATAGCGCAGCAACGGATTCGACAACCCTGACAGCGTGGGTTCCGCAAGCGCCATGGAATAGATGCCTTCCCTATAACCCGGCACTTCCACCCACCCCGCCGGACGAATACCGGCGGATAGACGATGCCGATTGTACGATGATGGTACGTGAAAGCATGAATCGCGTATGTACGCTTGCCTACATACCTCCAAAATTCGGTTTGCTCCAGCAATGCCGTCTCGCTTTCGCTATGATCGTCGCCGTGGTCCGAACATTCTGCTACCTGCGCGCGGACCAGGCGAACCGCACGACTGCGTGAACAACGGTGGCTGGCAAAGCACCAGGGGCCGTGCGGCAAAAAATGGGCCAAGTGCTATAACACTTAGCGCATTGATGAAACTGGCGCGTATCCAACCGGATGTCCCCCGGACATCCGGTTGTCGAACTTTCAAGTTCTGCTTCTTTCTGGAATGCTAAACAAAACAAAAAGCCACCCGAAGGTGGCTTTTGTTTTGTCTGGCGCGCCCGGCAAGATTCGAACTTGCTACCCCTTGGTTCGTAGCCAAGTACTCTATCCAGATGAGCTACGGGCGCATATTTAGGACGCGGATTATAGCAGAGACGCCGCAGGGCGGAAACCGCCCGCTCCTGCGCGTTTCCGCGCCTTATTTCTTTTTCCTGGCGCGCCTGGGCTTCGCGGTAAGACGCATCAATTTTCCGATGTCGCTGACCTGCTCGATGTCGGCGACCATCTCCGCAAGCTGCGCTGCGTGCGTTGCGCCGATCACGGGGCTCGCGAGCGTATCAAATTTAATCCGCAATTCCGCATCCGACATCGAATTCTGGATCGAACCTTTCGGATAGTCGATTTGCGAGACGAATTGCTGGCCGTCGTTCATGCTCATGGTCATCCTGCACGACACGCCGCGCGGCAGGGATGGGTCGACGCTGATATCGACGAGATCGGAAATCCTGCGCAGCACCGGATCTTTCAGCTTGCGGTCGGTATATTGCTTAAGCAGCGCGTGGCCTTCTTTCAGAGCGACCGCCACCGAATACGGCAGGCTGACCTGCGCTTCGTGGTAGGTCTTGGGTGTCTTGTTCTGATGGTAGTGCGCCCAGTCCGGATGCCGCGCCATCGCGATGTGTTTGATGTCGACGAGCCTGGGCTGATGCTGGCGGCGAATGTCGAGCGCACAGTCGATCGCATTGTGGATGGGCCGCGCGCAGGAATATGGCTTGAACTCGATATCGAGCTGATACGGCTGATCGAGACCGGCGGTTAGTTGCGACGCGTCATGCTGGTCGGTGAAGGTCCGCAGAAAGCCGCGCTCGCCTTCGAATATGGTGTCGGCGCCGGTGAAACCGAAATGCGCCATCCCGGCGGCGGTGATGCCGTTGCGCGCAGCCGGGCCCGGATTGAAGCGCTTTTGCATCGACGGCCCGTACATTTCCATCAGGCCGGATGCCTGTGCGCCCGCAAGCCCGAATGCAGAGGTGAATTTGGCGGGCGTCAACCGCGACAACTTGGCCGCCGCGACAGTCGCCCCGAAAACCCCGCACGTCGGCGTCGTATGAAAGCCGCGGTTGCGCAGCGAATTGTTGGCGGCACGGCTCACGCGTTCCATCATTTCGCAGCCGGCCGCGAGCGCGACGAGCAACTGCTTGCCGCTCGCGCTGTGCTGCTCACCCGTCGCGAGCGCCGCCGAAAACACCGGCGGGCTGAAGTGGAACAGCGCTATCACGTCGATATCGTCGAGCTCGATACTGTGCGACGAAATCGCGTTCGCAAACGCGGCGAGCGCGGCCGGCACGCGCGCGGAATCGCCGATCAGCGTGGATTCCGCCTTGGTGCCTGCGCACTGCGCGAACATGCGCGCCGCGTGGCCGCTTTCCGTCTGGCTGCCGGCAATCGCCACGCCGAGGTAGTCGAGCAGCAGGCGCTTGACGGCGATCCGCGACGCGTCCGGCAACTGGCGGTAATCAAATTTGTGAAAGTAGTGAGCTAGTTGCGTTGCTATCGTGGCGGCCATAATCGTCCAGGTGTCGGTTGAATAAGGGGTCAGCGCGCGGTCGGCGCGGCGAGGATGGAAATGAGTTCGCTGGTGCTGTCGAGCTTGTCGAGCCTGGCGACGAGCTGCATCACCTTGTCGACATTCGCCGGCGTCAGGCACGAGCGCGCGACATGCCGGAACTTGTATTCGACGTCGGCCGGCTGCAGCGGATTTTCGGGGCTGCCCCGGCGGTGCAGGATTTCGCGCTTGAACGAGTGGCCGTCGCGCGTCGTGATCGCAACGCGCGCCGCGTGGCGGAACGCCGCCCCCATGCCTTCGATTTCGCGGTCGACGCGCGCGGTGATGCGTTTGATGAATGCGAATATGCGCGGATCGTTGAGCCGGCCCTCGCGATACTGATCGACGAACGCCATGCCGTCGAGCGCGATCACCGCCAGCCCGTAGAAGAGGTTCATCTGCGCCGCGGTCACGCCCTGCGCCTTGTATTCCCAGGCGCAATGCA
>JBKJMN010000194.1:0-5463 GCA_046596405.1 Burkholderiales bacterium
GGCGCCGATCGCGCGCCCATGTTCAGACCGATCAGCGTGCCGGCGCCGGGACGGTTATCGATCACGACCTGGCGACCCCATGCATCGCCGAGCTTGTTGGCGATTTCGCGCGCGACGAAATCCGTGGTGCCTCCCGGCGGGTACGGGACGATGAGGCGGACGGGTTTTGACGGATACGCGGGCGCGGCTTGCGCGAGCGCAGACGCCGGCGCGCACGCGAGCAGAATTGCCGAGTAGCACAGGCCTGCCCGCGTGCCTATCATCGCTGCGACCCGCAGTCAGGCATCGTATTTGAACGACAGCGACAAGCGCGTGCGGAACTGCGTGATCTTGCCGTTGTCTATTTTGACATCGAGTTTGGTCACTTCAGCGATGCGCAGGTCGCGCAGCGACTTCGACGCCGTATTGACCGCACTGCGCGCCGCGGCTTCCCACGACTCGGAACTTGTGCCAATGACGTCGGTGACACGATAGACCGCTTCTTTATCCTTCTTGGCCATGATGAACCTCCTTGGGCAGATGTGCGGCAGGCCCGGCGGGCCGTCCGGACGACTATTATGACCCCGGCGCCGCGCAACTGGCCAGCCGGCGGTGCGACACGCGCTCCGGCAAGCTCTATCCCGATCAATGCAAAAGGCGTGAGCGCAATGACCTGTTGGCGCAGCATCGTTATGGTCGTCATGTTCACCGCAGCGCATGCGGCGTGCGCGTTCGACCAGGCGCATGCGGCCTGGGACGCGCTGGTCAAGCGCGATGTCGTCATAGTGTCCGGCGGCAACGCCTCGCGCGTCGATTACGCGGCATTCAAGCGCGATCGGGACGCGTTGAATCAGTACCTCGACGGGCTCTCCGCGGTGACGCCGGCCGAGTATCAGGGCTGGACCCGCGAGCAGCAGCTCGCATTCCTGATCAACGCGTATAACGCGAATACGGTCAAGCTGGTGCTCACGCGTTATCCGGACTTGAAATCGATCAAGGACCTGGGTTCGCTCGTGCAGTCGCCGTGGAAGCAAGAGTTTTTTACGTTGCTCGGCGCTACCCGCAGTCTCGACGGCGTCGAACACGGCATGATCCGCGCGCCGGGCGCGTTCGACGAGCCGCGCATTCATTTCGCGCTCAACTGCGCGTCGGTCGGCTGTCCGATGCTACGCGAGGAAGCCTACGTGGGCCCCCGCCTCGACACGCAGCTTGAAAGCAGCGTGCGGCGGTTTCTCGGCGACCGCAGCCGCAATCGCTACGATGCGGGGTCCGGCCGGCTCGAACTCTCGCGGATTTTCGATTGGTACAAAGCCGACTTCGAAAAAGGCGGTAGCGGGTTCGCTTCGGTATCGCAATTTCTCGCGCGCTACGCCGATTTTGTCGCCGACGAAGCGGTCGGCCGCGCGCTCGTGCGGCGCGGGCAGTTGCCGATCCGGTATCTCGACTACGACTGGACGTTGAACGGCGTGCGATGATTGGCGGGCGCCTGCCCGCACCGGGTGCGTCCCGCTTGCGCGCCGTCAGGCGCTTACCGCAGTGCGAACGTCACCGGAAACAGCACTTCCCGCGGTCCTTCCATCATGCGCGGGGCCGCGCGAACCGCCCGCAGCGCGGCCTGATCCAATATCGCATAACCGCTGCTCCGCGCGATTTTTGCATCGAGCAACGTCCCGTCGGCGTTATATCTCAGCAGAAGGATCGTTTCGCCTTCCATGCCCTTGGCGACCGCTTCAAGCGGATAAAATCGTTGCGCGTTGTCCATCCGCGGCCGGTGGGCGACGGCGGTGGATTGACTGTTGGTCCCGGTTCCCGCGGATTTCCCAGTGAGCGCGCGGGGCCCTTTGGCGGATTCGAGCGTATTCTTCAAATGCGCGACGATAACGGCGCCTGGCGTGCTCGTATCCGGCGCGGCAGCGCGGTGCGAATCGAAGGTGCCGGGTACGTACAGCAGCACGCCCGCATGCAATGCGGCGCTGACAAACAATGCAACGAAGGGTTCAATGCGCATGAGTGATAAGCGCTTATCCATCCCTTTGACAAGCAGCCCACTTGCAGAATAGGCTGCGAAGTGTGGCTTGGCAAGATCTGGCGCGCATGTCCCTTCCAAGATTCGATGACAAAATTTTTGTGTGACAAATTGAACATCGCAGCCTGTCTCATCCTGCGCGTTTTTCTGGTTTATTTCGCGCTGCTCGCGACGGCGGCAAGCCAGCCGGCGGGAGTTGCGCCGGTCGCGTTGCCGGACGAGATCACATTCGGCGTCAGGGTCGAGCAGGGCGACGTGTCGACGGTCGGTGCATGGCTCGTGGCGGGACTCGATCCGAACTTCGAAAGCGAACGCATCGGCACCGGCCTGATGATCGCCGCGTGGCACGGCGATATTCCGATGATGGAACTCTTTGTGAAGCACGGAGCCGACGTCAATCGCGGCAATCGTTTCAACGAACAGGCGCTGATGCTCGCCGTGTGGAAGGGGCGGCGCGAAGCAGCCGGCTGGTTAATTCTGCACGGCGCGAATATCAACCGCGACGGCAACGAGTGGAGCGCGTTGCACTATGCGACGTTTGCGGGGAACGACGAACTCGCGCGGTTTCTCATCGATAAAAAAGCCGACGTCAACGCGAAATCGACCAATGGCTCGACGGTGTTGATGATGGCTGCGCGCGAGGGCAGGGACAGGATCGCCGCGCTGCTGATCGAGCGCGGCGCGATCCGCGGCACGAAAAACGACTGGGGCGAGGACGCATTGACGTGGGCCATGCGTAACGGCCATCTGACGATCGCGAAGCTGGTCACCACCGAAGAGGATTTTGCACAGGCCGCCGCCCAGCCCCAAGCTGCCTGGGGCGAGCCGGCAACTACGATAGCGGCGCCGCCCGAGGTTGAGAACATCCTGTTGCAGGACCGGCTCGCGCACGCCGCCGGCAAGCCGCGGACATTGTCCGAAGAGGAATATCGCAAAGTTCTCGAGCGGGTCGCAACGATGAAACCTGCGGCAGTCGAAGCGCGGCGCGCGAACCGCTTGAGTATCACCGCCAAAAAAGGCCAGCCGTCGAAAGAGCGCGCGGAACTGGAGTTCGGCGGGATGCGGCACGGCGCTAACCGTGCCGCGCCGCGATGATGCGTTTAACGCAGTCCGAAAAACGACAGGATGGCGACGATGATGACGACTGCGCCGACGATGTAGACAATGCTGTTCATTTGATTTCCCTTGGTATTGGAGTTAAAGACGGAGTGGATATTGAAGTCGATTCGCGCGGGCGCACCCGCATGAACCAGGAAGTCAATTTAGCTTTGCCGGCGTCTGCGTTCGGTACGCCAACACACAAAAGAACGCCTATCCCGTGCGAGACATCGTTTGTCCGACTTCCGGTTTCGCGTGTTCCTACCCCTCAAAGCCTGAACTTGCAACCTGAGCCAGCATGAATTTCATCAACCCACGCATAGTCCATGTCATCAAGAATCCGCTGGCGTTCGTCCTCCAGGTACTGAAGGCGTTTCGCGCGAACCAGGGCTTGCTGCTGGCGGGCGCGGTCGCTTACTACGCGCTGCTTTCGATCGTGCCGCTGCTGATCCTGATGGTAATTGCGCTATCGCACGTAATCGATCAGGAAGTGCTGCTGACAACGCTGCGCCGCGCGCTCGAATACGTAGTGCCCGGCGAAGGCAAGACGATCGTGGTGGAGTTGAGGGCGTTCCTTGCCCATCGTGACGTAATCGGCTGGGTGCTGCTCGTAACGATGCTCTTTTTCAGCCAGCTCGGCTTCAAGGTGCTCGAGAACGCGATCTCGGTGATTTTTTTGCATCGCGTCGCGGTGCGCCGCCGGCACTTCATCGTGTCGCTGCTGCTGCCCTTCGGCTACATCATCTCGATTGGCGCCGTTCTGTTCGTCGGCACTTTCGTGCTGACCGATCTCGTCAGCTTGGGCGGCTACCATTTGAAGGTATTCGGCAGCAACTGGTCGTTGAGCGGCGTCTCGAGTCTGGTGCTGTACGTGATCGGCCTCGTCACCGAAGTGGTGCTCATTTCCGCGATCTACTATTTCATGCCGGTGGGCAGGCTGTCGCCGCAACACGCGCTGATCGGCGGCGCATCGGCGGCTGCGCTGTGGGAAATCCTGCGCCACGGGCTGGCGTGGTATTTCGGCACGCTGTCGCAAGTGAGCGTCGTCTACGGCTCGCTGACGACGGCCATCATCGTGCTGCTCAGTTTCGAGGTGGGCGCGACGTTACTGCTGCTCGGCGCGCAGGTGATCGCCGAATACGAGCGCATCGAAATCGGCGCGCCCGCGCCGGAACCGGAGCCACTGCGGACCGATAAAGCTTGATGGCGCGGCGACGTCAGCCGCCCGGCGCGAGCCCGTTCGCTTTCATCACGCGCACCGCGTCGGGCGACATGAAGTATTTGAGCAGCGCGCCGGCGGCCGCAGGTTGCTTCGCGGCGGCGCTTACCGCCGACGAAAAATTCGTGTAATTCTGGATTTCGGGCGGCAGCGGCCCGGCGAGGTCTGTGCTTGACGGCGGCAAACGGCAGGCCCAAGCTTTCGCCCTATGGCACAGCCCGGCAACCGGCTCGATGAGGTCTTGCGCGAAGCGCGGCGCGACGACGCGAAGCGCGCGGCCGGCTATCGCGCGCAGGCGCTCAAACTGTATCCGTGGGTGTGCGGCAACTGCGCGCGCACGTTTACGCATGCGAACCTGCAACTGCTCGAAGTTCACCACAAGAACGGCAACCACAACGACAATCCCCCCGACGGCAGCAATTGGGAGCTGTTGTGCACTTACTGCCACGAGCACGAGCATTCGAAGCTCAAGGACATGGCCGGCCGCACCGACCAGGGCAACAACTTCGCGGGCTCGACGCACAACCCGTTTGCGGATCTGAAGGCGCGCCTCGGCGCGGGGAAGAAGCCGTGAAAGAAGCGGCCCGGCATTTCGGCGGTAGAATGTTTTTCGCCGCGGCGCTGCTCGCCGTCCCGTGCAGTGCGGAATCGGTCACGCCGCCCGTGGATTACCCGGTCAAGGCGATCCGCATCATTGTCGCCTCGTCACCGGGTACCGCGAGCGATTTCTTCGCGCGCTCGCTCGGCGAGGAACTGAGCGCTTTTTACAAGCAGCGCATCGTGATCGACAACCGCGCGGGTGCGGGCGGACTTATCGGCAACAACATGGTCTCGAAAGCGAATGCCGACGGCTACACATTGGGTATGGTCGATGTCACGCGCATCATCACCGAGCTCATGCGCGACCGCGCGCCGTACAGCGCGCTCGCCGACATTGTCGGCGTCACGCACGTCGCGTCGATCACCAATGTGCTCGCGGTAACCAACGCGTTGCCGGTGCGCACGGCGCCGGAATTCGTCACGCACGCACGCGCCCGTCCCGGCGAGCTCAATTACGCTTCGCTCGGCATCGGCTCGGCGTCGCATCTCGCCGGCGAAGTCTTCACGCAGGCCGTCGGCATTGCCGCGGTGCACGTGCCGT
>JBKJMN010000080.1:0-17486 GCA_046596405.1 Burkholderiales bacterium
GGGAATCCCCGAACGGGGACGGTTCACCGGGGCGGCCTTTTCTTCCGTTAGCTTCTTTTGGCCGCGCAAAAGAAGGTAACCAGCCCCGGGTCTGCCACCCGGTGAAAGAGGAAGGAGAAAGGAGGAAGGAGAGCAGCTCCGGGTCTGCCACCCGGCGAATGAAACCAGCCCCGGGTCTGCCACCCGGAAAAAAAGGCCCCGGTCTGCCACCGGCAAACTACGCCATCGCTTCGTCAATCAGCTCGCGAATGCGCGTAACACCTTCTCTCGCCACTTCCTCCGGCGGCCTTGCCCATAACGCAGGATTCGGCGCTTCGTAGTTGATGTAACGCGCGTAGCCTTTTTCCATCAGCAGTTGCAGAACATCGCGCCAGCGCACGACGCCTTCGCCGGGCGGCAGGCGATCGAGCGCTTGTCCCGTACTCGGCGGGCCGGCGGGCAGGTCGCTGAACTGGAAAGCCATGATCTGCTCGGCCGGCACGTCTGCGAAACCGCGGCCGCCGTCACCGACGGCTTCCGCGTGATAGGTGTCGATCAGCAGGCCGGCGTTGGGCTTGTTTGTGAGCGCTACGATTTCCCGCGCGACTGCGAGCCGGTTGACGACTGGATGACGCGACCCGAATTCCAGCGCGCACAAGAGACCATGCTTCGCCGCGATATCGCACCCGGTCGCGAAATTGCTCGCGGCGTCTTTCGCATTGGTGGCAGGATTGGAACCCGGCGCCACCATCATGACTTCGCAGCCGAGCGCCGCGGCGCGTGCGCACATTACATCCATCGAGTCGAAGAGCCGCTTTCGTTCGGCGCCCTGCGCGAACAACATGCCGGTTTCAAGGCCCACGCACGAGACGGCGAGCCCGCTCGCGCGGATCATCGCGAGCACTTCGTCGTTGCTCATGCCGGCATCCATGCAACGCACGAAATCGATGTGGCGCAGCTCGATTGCGTTATAGCCGGTCGCGCGCGCGATGCGCAGGACATCGGGGAGGGGTGTGGTGTCCAGCGTCCAGGTGTGGAGGCCGATACGGTCTTTGAGGGGAGTCATGCAGCCATTCTGCACTAAATCTGCGGGTGGCAGACCCGCGGCTGGTCACTTTCTCTTGCGCGGGCCAAGCGAAAGTAACCAAAGAGAAGGCCGCCCCAATGAGCCGTCCCCTACGGGATTCCCTGTGCTGCTCGACAGGGAAAGCGTCTGCGGAACTCGCTCTCGATATGAGAGGACACGGAAAACGTGCGAGAGCTCAGACAGTCCTCGACGCGCGCCCCGGTGCCGATCGCAAGCACTATCAAAAGGTAATTATTTGCGACTTTGGGTGCTGAGTTAGAACGGGGCTTAGTCGGTTGTTCCCGCAAACGGGCGTTCCGCTAACGGGTCACAACCGCGACCCTTTCCCTGCCTGTGACTGCTCGGCGGCTCACGAGGGGGAAACTACCTGCCGTGTCGCGATACTGGACGGAGTTGAGGTGAACGAGTGGGAATAGACTTAAGGCAAGAGAAAACTAATGTCCCCATTCTCTCTGTTCCGCGAGTCACTACGCTGCCTATTGAAGCTCGCAAGAAAAAATTAGAAGTCCGTGCTTCGTCACGATCTCGCACCCGGTCGCGATATTGCTCGCAGCGTCTTTCACATTGGAAGCGGGATTCGACCCCGGCGCCACCATCATGACTTCGCAGGCGAGCGCCGCAGCGAGGGGGAAAACCAAGAAGGGGACGGGGTTCTCTCCCCGCTAAATCTGCGCGCTTCAGTCGATACGGACGTTCGTTTCCTTCACGATCTTGCGATACTTCGCGATTTCCTTGCGCAGGAGTTCGCGCAGTTGCTCGGGGCTGCTGCCGACGGGTTCCGCGCCAAGCTCGGCCATGCGCGCCGCGATGTTCGGCAGCTTGATGATCTCGACGATTTCCGCATGCAGCCGGGCGACGACATTGCGCGGCGAGCCGGCCGGCAGGAAAACGCCCCACCATTGGCTCACGTCGAGCCCGGTCAAACCGGATTCATCGAGAGTCGGCACATCCGGAAATGCCGGCGTCCGCTTTACGCTCGTCACGGCGAGCGCGCGCAACCTGCCCGCCTTCACCTGCGCGGCCACTACGGGCAGTGCGGCGATGGCACAATCGACATGGCCGCCCATCAGATCGGTCAGCAACGGGCCGCCGCCTCGATACGGCACGTGCGTGATGTCAACTTTCGCGAGCAGCTTCATCCATTCGCCGGCCACGTTATGCGGGCCGCCCGCGCCGCCCGATGCATAGCTCAACTTGCCCGGCCGCTGCTTCGCGAGCGCAATGAATTCCCTGACGTCGCGCGCAGGCAGTGAAAGCGGAACCACCAGCACCAGCGGTGAAATCGCGACTTGCGTGACCGGCACGAAATCGCGCACCGGGTCGTAGGTCATCTTGCTGTAAACCGCGACGTTGAGCGCCACCTCCGCGGAAGTCGCCATCATCACGGTGTAACCATCCGGGGCACTCTTGGCGACGAGATCGGCGCCGATCATGCCGCCGCCACCGCCGCGATTGTCGACGATGACGCTCTGGCCCAGTTTCTCACCAAGCACCTGCGCGATCGGGCGCGCCAGCAAATCCGTGCCGCCGCCAGGCGGAAACGGCACGATCATGCGTATCGCCTTGTCCGGATAAACCTGCGCGGACGCCGCGCTGACCCAGGCGAGTGCGAGCAATGCAGGGAATGCGTTTTTAGCCATGAAGAATAATTGCACCGCTGGAAGCATTCTGCAAGCGACCGCGGCTTTCGCCGGGATGCTCATACCAGCTTCCAGGGCACCAAATCGATGTGGCGCAGATCGACCGCGTTGTAACCGGTCTCGCGTGCGACGTGCAGTACATCGGGGAGTGGTGTCGTGTCCAGCGTCCATGTATGGAGGCCGATATGGTCCTTGAGGTTCGTCACAAACCAATGACAGGGCTCCTTTCGCCCAATCGTAAATGCCGACCGCCATCTCGGGCATTTTCTCGGCGTCCCCGGCACGCGCGCGGGCGCGCTGAATGTCATAGAATTCCCGTGTTGCGCCATCGGCAATGAGGACGGCACCATGGAGACGGCATGACCACAAACTCGACCGAACCATCATCGTTTCGAGACTTCGAGCAGACTGGCTGGCAAGCAGCCGCCGGTTCCTATCACGATTACTGGGAAACGCTGACCCGACAGGCCATAGATCCGCTGCTCGACGCGCTAGCGATCACTACCGGCAGCGAACTGCTCGATATCGCTTGCGGCCCCGGATATGTTGCTGGCGCCGCGGCGAAGCGCGGCGCCCGCGCCACCGGCATCGATTTCTCGGGCGCGATGGTCAACACGGCGACCAGGCTCAATCCCGGGATCGAGTTTCACGAAGGCGATGCGGAAAACCTGCCGTTTGCCGCCAACACATTTTCAGCGGTGGCGATCAACTTCGGCATGTTGCATTTCAGCAATCCCGAACGCGCACTGAGTGAAGCGCACCGGGTGCTGAAGTCCGGCGGTCGCATCGCGTTCACCGTCTGGGCAACCCCGCAGGAGGCCAAGGGTTTCGCGGCGGTGATGGCAGCGGTCGAGGCACACGGCACGCTGCAAGTGCCAATACCGCCGGGTCCGCCGTTTTTCCGCTTTAGTGATGCCAGCGAAGCGACGCGGGTATTGCGCGAGGCGGGGTTTGTCGATGCGACGGCCACGCCAGTCAAACAACTCTGGCGATTCAACGCGCCCGAGGATTTTTTTACCGCTGTCTACAATGGCACGGTGCGCACGCGCTCGCTGATTCACAGGCAATCCGCGCCTGCCCGTGAAGCGATTCGTAGTGCGATCATCGAGACGGCAAAATCTTATGCGCACGCGGGACGCATCGAGATACCGATGCCAGCCGTGTTGTCCACAGCGCGCAAGCCGTAAGCTTGTTCGCTCATTAAGGGTATGTGACCCCGTTGTGGTTTCGACGGGCACAATCGAGCATGATGCTCGCTCGGCGAAGGGAGGCCATCGGCGATCCAACACGCATCCTCGTCGTCAAACGTAACTGCGAGCAGCGCCGTAATGCAAACACCAGCGAGTCGATTGAAGTCGTTTTCTCAATCACACTTTTTTTCTACTGCTCTGCTCGCGCTTTTCCCCCTCGCGAGGCGCCGAGCAGTCGCAGGCGTGAAAAGGGATTTCGGCTGTGTTTGAGCGCTCGCTCGTCCACTGTGTTTTCTCACTTTGGAGCGCGAATTCCACAGCCGCTTTTCACGTCGAGCAGCACAGGGTCACCACGCAGTGGCGACTCGCTGGGGTCGCCTTCTCTTTGATTACTTTCTCTTGGCGACGCAAGAGAAAGTGATCAGCCCCGGGTCTGCCACCCGGAGATTTAAAGACTCACTGGATTCCCACCTGCGCGGGAATGACAAAATCAGCTAAGCCCGCGCGCGATTCGCCGGCTTCTTGAGCTTCGCCAGGTTCCTCACCGGATTGTCCTGAACGGCAACGAGGCCCGCCTGGTCGAGCCGCACGAATGCGTAGCCTTTGCGCAGCAGCTCGCTCAAGCCGGCAGCTAGGCCTTCCGCCGAGTCGGACGCGGGCCTATTCATATGGGCGAGGATGACGTCACCGTCGCGGACGCTCCTGAGCCGCGCTTCGATGGCGCCGCGCTTCAGAGTGGCTCCGTCATCCGCGTTGACGGAAAAGCCCGCAATCGAATAACCCATCCGACCGATCGTTTCGAGCGCCTGCGCATCGTAGATGGCAGTGGCGCCGCGGTAGTAGCGGGGCGCGATGCCGGTTGCGGCCGCTACGGCCTGCGCGCCTGCCGCGACTTCGCGCTGCAGATGTCCGACGTCAGGCTCGCCGGCGATGCCGTACACCTTGCGGCCGACGCCGATCACCGCCGGAATGTGATTTTCGCCGTGGTCCTCGACGTCAAAGAGATCGAGATGCGCCTTGATGACCGCGAGGCCCGCGGGATTGCGGTCCAGCCATTTCTTGGTGGCGAAGATCGTGGCCGGCACGCGATTGCGGATCAGGAACTCGATGAGGGCGCCGTCGTATTCGCCGCCACACGCATCCAGGGTCAGCGCGGCCCGGGGTCGGGCTCCCGCCTGCGGGGCCAGGCGATCATGCGGCTCGAGCAAACCGTTGCCCGCCCAAGCGCATTGGGCCAGCAGCAACGTCATTGATAGCAGCAATTTGTTCATAGCTCGCTCTATAACGCGCCATGGGTGCTGTCAGCGGACGCTTGTAACAACGTGTTACATCTGAAAATTCCCTGGTCTAGTTCGGTTCGGAGTCGGTGGAACCCGCTCGAAAAATGAGAAAACCCATTGAGGGTTGCGAGCTTAAACAGGTCCCCGACCCGCGCCCCGGTGCCGACTGCGAGCATTTTTAAGCGGGATAATTGGCTGTGGCCGTAGACACTGAATCAGAACGGGGCTTAGTCGGTTGTTCCCGCAAACGGGCGTTCCGCTAACGGGTCGCAACCGAACACCTTTCCTCGCCAGAGGTCCTCAGCGGATCACGAGGGGGGACTCAATGGGCAGCGTCGTGAAGCCAGCAATCGCAAGATGGGAAGCAGGGTTTTCTTGCCTGAATCTATTCCCACTTGGTGATCACGACTCTGCATCGTACCGCAACACTGCGTGCAGTTTCCCCCTCGTGAGCCGCCGAGCAGTCGCAAGCAGGGAAAGGGATGTCGTCGAGGACTGTTTGAGCTCTCGCACGTTTTCCGTGTCTTCTCATATCGAGAGCGAGTTCCGCAGACGCTTTCCCTGTCGAGCAGCACAGGGACACCACGTCAGTGGCGGATCATTGGAGGTCGCCTTCTCTTTGGTTACTTTCTCTTGGCGACGCAAGTGAAAGTGACCAGCCCCGGGTCTGCCACCGGGAGATTGAAACCAGCCGCCGGGCTACCCCCGGCAAAGATTTAAATTCGCGCGCGGTGCGATCAAGCGGCGCGACGAAACGGCGCGATGGCCGGGCGCGGCTTTTGGGATGCTTGCCATAGATCCCACTTGGATTGACTCGTGAGCCACGATTCCGGCGTCGTGCTGGTCAGCAGGCCAATCCGGATGGCCATATCGGCTGAAACTGCCGAGCGGCCGTTGAGCACGCGCGACAATTGAACGCGCGATACGCCGAGGCGCCGCGCCACGTCCTCGATCGTCATCCCGTCGGGCAGAAATTCCCGCAGCACCTCACCCGGGTGCGGGGGATTGAACATACGCGCCATAACCGTCTCCTAATGATAGTCCTGGTAGTTCACCAGGATTGCATCGTTACCGTCAAAAGTGAAAGTAAGACGCGTGTTTCCGTCGACCCACACGGCCCAGTGGCCTTTGAGGTCGCCCTTGAGTGCGTGAAGCTTCCAGCCCGGTGCGTCCATATCAGTTGCCTTCGACACATCGTCCAGGCGGGACAGCATCAAACGCAACCGGCGCTCATGTTGAGCCTGGATGCCGGACTTGGAGCCCTTCTCAAAAAATCGTTGCAGCCCTTTGTGCCGGAAGCTTTTGATCATGACAGACTGTATCATGTAACGCTACAGTTTACAACGCGTTCGCGGCGTCCCGCAGGGCTAACCCGGCAAAATCGCGCTACGCTAGAATCCATCATGCCCGCGCACTCTCACGCTTATAAGACGGCGCTATCGCGACTCCCGCTAATCATCGCGACACTGCTCCTTACGGCAGTCGCACTCGCGCCGGTGAATGGCCTCGCCGATCCGGCACCGGAGCTGAAAGGCGAGGCGCTGATTCTCGCGCTGCGGGGCGGGGGATACACCCTGCTGTTCCGGCACACGGCGCGTGTCACGAACGTCATCGAATCCCAGGACCGGATCGTTCTCACTGATTGCAGCACGCAGCTTCCGCTCACCGAGCGTGGCAGGGCTCAGGCCCGCGCTATCGGCGACGCCTTGCGCAAACTCGGGATACGGCTCGGAGAATCGATCGCGAGCCCGTTTTGCCGGACGATGGAAACGGCGCGGATAATCGCCGGACACGCACGCGTCGACAATGCAGTTCTCGGGCACGCCGACGGCAGCTTCAAGAGCAACATGAATTTCGCGCCGCTCATCGCAATCATGGCGACACCCCCGCAGCCGGGCACCAATCGCCTCATCGTCGGCCATAGCAGTGCATTCGACAATGTGGCGGGCGATGCTCCTTCTCTGGAGGAAGGCGAGTGCGGCATCTTCAGGATCGTTGACCGCCGGCCTGTGCTGGTCGCGCGGGTCCGGGTGGAAGATTGGCACGCCTACCTGTCGGCGGCCAATAAATCGTAGGTGACAGCCCGGACGCCGGCGGCGCAATACGGTCTGCCGCCCTGCGATAGCGGATTAGGCTCTCGCCTCTATCAAGCTCCCGCAGATGACCGCTTAAGCACCAGTCTCATGCGGCGTCGGATAAAATGTCCAGATTCCAACGCTTCATCACGGGAAAACCCGCATGCGCATATTTGCCGCCGCAATCAGCTTCGCACTGCTTGGCATGGCCGGTGACGCAATGGCGGCCGCGCCGGCAGCCGTACCGACTGCCGCGCAAGCGACCGGGCAGTATCCGACCAAGCCCATTCGGGTTATCGCGGCTTTCCCGCCGGGCGGCGGCGTGGATATTGTGGCGCGGGCCGTCAGCGAAAGGCTCGCGGCGCGCCTGGGGCAATCATTGGTGGTTGATAACAGGCCCGGCGCCGGCACGACGATCGGCACCGAGCTCGCGATAAAAAGTCCGCCCGACGGCTATACGCTGCTGATTGGGCCGATAGGCGCGGCATTGATCGCGCAAATCTACTACCGCAAGGACTTCGACATGCGGCGGGATCTGGCGCCTGTCAGCAAGATCGGCTACGGCACCATGGTCCTGGTGGTGTCACCCGGCCTCGGCGTGACCTCGGTCAAGGACTTGATCGCACTCGCGAAGTCGAAGCCGGGCCAACTGACTTTCGCGTCCTCGGGCACCGGATCGAACATCCATCTCACCGGCGAGATGTTCAAGCAGCGGGCGGGCATCGATATCGTGCATGTTCCGTACAAAGGATCGGCGCTGATGCTGCCCGATCTCATTGAAGGCCGGGTATCGATGGCGCTCGACAGCATGCCGGCGCATCTGCCGCACATCAAAACCGGCCGCCTGCGCGCGCTCGCCATCCCGAGCGTTCAGCGCTCGGCGCAATTGCCGGACGTGCCGACCATGATCGAAGCCGGCATGCCCGGATTTCAATCGAACACCGACTACGCGCTCTATGCGCCGGCCAATACGCCGAAAGAAATCATCGCGCGCCTCAATCGCGAAACGATCGCAGTGCTGGAACAGCCCGACCTGAAGGCGCGGCTCGCCGCACTCGGCATCGAAGTCAGCGGCGGTACGCCCGACGCGCTGCGCGCGGAAGTTGTGGCCGAGTTCGACAAGTGGTCGAAAGTCTTGAAGGAAGGCAACATCAAGCAGGAGTAGCGACGCAGGACCGTGGCGACCGAGAAGAAGTGCGAGCTGAAGAACTGATCCCGAAAGGTCGGGATTTTTCCGTCAAGCGGCCACCGACGAAACCATGCAAGCGTAGAAAAGCGATACCCTGATAACGTCGTTGATTCGCAATCAACACGCTGGATTGTCGGGCGGGCAACCCTTGCGCGGCACGGCGCTGCCTGCCGGACGTCCGCTTGCGGCGCCGGGATTGGAAGGCTTGCTGCCGGTGGCGACACCGCCGCCAACCGGCGCCTGCTCGCCGGGATTGATGAGGTTGCCGCGCCGTTCGGCCATCGTCGCTGAAGCGGCGCGTTCGTCGGCGCGCATGCGATTGACCTGCTGCCGGTCATCGCCGGGAAGGCCGGTCTGACGGGACCTTTCGGCCTTGGCCTCTTCTAGTGTCTTGCTCGGCTTGCCACCCGCGCCGTCCTCTGATGGCCTGGTCTTTGAGCCGGCCCCTTTCGTAATTGCTGATGCCGGTGATGAGCCAGTAATAATGGTGAAATCAGTCGTGGTCGACTTGGTCTGGCCGCCTACGACGCTTGACGCGACTCCCTTCGAGACGCCTGCGTCGTCGCCCTTGGCTCCGGGTAACGGTTTAGCAGCGACGTCTTTAGGCGCAACTTTGACAATGTTCGATTCACTGGCGGGAGGAGGATTTGTGACGGGGTAAGGTATGGGCGCCGATCCGCCAGCCGCGGGTGGGGATGTAGCGGCAGGCTGGGTATTGGTGATCATGCCTTGCTGACTGCTGCGCGTGCCTTGCTCGCCGCGCAGCGCGTCGAAATTCGAGTTCGAACCTTCGATGGCTGCGGCGCCGCTTTTCTGGCCGGGTGCGCTGGCTTCTTTCTTCGCGGCGTCGCCCTTCAACGCACCTGCCCCGCCGTCCACGGCCTCCTGCAATTTCGCGCCGCGCGAAAAATCTTTCGGCATCGCGCCGCCGGTCGGACTGTTGACCGCGTTCGGGTTGACGAGTGTGTCGCCGCTCGCCGGCTGCGCGGTAGTGGCTGTCGTGCCGGGGTTTGCGCCCGCTGCGGTCGAGCCGCCTATGGCCTGACCGCCGATCGTAGGCGCCGCAGTCGGGTTCGCCGACTTGCCGAGATTGAGTGAGTCGCTGGAGCCGCCGGCCGGCGCGCCTTTGGGCCGGTTTAAATTCGTGCCTTCTGCCGGCAGCGACGGCGACGACGATGACTTCTGCACGGACTGGGGCTGCTGCGCCCGCTGGACGGGCTTCCTATCGTCAGCGAGTGCCGGCGTGGTGAATAGAAAAACGCAAATCACGGCGGCGAACCTGGCACGGATGGCAGTCATGAATGATCCTCCGGTAAAAGTCATTTCCATATTGCGCCTTCGCCGGCTGAGCGGCAAGCCGCCGAAAAAATGCGGGCACTCGCCGGTTCTTTGCGGATGCGACATGACAATCACATGCCGGCGGGACGACGCTAGCGGTTTCTAATTTTCCGGGTGGCAGACGCGGGGCTGCTACCCGGACAGTATGAGATAGAAAAATAATCAGCACTCGGTCTGCCACCGGGAACGAAGCATCAAGCGATCTTCGCCCCCGCCGACTTGAGAGCAGTACGCAGCTTGCCATCAGTGCAAGCGACAGGCAGTTTGGGTTCCAGTGCGAGTGCGAGATAGCTCGCGTCGTAAGCAGTCAAATTGTGACGCTGCGCGAGCTCGAACAATGCGGTCAATGCCGTCGTGGATTCGTGAATTACCGGCTGCATCCGGTCTAGAATATCCATCGCGGTTCGGCCGGCTTCGACAGTGAGCGATCCGCGCCTGACCAGCACACTGATCACATTGACAACCTCTTACCGCCAAAGCGCCGGAGCGTGATAGGGTTCACGCTTCGCGCGCAACCGGATGCCGCGGCTGTAAGCGTTTGCCTGTTTCGCGACCACCCAGGCGATCGCGACCGAGGCGTCGAGAATAAACGCCATTAGCGGCGTCCGTGCTCCATCAATTCACGAAGATTTACGGAACCTTTGATTTTTACAGTCTTGCGGAACGCCTCGGCTTCGTCCAGTACTGCTGAACGGTCCCACTCCCGCGCCTGCGCCGGCACGATCTTGGCGACGGTCGACTCCTGACTAGTCAGGTTGGTAGTTTGCACCCGACGAAGCGCGCAACGACGTTTTTGCTGCGTAGCAGCCTCCGGCGCGACGCTACCTCTGGCCTCCGTGCATGTCGCGCCCCGCACTCACCTCAATCGTCGTGGTCTTTATGTTTCTTTTGCTTTTTTGGTTTCTTATCTTTCTTTTCCTTCTTTTCCTTGACCGGCTTGTAGCCGTCGTCGCGCTTCCAGTAGCCCGCTTTGCGGTAGTAGGTCCGGTCGCGCTGCTCCCAGCGGTCCGGCTCCCAGCGGTAGCCTTCCCGCTGAACGATGGCGCGCCCGCGAACCCAGATGTAGCGATCTCCGTTCCAGCCCCAGTATCCCGGCGCCCAGACATAGCCGGGCTGAATGTGAGGCACCATTTCGTGCGGCGGCTCGGGCGGCGCGACATTGACGGTGATATTGATCTGCGCGCAGACCGGCTGGGCAAATACCGCCGCCGCGAGCAGAAGGGACATTGACAGCTTTCGAATGACGCGGGTGAGATCCATAGTCAGGCCCTTTTTGTAGACGACTGTCTTAGGATGCAACTCTAAGCAGGTTACTTCTGTGCGTTGCCAAACATATGAAGAAGTGATGGGCGGCGGATATCGCTAGTGCGGCGAAACCTTACAGGGTGAATTCTTCCGGGGGCAGTACAGCCATAGAATATCGCCGGCTCGGCAGGAGCGGATTGAAGGTATCGTGAAAAAAAAGTGCAGGCTCGATTAATTCTGCTTTGATTGTTTGTCGCGATAATCGAGGGACCCGTTCTAACGAAGATCTTCGCGACTTTCGTCCCGGAGTTCTCCCAGACGTGAGCGCGTATCAAGCGCCCGCACGTTGTGAAGAGTGCGGGCCGTAGTGACTACTTCTTCTTGGCCGGGGCCTTGGCGTCCTTGACCTCTATGCTCGTCGCGGTCATGCGATATTGCACTGTCACCTTGTCGCCCTTCTTCAACGTGCCGGTGGCTTTCGTGTCCTTGTCGCGGGCTATCTCCCATTTTTCTGTGCCCTTCTGGACCACGATTGCAGTGTCGGTGACTTCCAGCACCGGCCCGGTGACCTGGTAAGCCATGGCCATGGGCGAAAGCAGCATCAGAAAAACCGATAGGGCAATGGAACGTTTCATGATTGTCTCCTGGGTGATTTATGCAGCGTTTACTACTTGCCGCATGCGGCCAGCGGGAAAATCGACGCTGCAAGCACTCAAATCAAATTGCGATGGATTAAGGTCTGGGTGTGCATAACGCTTCCCTTGGTCAGGGTGCCTAACATGGGTGATTAACGAGAGAACGCCGAAGCGGCAGGTGACGCGTCACGCGCAATGCGGTTCATCACTTGCTGCCCTTGGCGGTTTTAGCCTCACTGTCTGCTTTATCTTTCGCCGCCTTCTTGTCGGCGGCTGCCTGGGCCTTTGCGGCTTTCTTATCGGCTACTGCCTGCTCTTTCGCCGCTTTCTTATCAGCGGTTGCTTTCTCCTTGGCGGCCTTGGCATCGGGTTTGGAAGGTTCTGTCGCCTTGGTGGTTTCAGCCGGCTTTACTGCAATCGCGGGGGCAACGCTCTTCGCCGGTTCGGCGGCCTTGGACGGTGCGGCCGCAGGTGATGGCTTCGCGGGTTCGGACGCTTTTGCGGCCGGCGCGGGAGCCGCGGCCTTGGCCGGTGCGGCCGCAGCTGCCGGCTTCGCGGGTTCGGCTGCTTTTGCGGCCGGCGCGGGAACCGCGGGCTTCGGCGCTTCGGCTGACTTTGCCGGTGCAGGCGCCGGCTTCGAGGGCTCCGTCGTCTTCGCCGTTGCAGCGGCGGGTTTCACGGCTGTGGTGGAACCGCTTATCGACACCTCGCCACGGAGTTCCTCAAGCGTCTTCGGGCCGATCCCCTTGACGTCTTTCAACTCCTCGACGGACTTGAAGGCGCCATTCTTCGTGCGGTAGTCGATGATGGCTTGCGCCTTCACCGGGCCAATGCCTTTCAGAGCCACCAGTTCTTCTTTCGTCGCGGTGTTGATATTGACCGCCGCGAGCGCATTGCCCAGCAACGCGCACAGCAGGCCCAGCAGCAGGAATAGTTTTTTCATATTCGTTTTTCGGTAGTTGGATTGCGGCGCCACGACGACGGCAATGAAACAGAAAGCACTCTTAAAATAAGTATCTTCTTAAGCTTTGGGAAGCGCTGTACGTTAGCGCACATACGACCCAGTGGCAGCCTTCGGCTGCCCGCCACTTTCTGTCTGCACCAGCGTCCCCCGAGTCAGTTCGCTTGCTTCCCACGAGCACTTCCGTCGGGCGACGATTACGGTGAGGACAGCGCATCCGATCGAAGCTCAACCCGGCCGCGGCGCTATCCGGGCGGGTTGAGCGGCAATTCACATTGATATGCCAGGAGCAGGCTGCGTCGCAGCGGGAAGGGAAGTCACTATTTTTTCCGGCGCTCGTGCGATTGACTGCTCCCCGGCGCGTCGATACAGTCCCGAGCAGGAAAAGATTGGATTTAACATCTTGTCTGCCGGGCGTGCCGCCGGTGAGGGGAGGGATAATGCCGCTTCCGAAGCCAGCGAACTTGGCTGTTTTGTCGCGTATCCGCGCTCGCAGCCTGTCCACCGCGTTCCTGCTCGCGCTCTGCTTCGCCGTGACGGGCTACGCTCAGAACTTTCCCGTCAAGCCTGTGCGCATCATCGTGCCGTTTCCGGCCGGCGGCAGCGCCGACTTCTTTTCCCGGCTCATCGGGCAGAAACTCTCCGAGCTATGGAGCCAGCAGGTCATCGTGGACAATCGTCCTGGTGCGGCCACCGTGATCGGCACCCAGTTCGTCGCGCGCGCGCCGGCCGACGGCTACACGATCCTGGTTATGGCGAACAGCTTCACCATCAACGCGAGCCTGCGGTCCAATCTGCCGTACGACAGCAGCAAGGATTTTGCGCCGGTGACTCAACTTGTGACCTCGCCGAACGTGATCGTCGTGCATCCGTCCGTGCCGGCAAAAAATTTCGCGGAATTCATTGCGCTCGCCCGCGCGCGGCCGGGAAGCCTCAACTATTCCGGCGTCGGACCGGGCGCGACCCAACACGTCGCGGGAGAAATGCTCAAGGCCGCAGCGAAGATCGACATGGGCTATGTGCCTTTCGCGGGCGGCGCGCCGGCGGTGCTCGCCGTGCTTGGCGGCCACGTCGGCGTCTGCATTGCCAACATCCAGGAAGTCGCGACGCATGTGGAGGCGGGCAAACTGCGCGCGCTGGCCGTCACTTCGCGCGAGCGCGATCCGGCGCTGAAGAACGTGCCGACGGTCGCTGAATCCGGCTTTCCGGATTATGCGGTGATCACGTGGTGGGGCTTCTCCGCGCCAGCCGCTACGCCCGCAGATGTGATCGCGAAGATCAGCGCGGATACCGCGCGCGTTCTGAAAATGCCGGAGGTCAGCAGCAAACTAATTGCACAGGGGCTGTATCCCGCCGCGTCCACGCCCGCGCAGTTCGATGCGCATATTCGCGCGGAGACGGCGCGCTACGCGAAAATTGTGAAGGAAGCGGGGATCAAGGCGGATTAGAGTTGCCCCGCTGGGGACCGGTGGCGAGACCGGGAACGGGTTTCATTCCTGGGTGGCAGATCCGGGTGCTGTTTTCCTTTCTCCTTTCTCCATCACCGGGTGGCATACCCGGGGCTGATCACTTTCTCTTGCGTCGCCCAGAGAAAGTAATCAAAGAGAAGGCGACCCCAGGTAGCCGCCACTGTCGTGGTGTCCCTGTGCTGCTCGACGTGAAAAGCGGCTCGAAAAACTCGCTCGCAAAGTGAGAAACCACATTGACGATTGCGAGGTCAAACAGTTCCTCGCCGACGAGCCCCGGTGTCATCGAACACCAACGTCTTTGTTTACGCGGAACCAACCTCAATAAGTCTGTTAGCCCGGGGCTCCCGTCGGTTGTTCCCGCAAACGGGCGTGCCGCTAACGGGTCACAACCGAAACCCTTTTCACGTCTGCGACTGCTCGGCGTCTCCCGAGGGGATTAAACTGCGAGCAGCATCGACATGCAGGTTGAGCAGAGGAAATGAAGTGTGGTTTGAGACAAAACCACTCCAACAATTCCGGCGTGTTTGGCATCGCGACCCTGATTGCAATCACCCCCCCTTCTGAGATGGCGAGCAGTCGCAGGCGAGGGCGGGGCCTTCGGCTCTGTCTGAGCGCGAGCACGTTCAACCGTGTCTTCTCATATCAAGCGCGAATTCAGAGCCGCCGCACTTGTCGAGCAGCACAGCGTTACCCGAGAGGGCGTCTCAGTAGGGGCGGCCTTCCCTTTGGTTACTTTCGCTTGGCCGCGCAAGGGAAAGTGACCAGCCCCGGGTCTGCCACCCGGACGCTTGAGGTAAAAACAAGAAACCAGCGCCGGGTCTGACACCCGGTGAATGAGGAAGGAGGAAGGAGAACAGCCCGGGGTCTGCCACGCGGAGATTTAGAAGCCCCCCGAGCTACCGTGTTTTATCCCATCAGAGGTTCTTAAGAAAGCGCTTCAGCCAATGCTCGAGGCGAGTAGATGGTAACGCCGGCGAATACCCGGCCCTAACCGGCGCCAAAGTGCGTGTGATCGCCGGAGACCAGCGCATCACAAGTCACGACTCCCGTTGTTCCGCCTGATATACTCCACCCCACGCGGCCTTGTTGGCCAGTCCCCTGCCGCTGTCGATTCCGACTCTCCCTTATCGCTCAGCCCGTGACTGGCGCCTTACCAGGTGACGGGCAGCCTGTTTTTTTGGAAATCCAAATGTCATTTGCAAACCTCGGCTTGTCCGCGGACCTCGTACGCGCAGTTGCCGAACACGGCTATACCATTCCCACCCCGATTCAGATTCAGGCGATCCCGGCCGTGCTCGGCGGCGGCGATCTCCTGGCCGGCGCGCAGACCGGCACCGGCAAAACCGCCGGGTTCGTGCTGCCGATCCTGCAGTTGCTATCGACCCGCGAAGGCGCCAAGACCGCGAGCGGGCGTAAACCCGTCCGTGTGCTGATCCTGGCGCCGACGCGCGAGCTGGCCGCGCAGATCGAAGAAAGCGTGCGCGTCTACGGCAAATACTCGAAGCGTTCGTCCACCGTCGTTTACGGCGGCGTCGGCATCAACCCGCAGATGATCAAACTCAAGCGCGGCGTCGATATCCTCGTTGCCACGCCGGGCCGCCTGCTCGATCTTCAGCAGCAACGCGCCGTCGATTTGTCGCACATCGAGATATTGGTTTTGGACGAAGCCGACCGCATGCTCGACATGGGCTTCATCCGCGACATCAAGCGCATCCTCGCGTTTCTGCCCAAGCGTCGGCAAAACCTGCTGTTCTCGGCAACCTTCTCCGCGGAGATCAAGGCGCTCGCCGACGGCCTGCTCAACGCGCCGGCGATGATCGAAGTCGCGCGCCGCAATTCGACCGTCGAGATCATCAGCCAGAAAATTCACCCGGTCGATCGCGACCGCAAGCGCCAACTGCTGGCCCACCTGATCAAGACGAACAACTGGCATCAGGTGCTGGTGTTCACGCGTACCAAGCACGGCGCCGACCGGCTCGCCGAGCAACTCAACAAGGATGGCATCACCGCACTGGCGATCCATGGCAATAAAAGCCAGGGCGCGCGCACGCGCGCCCTGGCCGAATTCAAGACCGGCGATCTCCAGGTGCTGTGTGCCACCGACATCGCCGCGCGCGGCATCGACATCGACCAGTTGCCGCACGTCGTCAACTACGATCTGCCGAACATCCCCGAGGATTACGTACACCGCATTGGCCGCACCGGCCGCGCGGGTTCGACCGGTGAGGCGATCTCGCTCGTCTGCGTGGATGAGCACGAGTTCCTGCGCGACATCGAGAGACTGATCAAGCGCGACATCGTGCAGGAAGTGATTGCCGGCTTCGAGCCGGACCGCAACGCGAAGGCGGAACCGATTCTGCAGCGGCAGGGGAGGGGGCAGAGACAGGGCCAGCAACGCAATCACGGCGGGCAAAGCCAACCGCGCGGCAAGTCCGGCGGCGGTGGCCGCAGTCAGGGTCGCGGCACGCCGCCGGCACAGCCGCGGCACCCGAGTGGCGGCGCGAAGGCGAAGCCGCAACACGGCCGGCCGAATCACCAGGCTGCACCCGCTCATCAAGCCAAACCAGCGGCCGCAGCAAAAAGCGGTTCACACGCGCCTGCAGCGCCCGCACCCGCGGCGAAGAAGTCCTCGTTTGTTTATCGTTCGGGCGGCCGGTTTCGCTGAGTTTTTTTTCATTCACCGGGTGGCAGACCCCGGGTTCTGTTCTCCTTCCTCATTCACCGGGTGGCAGACCCGGGGCTGGTCACTTTTCCTGAGCGGCCAGGAAAAGTAACCAAAAGGAGGCCGCCCCTGGTTCACCGCGCCGGAGCGTAGCCGTCACGACACGGTAGCCGCAGGCCGAGTGCGGGAGTGGCGGCCGGTGCCCCGGATAGGCCCACGACGATTCCTCTCACCCTCGATCGAACTATGCAGCGATGCTAGACGAAGTGCGCCGGGGCCCCTGCGTTACTCGACGAACCAGGCGGCTGTGGAACTCGCTCTCGATTGGAGAAAACACGGATAACGTGCGAGAGCTCAAACAGTCCTCGCCGAATTCCCTGGTCCGCCTGTGTTACTCGGCGGCTCTCAAGGGGACGTAAAAGCGAGCGGCGTCGCGATGCGGGCAATGGTGCGCCCGACGGATTTTGAATTTCAACCTTTGCTTTAGCTTCCCATCTTCCAGTCGTGACTCAATATCAACCCTCGACGCCGCACGTCCTTGGGACCCCTTGTGAGACGCCGAGCAGTCGCAGGCAAGGCCGGGAATTCGGCGAGGACTGTTTGAGCGCTCGCTCGTTTAATGTGTCTATTCATATAGAGCGCGAGTTCCACAGCCGCCGGCCTTGTCGAGCAGCACAGGGAATCCCCGAACGGGGACGGTTCACCGGGGCGGCCTTTTCTTCCGTTAGCTTCTTTT
>JBKJMN010000114.1:0-5786 GCA_046596405.1 Burkholderiales bacterium
TGAGTTTTCTGCCGTTGACGCGCGCCGATCGCAAGCTGGACGTGTCGCGGTTCGACGTGGGCGGCGTGCAGTCGTCCGGTGTTCCCAATCAGATGCGCGCCTACGTGTTTTCCGATCGCGGCATCTACCGCCCCGGTGACTCCATGAATTTCGGCGTCATCGTCCGGGCCTCCGACTGGTCCCGCAAACTCGCGGACCTGCCGGTCGAAGCTGAAGTGCTCGATGCGCGCGGACTGGTGACGCGGCGCGAAAAGCTCAAGCTCGGCGCCGGCGGCATGGTCGAATTCACGCATAAAACCGAGGAAACCTCGCCCACTGGAAACTACACGGTGAACCTTAATCTCGCGCGCGACTCCGGCTCCGCCGCGCCGGGCGCGCAGGAAACGCCGGTACTGCGCCTGGGTTCCATCACGGTCAAGGTGCAGGAGTTCCTGCCTGACCGCATGAAAGTCGATGTGCGGCTGTCGAGCGAGACGGCGGAAGGCTGGGTGTCGCCGGAGGCCTTGAGTGCGAAAGTCAACGTGCAGAACCTGTTCGGCACCCCGGCGCCGGGTCGCAGGGTCGACGCGCAATTTACCCTGACGCCGGCGTTCGCGGCTTTCCGCAGCCACGCCGATTACGCATTCTTCGATCCGCACCGTGCCAAGGAGTCGTTCACCGGCGAGCTGACTAAAACCGAAACGAACGCGCAGGGCGGCGCCGAAGTCGAATTGGGATTGCAGCGCTATAAGAGCGCCACTTACCAGCTGCACGTGCTGGTCAAGGCGTTCGAGCCCGAGGGCGGACGCAGTGTCGCAGCCGACGCGAGCGTGCTGGTGTCGGACCGGCCGTATCTCGTTGGCTACAAGGCCGATGGTGATCTTGACTACATCAATCGCAACGGTGTTCGCCGCGTTTCATTGATTGCGGTCGACCCGCGCGCGAGGAAGATTGCGGTTAAGGGCCTAAAGCTGGGACACGTCGAACGCAAGGTGTTATCGGTGCTGGTAAAGCAACCGAATGGGCTCTACAAGTACGAATCGCGGACCAAGGAGACGGTGCTCAAGGAAGAGACGTTTGCGCTGCCCGCCGCAGGCGCGATGCTCGGCCTCGCGGCGGAAACGCCGGGCAATTTCGCCTACGTGCTGCGCGACGCCGACGAGCTCGAAGTCGCCCGCGTGAACTACACCATCGTGGGAACCGGCAACGTGTCGCGCACGCTCGACCGCAACGCCGAATTGCAACTCTCGCTGAACAAGAAGGATTTCAATCCCGGCGACGACATTGAAATCAGCATCCGCGCGCCATATACCGGCGCCGGGTTGATTACCATCGAGCGCGATCGCGTTTACGCCCATCAGTGGTTCCGCGCGAGCGCGACGGCGTCGGTGCAGAAAATCACGCTGCCTAGGGAATTTGAAGGCAACGGTTACGTCACAGTGCAGTTCGTGCGCGACCTCGCCTCCAATGAAATCTACACGAGCCCTTTGAGTTACGGCGTGGCGCCTTTCGCGACCAGTCTCGCGAGGCGTACGCATGCGATCAAATTGCAGGCGCCGGCAGTCGTCAAGCCCGGACAAACCATCAAGATGCGCTTGGAGTCCGCCACGCCTGCGCGCGCCATCGTATTTGCGGTCGACGAAGGAATTCTCCAGGTCGCGCGCTACCAGGCGCCGGACCCATTGAAGTTCTTCTTCCAGAAGCGCGCGCTCGAAGTCGGCACGCAGCAGACGCTCGACCTGATACTGCCTGAGTTCAAGAAGCTGATGAACGCGGCCGCGCCGGGCGGCGACGGCGAAGGACTGCTCGGCAAGAATTTGAATCCGTTCAAGCGTAAACGCGACAAGCCGGTGGTTTTCTGGTCGGGGATCGTGGATATCGCGGGCAGCCGGGAGTTCAGCTACACGGTGCCGGAGAGCTTCAATGGAACGCTGCGCGTCATGGCCATCGCGGTCTCCGAATCGACGACCGCCGTGGCCGGGGCGAAAACGACCGTGCGCGGCGATCTCATTTTGTTGCCCAACGTGCCGCTGACGATGACCCCCGGCGATGAAGTGGAGATCGGCGTGGGTGTTGCCAACAACGCTAAAGGATCGGGGAAAGATGCTCCGGTCACGTTGTCGCTGGCCGTTGCGCCCGGACTGGAAATTGTCGGTGACGCCCAGCAGACGCTGAAAATCAGCGAGCGTGCGGAAGGCGTGACGCTTTTCCGGGTCAAGGCCCGCGCGGGCCAGCAGGCCCAATTGGGTTCCGCCAGCGTCACTTTCACCGCGCAGTGGAAAGACACCAAGGCGCGGCTCGCGACCGACGTCAGCGTGCGCCCCGCATCCGCTTACGTCACGCTCGTGCAGACGGGCGTGTTTCGCGGCAAAGAAGAGCTCACAGCGAAGGCGGATATGTATCCCAATTTTCAGCGCGGCGAGATTGCGATATCCAGCTCGCCGTGGGCGTTTACGTCGGGGTTGATTCAATATCTCAACGCGTATCCGCATGGTTGCACGGAGCAGGTCACGAGCCAGACTTTTCCTGTCGTGGTGCTCGCGACTCGCGCGGGGCTCGCTCAGGAATTGCTTAAACCCCTGCAGCGCGTCAAGGGGACGGAGCAGGCCGCAAAGGGAACCGAGCAGGCCGCGGACGCCGTCATGCCGGACCCGCAGAAAGTCCTGGAACGGTATCTGACGATCGTGCGCCGCCGGCAGCAGTCCGATGGCGGCATTGCGATGTGGGACGGCGGCGCCTCGGAGATCTTTCCGACCACCTATGTCGTGAGCCTGTTGATCGAAGCGCGCGAACGCAAGCTGGTGGTCCCCAATGACATGTTGCAGCGCGCGAACGCGTACCTGCAAAGTCAGATCGGACGTGCCGTCAGCGCTGACCATGAGTGGCACATGCGAACCTATGCGGCTTACTTGCTGACACGGCAGGGCATCGTGGCCACCGCCGCCCTCACGAATCTGCGGGAGCATATGCGCAGCAAAATCGCGGCCGTAGCGCGCGCCGAAGAGAAAGACGGCTGGCGCCGCAGAATTGGCGCGGTTTATCTGGCGGCAAGCTACCAGATGCTCAAGCAGGAAAAACTTGCGCGGGAACTGCTGCAACCCGCCTTCGACCATTTCCTGACCGAAGCCGACAAACCCCAAACCTGGTACTGGAACTATTACTACGATCCGCTGGTGCATGACGCCACGATGATACAGATGGTGGCCCTGCACTTCCCCGCCCAATTAAAGCAGGTGCCGCTCCCGGTCTGGCAGCGTCTTGCCAAGTATGTGCGTGACGGCTATTTCAACAGCCAGTCTGCATCAGGCGTCCTGCTGGCGGTCGAAGCGTACTCCAGGGCGGTGGCCGCTGCTTCCTCGGGAAAAATCAACATCACCGCCTTCGATCGCCAGGGTCAGGCGCATGTCGTCGTGCTGCCGCCGCTCGCCACGCTGGCCAAGGCCGCGCTGGCGGCCGACGTCGGCAAGCTCGGTCTCGCCAACCCGAGCGAGGTGCCGCTGTATTATTCGTGGGCGGAATCCGGATTCGAAAAGAACCTGCCCACCACGGCCGTCTCCCAGGGCCTTGAGATACTGCGCGAGTATCTGGACGCCAAAGGCAATGTCATCACCGAAGCTCAGGTAGGCGACGAGATCACCGTGCGCGTGCGGGTGCGCGCAACCGAGCAACGGAACATGATTCCGCAAGTGGCGCTGGTGGACTTGTTGCCGGGCGGGCTGGAGCCGGTGCTGAACACCCCGGCGGAGACGGACGCGCCCGATCAGCCGCTGTGGCGCCGCCGCCTCGGCGGCCGCGGATCGTGGGCCATCGAGTACGCAGATATTCGCGAAGACCGGGTCGTTTTCTACGGCAACGTGTCGGGTCAGTTGACTGAAGTCAGCTATAAGGTGCGCGCAACCAATGCCGGCAGTTTCGTGACACCCGCGGCCTATGGCGAAGCGATGTATGAGCGCCGGGTGTTCGCGCGCTCCGGCGGCGGCAGTTTCAAGATCAAGCCTGCGGCGAAATAAGAGGACCTGACGTTGATTGCGCGAAAATTACCGCGGTGGCGCGCGCGCTGGCGCCGCGGGTGGTGGCTGCTGCCGGTGCTCGCGGTATGCCTGGTGCTGCCGCGCCTGTTGCCCAAGCCGCCGCTGGCGGCGGCGGCGCCAAGTTCGCGCAGCGTATACGCAGCCGGCGGCGAACTCCTGCGGCTCACGCTTGCGGCCGACGAGCAGTACCGGCTGTGGACGCCCATCGGGGACATTGCCGAGCCGTTGCAGCAGGCCGTGCTGCTGTACGAAGACCGCTGGTTCCAATGGCATCCGGGCGTCAATCCGTGGGCACTCGCGCGGGCGGGCGCATCGACGCTGGTCGGCAGCCGCCGCATGGGCGGCTCGACCGTCACCATGCAACTGGCGCGGCGCCTGTATCGTATCGACAGCCGGACCGCACGCGGCAAGTTCAAGCAGGTATTCGGCGCCCTGTGGCTCGAACTGCGTTACAGCAAACGCGAGATCTTCGAGGCTTACCTTAATTTCGCGCCGTACGGCGGCAATATCGAAGGCGCAGGCGCCGCCAGCCTGGTCTATCTGCGCAAACCCGCGCGCAGCCTGAGCGTACCGGAAGCGCTGACGCTCGCCGTGATTCCGCAAAATCCGAAGAAGCGTATCGGCGAGGAAGGCGACAAGGCGGAACTCAAGGCGGCGCGCGCGAGGCTGGCCGCCGACTGGGTCGTGCGTAACCCGCATGATGCGCGATATGCCGGCGATGCCGCACTGGGCATTGCACTCAAGACACGCGCGAGCATGCCGTTTCTCGCGCCGCACGCCGTCACGCAGTTGCTGCGCGAGAGTCAGCAACGCGAAATACGGGCGAGCGTCGATTTGCGGGTGCAATCAACGATCGAGCGCGTGCTGGGTGAATACGTCAAGGCCCGCGCCGACGTTGGCATCAGCAACGCGACTGCCCTGCTCGTGGACGCGTCCACCATGGAGGTAAAAGCGCTGGTGGGTTCGTCCGATTACGGCAACGCAAGCATCGCAGGGCAGGTGAATGGCGCCCTGGCGAAACGCTCGCCGGGTTCCACGCTGAAGCCATTCATATATGCGCTTGCGCTCGATCAGGGCCTCATTCATTCCGCCAGCGTGCTCAAGGATGCTCCCAGCAGCTTCGGCGGGTTCTCGCCCGAAAACTTCGACGGCCGATTTGCCGGGCCGATGCCGGCACAGGATGCATTGATCCGCAGCCGTAACGTGCCGGCCGTGGCGCTCGCCGCGCGGCTGTCGACACCGGGCTTGTATGATTTTCTCAAACTTGGTGGCGTGCAAAAAATGGCGCCCGAGTCGCACTACGGGCTGGCCCTGGTGCTCGGCGGCGGCGATGTGACGATGGAGGAACTGGCGCGGCTCTATTCCGTGCTCGCCAACCGCGGAGTTCTGCGCGATTTGCGCTATACGCGCGAACCGCGCCCGGCAGTGCCTGAGCGTCCGGCTGAATTGCTGAGCGAGGAGGCCGCGTTTATCACGCTCGACATGTTGCGCCGCACGCCGCGGCCCGATACCTTTGCTCCGGCGCGCCCGGCGATAGCCTGGAAAACGGGGACGTCCTGGGGATTCAGAGACGCGTGGACTGCCGGCGTGTTCGGCCGCTATGTGCTGGTCGTGTGGGTCGGTAACTTCGATGGCTCCAGCAATGCGGCATTCGTCGGGATCGAGGCGGCGGCGCCATTGTTCCTGCGCATTGCCGACGCCCTGCGCGCGGAGAGACTCGATCCGGGAGAAATCGCGCAGCGCCTCCCCGCGAATCTCGGTCGCGTGGAAGTGTGC
>JBKJMN010000288.1:0-15934 GCA_046596405.1 Burkholderiales bacterium
ACTTTGCCGGTCTTCGGATCGAGTTTGCCGATCGATTGCTCGCCGAAATTCGAATACCACGCAACGCCGTCGCCATCGAGTATCACGTCGTGCGGCTCTATCGTCGGGCGCGGCAGATCGTATTCGGTCATGACGACCTGCGTCGCCTTGCCCTGCGGGCGCGGGAAAGTCTTCAACGGATAGTCCCAGCCCGCGCCGCCGCTTTGGTTGACCGTGGCCAGCCACTGCGCCTGCGCGCGCTGCACTTTCACCTGGTCCTCGCCGACGAGATCGGTATCGCGCGTGGTGAGCCGCTTCTGCGGACGCAGCGGCGTGCTCTGGTTCGCGTAGGTTCCCATGCGTTGCACGGTCGTCATGAAGCCGGCGGTGTCGTACGTGGAACGCGCGATGCGTTCGATGGTATGGCAGCCGACGCAGCCGAGCAGGGTTTTCTTCTGCTGCTCCGTGCCGGTCATGCTCGCGATCCATTCGCCGTTCGTGAGCTGGGCGGCAAGGTCCTGCGTCTTGCGCAGATTCAGATCGAGCGTGGTCGGCGCTTGCGCGGCGACCTGGGCCGACACGCGGCCGTCGAGATCGTAGCCCGCCGCGCGGATGCGTATCGCGTATTGGCCGGCGTCCAGTTTCGCGCGTGGAAAGCGATAGCGCCCCTGGGCGTCGCTGACGACCGTGATGGTGATGGTCGAGTCCGTTTTTTTCGCGCTGACCAGTACTCCTTCCATCGCGCCTTCTTCGGCGGACGTGACGACCCCGGTCAGCGCGGGACTATCGGCGGCAGCGGCCTGCTGGTGCCCATAAGTGCCGACGAATGCAAGACTCGCGAGCATCGCAATGAAGAAACGTCTGGTTTTCATGAGTACCCCTCCGGTGGAATCCGATATCCGAGTACGCTCTGCGGCGCATTCGATTCGTGCTGCGTGGCCATCATAGCGCTTTTCGAGCTGGGCGCCCGTCAGCGGCTCGGGGCGCTCGGGGCGTGCCCCGAAATTGAATGGCGATGGGATATGGGCGTTGAAGAAGTGACCGTGATCCGTGCGACGAAATGCGGATGAGGGTTGGACCGCCCATAAAGGTTGGACCAGCCAGACGACGGTTATCCGGACAGAGCGGCACCCGACAGTGTCGGTCCAGTCTTCGGCAACATCCACACCAAGTAGCGGCTACCGCCGTCATCCGTACCGAGGCGCGTCTGTTGACGCGCACTTGCGCTAGTCATCATTGATTTAGAAGGCAAAGCCGCGTGGGCCGTAGTCCCCAAGTCAGCTTAAATAACTTATTGATATTTAAGTATTTTAAGCGTAATATTAGCACTCAGTTGTAGCGAGTGCTAATTCTTGCCACTCGATATCCCAGTCTCGAAACCAGGAGAACATCTATGAAAATTCGTCCTCTACACGACCGGCTCATCATCAAACGGCTAGACGAAGAGCGTAAGACCGCCTCCGGCATCGTCATCCCGGATAGCGCCGCCGAGAAACCCGAGCAAGGGGAAGTAAAGGCAGTCGGCAAAGGCAAGATCCAGGAAGACGGCAAGGTTCGCGCGATCGACGTTAAAGTCGGCGACAAAGTGCTGTTTGGAAAATATTCCGGGCAGACCGTCAAAGTCGATGGCGAAGAGCTGCTCGTCATGCGCGAAGAAGACATCATGGGCGTCATCGAATAGTCCGACTAGTAAACCAGGAGAATTCACATGGGTTCAAAAGACGTAAAGTTTCATGATGCAGCGCGCACTAAAATCGTCGCGGGCGTCAATATTCTTGCCGATGCAGTGAAGGTAACGCTCGGTCCCAAAGGCCGCAATGTGGTGCTCGAGCGTTCGTTCGGCGCGCCGACCATCACCAAGGACGGCGTATCGGTAGCGAAAGAAATCGAATTGAAAGACAAATTCGAGAACATGGGCGCGCAAATGGTGAAGGAAGTCGCGAGCAAGACTTCTGACATTGCCGGCGACGGCACCACCACCGCGACCGTGCTGGCCCAGGCGATCGTGAAGGAAGGTATGAAATTCGTTGCCGCCGGGATGAACCCGATGGACCTCAAGCGCGGCATCGACAAGGCCGTCGAAGCCGTGGTGGCAGAATTAAAAAAGATTTCGAAGCCCACGACCACCAGCAAGGAGATCGCCCAGGTCGCCTCGATCTCGGCCAACTCGGACTCGAGTATCGGCGAAAAAATTGCCGAAGCCATGGAAAAAGTCGGCAAGGAAGGCGTGATTACCGTCGAGGATGGCAAGTCGCTCGTCATGGAACTGGAAGTCGTCGAAGGCATGCAGTTCGACCGCGGCTACCTGTCGCCGTATTTCATCAACAACCCGGATAAGCAGATGGCGATGCTGGAGGATGCTTACATCCTGCTGTCGGAAAAGAAAGTCTCAAACATCCGCGACCTGCTGCCCGTACTTGAGCAGGTAGCGAAGGCCGGTAAACCGCTGCTCATCATTGCCGAAGATGTCGACGGTGAAGCGTTGGCAACGCTGGTCGTGAACAATCTTCGCGGTATTCTCAAGACGTGTGCTGTCAAAGCACCCGGCTTCGGGGATCGTCGCAAAGCAATGCTTGAAGATATTGCGATCCTCACCGGCGGGACGGTCATTGCCGAAGAAGTGGGCCTCTCGCTCGAGAAAGTGACACTGGCCGAACTGGGCCGCGCCAAGCGCATCGAGATCGGCAAGGAAGAAACCACGATCATCGACGGCGCCGGCGATACCAAATCGATCGAAGGCCGCGTGAAGAGCGTGCGCAAGCAGATCGAAGACACGACCAGCGATTACGACAAAGAGAAACTGCAGGAGCGCGTAGCCAAGCTAGCCGGCGGTGTAGCGCTGATCAAGGTCGGTGCGGCAACCGAAGTCGAGATGAAAGAGAAAAAAGCACGCGTGGAAGATGCGTTGCACTCGACCCGCGCCGCGGTAGAGGAAGGGATCGTTGCAGGCGGCGGCGTGGCCTTGCTAAGGGCGCGTTCCGCCTTGTCCTCCCTTAAGGGTGACAACCACGATCAGGAATCAGGCATCAAAATCGTGCTGCGCGCCCTCGAAGAACCTCTGCGTTGCATCGTCTCCAATGCCGGTGACGAGCCGTCGGTGGTACTCGACAAAGTCGTCAAGGGCAAGGGTAACTTCGGCTACAACGCGCAGACCGGCCAGTACGGAGATATGGTGGAGATGGGCGTTCTGGATCCGACTAAAGTCACGCGAGCTGCCTTGCAGAACGCCGCCTCAGTCGCCGGCCTGATACTCACGACCGACGCGATGGTGGCAGAGTCGCCGCAGGAAGAATCTTCCGGCGGCGGCATGGGTGGTGGTGGGATGGGCGGCATGGGCGGTATGGGCGGAATGGGTATGTAAAGCCGCACTTGCCCGGACGCTTTCCGGACTACAGTTCCAAAAGAAAGCCCCGTTTACGCGGGGTTTTTTTTGAGTCACAAAATCGGTTTGGATATATAAATCGGCGAGCGTGTAAATCTTTTAGTTGATGATGATTCCAGGCCATGCTCAAAAACGTCGATATTCCAGGACGGCCGCGTTTTCCGTTTGATTGGGGGTCGAAAAGCCCTTATAATTCGCGGCTTTTGCACGTTTAAGGGCGGTTAGCTCAGCCGGTAGAGCAGCGGACTTTTAATCCGTTGGTCGCGAGTTCGAATCTCGCACCGCCTACCAGTAGCACCAAGGGGTTAGCGTAACTGCTAGCCCCTTTTTTCGTCGCGCACTTGCGAATTTTCAACATTCGCCGCAAACGGACCGCGCATCGCACCGCGCTACAATGCCCGTCAATCGATAAGCGACACGCCGGAGGATGCACATGGCAGCCATCACCGCGGTACGCAGTATTTTATTCGTGGCGCTCGCAATGGGCACTGCGCTAGCAACGGCCCAACCGTATCCGAACAAGCCGATCCGCTTCCTGGTCGGCTTCGTCGCCGGCGGCACCAACGATATCGTCGCGCGTGCGCTCGCACAGAAACTGACGGAAAACCTCGGGCAATCGGTGGTGGTCGAAAATCGCGGCGGCGCGAATACCGCGATCGCGACCGAAGCCGGCGCGCGCGCGGCACCCGATGGTTACACGATTTTGCTCAATGCGCCGGGCCACGCGACCAATCCCGCATTGATGAAGCTTTCATTCGATCCGATCCGGGATTTCGCCTTCATCTCGCTGGTGGCGGAAGCGCAAAACATCGTAGTGATCCATCCGTCGTTCCCGCCGCGCAACGTGAAAGAACTGATCGCACTATCGAAGCGGCGGCCGGGCGCGATCAATTTCGCGTCGTCGGGCACGGGCACGACCGTCCATCTGTCCGCCGAGCTTTTTCAGTACATGACCGGAATTCGGTGGGTGCATATCCCCTACAAGGGCGGCGGCCCGGCGGCGATTGAGCTCATCGCCGGCCAGACACAAATCATGTTCGCGAACATGCCCACCGCCATCCAGTATGTACGCGACGGCAGGTTGCGCGCGCTGGCGGTCACTGGCGCGCGGCGCGCGCCCGCCGCGCCCGAACTGCCTACGGTCGCGGAAAGCGGCGTGGCCGGCTATGAGGTGACGGCATGGTACGGCGTGTCGGCGCCGGCGAAAACGCCGCGCGCGCTCGTCGACCGGTTGAATAATGAAATCGCGCGCGCGCTCAATTCACCGGATCTGAAGGCGCGGCTGATTTCCCAGGGTGCCGATCCCGTTCACCAGACGCCCGAGCAATACACCGCTTTCGTGCAAAGCGAAATCGTGAAGTGGGCAAAGGTGATCCAGGCCGCGGGAATAAAAGGCGAGTGAACCGGTGATTAAGTAATTCTGTGATTGAATCGCCCAATCGCTATTGAGAATTACATAACGTTGTCACAATAAACCTTCCCGCCTTCGGCCCCCTCGCTTTGCTCTCCCCACCCTTCTCCCGGAGGCAGAAGGGCTTACCTTCCCTCTACCTCCGGGAGAGGGACCGAGGGTGAGGGAAGCTTTTGGCACGCTACGCATTTGTCATACGGTTATGTAAAGATCACTAAATCACCCAGTCACTGAATCACTGTTCACCCAGCAGTCCCAGCATGTTCAAACCGAGCACGCGATCGCGGTCCGCGATGGTCAGGCCGGTCACCGTGGCGAGCCGCGCGAGCGGATTCTCCTCGCCCATGTCGAAGGGCGCGTCGGTGCCGAGGGTCACGCGGTCCGCGCCGACCTGCTCGATCAGAAACGCGAGCGCCTTGTCGTCATGCGTCAGCGCGTCGAAATAAAACCGGCGCATGAGATCGCGCGGTGTTGACGCCTTGTTCACGTGCGGCTCCTTGCGCACCGAGTAGCCATGCGCCAGCCGCCCGATCTGGTAGGGCAGGTAGCCGCCGCCGTGGGCGAGCACGAAGCGCAGGTCCGGCAATTCGTCGAGCGCGCCGCTGAACATCAAATGCGCCGCCATCGTGATGGTATCGAGCGGGAATCCGACCAGGTTGGATAGATAGTAAGGCTCGAGCCCGCAGCGCTCGCCGGTAAAATGCGGATGCGTGAAGATGAAAACCTTCAGTTCCTGCGCGCGTTTCAGGATCGGGCGATAACGCTTCTCCGCGAGCTGGTCGCCGGTGATGGTGCAGCCCAGTTCGATCGCGCGAAAACCGTGGTCTTTGACCACGCGCTCCAGTTCGGCGACTGCCGCGTCGGCGTTCTGCATCGGCAGCGTCGCCATTCCGCGCAGGCGGTCGGGACGCTGCGCGACCATGTTCGCCACGCCGTCGTTGGTCACGCGCGCTGCGCGGACCGCCGCGTCGGCATTGAGGTTGTAAAAATAAATCATCGGCGTCGGCGAAATCACCGAAATATCGAGCCCCTTGCGGTCCATGCCCGCGACCTTCGCATCCGCTGCGTAAAATTCATCGAACAGCGGGCTCACGTGGCCGTCGTCGCGCATCAGCCTTTCGCCGGCGGGTGTGTCGGCGAAATGCATTCCGTAGTCGAGCGGCCGCGCGCGTATCAGGTCGAGCATTTCGCGCGGGAAAACGTGGCTGTGCACGTCGATGCGCGGGGTCCTGGTGGTCAATTGCTTCCTCCGTGGTAGTGGCATGGGTGCTGCCGGTCCAGTGCGGCGCCGGCGCGCCATTCTAGCGGGTGACGCGCTGCAATTGAACCGCTTTCGCGGGTATGTTACCGTGCCGGTTCGCAAATGCGATCAACAAAAAGGGGGAGGCCCATGTCGAACGTTCGATTGAAATTCGCGGCAATCATTACGCTGGCGCTCGCTACGCTGGGTATCAGCGGGTGCGTCGATACGCAGCAGAACCGAATGACTTTTTTCGTGACCAGTGTCGGCAGCGGCAAGGGCGCCGATCTCGGCGGACTGACCGGCGCCGATCAACATTGCCAGAGGCTCGCGCAGGCAGCGGGCGCGGGTAATCGCACCTGGCGAGCTTATCTGAGCACCGCTGCCACCGCGACCGCGCCCGGCGTCAATGCGATCGATCGCATTGGCCGCGGTCCCTGGAAGAATGCGAAAGGCGAGGTCATAGCGACCGACATCGAGAACCTGCACGGCCTGCGCAACAACATCACCAAGCAGACCAACCTGACCGAAAAGGGCACGGTCGTGAACGGGCGCGGCGACACGCCGAATACGCACGACGTTCTGACCGGCTCGCAACGTAACGGACTCGCGTTTCCCGCGGGCACCGAGCTGACCTGCGGCAATTATACGAAGAGCGGCACCGATGGCGCCGTGCAAGTGGGGCACAGCGACCGCCAGGGGCTGACCGATGATGATTACGCGCGGTCGTGGAACTCGTCGCATGCCTCGCGCGGCGGCTGCAGCCAGCCCGCGCTCGTCAGCACCGGCGGGGCGGGATTGTTCTATTGTTTTGCCGCCAACTAGTTATCTGATCGCGGAGAAAAACGGGGCCGCCGGCCCCGTTTTTTTGCGTCCGGAACGGTTGACCGCGGCGTCACGCGCCGGGTGGCGCGCGCAACACGATGCGCACCAGTTCGGGTACGCTTTGCACCTGCAGTTTCTCCATGACCCGCGCTTTGTGAACTTCGACGGTGCGCGGGCTGATGCCGAGCGTCCCGGCGATTTCACGATTGTGGCATCCCTTGGAGATCAGTTCCATCACCTGACGCTCGCGCGCGGTCAGCACGCTTAAGCGCCGTTGGGCCCCTTCGGCTTCGAGCGCCGCGTGTCGCCGGGACGCGTCGGCATCGAGCGCGGTGCGCACCGCCGTCAGCAAAGCGTCCGGATCGACCGGCTTCTCGAGAAAGTCTACGGCGCCGGATTTGAGCGCGGTCCTGACCGTCGCGATGTCACCGTGCGCGGTCATGATAATGACGGGTAGCGCGTGGCTTTGCCGGCGCAGCGCTTCCTGCAATTCGAGGCCGCTCATGCCGGGCATTTTCAAGTCGAGCAGCAGGCACCCGGCCCACGCCGGCTGATAGATGCGCAGAAAGTCCTCCGCGCAACTGAACGACTGGGTGCGAAAACCCTGCAGCCCGAGCAATAGACCGAGGGAATCGCGCACGGCGGCGTCGTCCTCGACGATAAACACGGTCTGCTCCGGAGTGGTCATGGTCGCGCTCTCACATTATCCGTCAGCGCAAAAGATCAAAGACAGTCCCGTCGGCGGCGCGTGAACTATAACTTGCGCAAGCCGCCTCGCCAAGGAAATGTGCGAACGGGTGTGACACCAGTTTCAATGCAGCGTGCGCACGTTGGTGGCGGGACGCACGCCGACGTTGAGCAGCGTCACTCGATGGCCAAGCAGCACGACACTGCCGGCGAGGCGGTTGTTGCCCGTGTCGCTGTATTCGAAATCGTACGCGCGCTGCAGCTTGACGTGGCCGTCGTCGTCGCGCCTGAGTTTCAGGTTAGCGATCGCCACCGTCTCGTCGAGCAATAGCAACTGCTCGTCAGTGCACGCGGCGCGCGCGGCACGGACCGCGATTTCGCGCGCTTTGAGGCTGTCGAGCCACAGCCAAACGAGCGCGGCCAGTGCGAGCAAACTTAGAATTTCGACGGTGGGCATCGCGCCATTTTAGACCATGCCTTATCTCGCGCCGGGCGCCGGATCGGCGCAATCAGTTGGCGCGGTTCGCCGCGCCCTTGAGGACCTTGGCGAACTTGACGGTGTCCTCCCTGACGACGCGATCGAACTCTTCCGCCGTTCCGCCTATCACTTCGAAGCCCTGGTCGAGCAGGCGCTGCCGCGTGTCGCCGGTATCGAGAATCCTGTTCACATCCGCGTTGAGACGCCGGATCAGGGGTGCCGGCGTGCCGCGGACAACGATCAGGCCGAACCAGTTGCGGAATTCATAGCCGGGCACCGTTTCGCCGATGGTCGGAATATCCTTCGCGACCGCTGAGCGCTTCGCATCGGTGATCGCCAGTATCTTGAGCCTGCCGGCTTTCAGTTGCGGCAGCAGGTTGGGCAGGCCGGTCATCACCATATTGATCTGGTTGGCCATCACTTCGAGCATCGCGATATTGCCGCCCTTGTAACTGATATGGACGACGTCGATCCCGGCCGCCAGCTTGAAAATCTCGCCCGCCAGGTAGCCGCCGCTGCCGATGCCGGCCGTGCCGTAGTTGAGGCCGCCGGGGCTCGTCTTCGCCATGTCGATCAAATCCCGGACCGAATTCGCCTTGAACGAAGGGTGCGCGCCCAGCGCCATCGGTTGCGCCGCGACCAGCACGACCGGCTGCAGATCGCGCTGCGCATACGGCAGTTGCTTATGCAGTGAAGGATTGGCCGCCAGCGAATTGGGCGATAGGTAAATCGTATAGCCGTCGGGGTTCGACTTGGCCACGAGTTCGGATGCGATCAGCGTGGCGCCGCCGGGACGGTTGTCGGCGACCACCTGCTGCCCCCATAACGCGCTCAGTTTTTGCGCGACGACGCGGCCGACGAGATCAAAAGTGCCGCCGGCGGCGAACGGAATGATGACGCGCACCGGGCGCGTCGGATAGCTGTCGGCGCACGCCGGGCCGGCGGACAGGGCGGCGCAGGCAAACAGCGCAGCAGGGGCGACGGACCTCACTGGCGGATCTCCTCGATCAGTTGTCGGATGCGTATATTTGTTGTATCTTGCAAGTCATACGTATGATACGCAAGTAACCCTGATTTTATCAACCAGCGCTGGCAAACTATCGTCAAAACCATGGTTATCCGGGAAATCGTGCTGCGCCAGTTGAAGCTGCCGCTGACCAAGCCGTACAAGGTGTCGTTTCGCACCTATACGGAGTTCGAGCCGATCGTCGTCGAGATGCGCGACGAAGACGGCAACACCGGCTGGGGCGAAGCCTATATTCCGGCCGGCTCCACTGCCGAGACCGCCGACGGTGCATGGGAATTCTGCCGTGACCTTGCGGCACGCTTGCTCGGCATGAGCATGGCCAGGGCAAAAGCGCGCGTCGACCAGGAAGTAGCCGCCGCGCCGTTCGCATCCTGCGCGTTGCTGACTGCGCTTGCGGTGCTCGAGCGCCATCCGGCGCTGGAGACCACGATCGAAACGCGCATTCCGCTGCTGGTGCCGATTGCCGGCGCTAAACTGGCGGAAATTGAGGCGGAAGTCGAGACCCGCCTCGCGCAGGGCTACCGCACGTTCAAAGGCAAGGTGGGCTGGCAGGTTGAAGACGATCTCGCGCGCGTCGCGCTGATACAGGCGGCAGCGCAGGGACGCGCGCGCATCACGCTGGATGCCAACCGCGGTTACGATGAAGCGCAGGGCTGCCGGTTTGCGGCCAGCTTGAACCCGGCGGGCATCGATTTGTTCGAGCAGCCGTGCGAGGCGGACGAATGGGACGCGAATATCGCGGTGGCGAAGGTTTCGACCGTGCCGCTGATGCTCGACGAATCGATCCGCACCGACGCCGACATCGAGCGGGCGGCCGGCATCGACGGGGTCAAGCTGGTAAAGCTCAAGTTAAAGCGCGTCGGCGGCGTCGACCGCGCCATTCGCGCGATGGCGCTGGCGCGGCAGCGCGGCCTGGATATCTGCCTCGGCGATGGTGTCGCCAGCGAACTCATGTGCTGGGTCGAGGCGTGCGTGTCGCGCGGCTTTCTCACGCGCGCGGGCGACATGAACGGTTTTCTCAAGCCCAAAGTGCGTTTGCTGGCGAACCCGCTGCCGTTCGAAGACGGCGGCATCGTACTGCGTCCGGGCTATTGGCCGGAAGTAGACCGCGCAGCATTGCGCGCGCACGAGACCCGCAGCGAACGCTTTGCTCCAGTCGCGGCCTAAAAGCCGCCTTCGCCCGAGCGATAATGATATTTGGCGGCATCCAGATGACGGACCCGAAATTCGACCGGCACGTCGTTGTAGGTGTAGGCGATGCGCTCGATGCGCAGCAGCGGGCTGCCGGGCGGAATTTTCAGCGCGCGCGCGACGGCCGCCACTGCCACCACCGCGTGTATGCGTTCTTCGATGCGGATGATATTGACGCCGCACGCGTCCTGGTAAACCGCGTACAGGTTTTCTTCGCTTTCGCGGATGACGCGCGCGGTCAGGCGCGAAAAGTTTTTGGCGGGCAGCGTGATTTGCATGGTGGCGACGCGCTGCTGACCGGTGGTGAGCAGGCAGTCGATGCTGAATATGGCCGGGCGCGCTTCTGCCTGCAGCCGCAGTATCGCCTGCAGCGGCGCGGACGCCGTTGTGCGCTGAAAAGAAATCAGCTCGCGAGCGGGAAATATCTGCAGGTCGTCGCTGCCGAATACGTGGGAAAACTGGTAACGCTGGCGCTGCCGCGTGTGACGCGCGACAAACGTGCCCTTGCCCTGCTTGCGAATCAGGATGTTGGCGGCGACCAGTTCCGCGATGCCGGCGCGTATCGTGAACACCGCCACACCGAAGCGCTCGGCCAGCTGATTTTCGGTCGGCAGCTGGCCACCCGGTTTCCATTCGCCTTCCGCGAGGCATTGCAGGATCTGCTTTTCGACCTGCTTGTAGAGCGGCGCGGAGGCATGCATCTCCAGCGGAGTGCGGAAGGGTTTGCGAGGTTTGCGCGGCATAGGCGGTAATCGTTACGTTTGCGACGCGGCAGTTTAATCAGTCATGCGCATCATACGTTTGATTTGAAGGAGTAAGCAATGCAAGCAGCCCAGGTATCCGCGGCGCCCGGCGCCCGTTCCAGTTCGGTCACGGTGGTTCCTTCCGGCAAGGCGTGCGGCGCGGAAGTGCGCGGTGTCGATCTCGTCAATCTGACCGATGCAATGTTCGGCGGCATCCAGCAGGCCTTGTACGATCACCAGGTGGTGGTGATCCGCGGGCAGCCGCTCGACGATCCGCAGCTGATCGCGTTCGGCCAGCGCTTCGGCGAGCTCGAGCCGCCGGGCATGAGCATCATCGGCAAACCATATATCGATGCATATCCCGACATACTGGTGATTTCCAATATCGTCGAAGACGGCCAGCCCAAGGGCAACCTCGGCGCGGGCGAGGCGATCTGGCACACCGACATGTCGTACCGCGATGTGCCGGTTTCTTACGCGATCCTGCACGCGCTCGAGATCCCGCCGGCCGGCGGCAACACGTACTTTTCCAATCAATATCTCGCCTACGAAAAACTGCCGGAGGCCACACGGCGCGCGCTCGACGGCAAGCTCATCATCCACGACGAGTCGTATAACAGCGGCGGGCAGTTGCGCAAAGGTTTCCAGGAGGTCGCGGACCCGCGTGAAGCGCCGGGCGCGCGGCACCCCGTATTTCGCGTGCATCCGGCGACCGGTAAAAAAGCGCTGTATCTCGGCCGCCGCCGCAATGCTTATATCCTCGGCTTGCCGCTCGACGAAAGCGCAGCCCTGCTCGACGAACTATGGGCGCAGGCGTCGCGGCCGGATTTTACATGGGGACACGAGTGGCAGCTCGGCGACACGCTGATCTGGGACAATCGCTGCCTCGTGCACCGGCGCGATCCCTTCGATGCGAATGAGCGGCGCATGATGCACCGCGTCCAGATCAGAGGTGAAAAACCGCAGTAGGCCGCGGGCGCGCGGGTTATTTCTTGGCAGCGCGCGAACGGCAGGCGAACGGCAGGAACGCCGCCGGTATATTGGTCTGGTTCTGGCCGTGTAGCGTCATCTTGTCGGGCGCTTCGGCGTAACCGCACACCCAGGTGACGGGCACGATCGGCGTATCTTCGACGACTGCCGCGCGCAAAGTCAGAATTTTTCCCGTGATGACGCCATTGGCGCGATTGCCGAAAGTGACATGAATGGCGCCGTCCTGCACCGCGACCGAGCTGATCGCATCGTTGACGATCTTGTCGGCGGGCGGAAGTCCCGCGCCCGCATTGTCCGGCGGGAACGTTTGCAGCGCGGCCCACGACACGGCATTCGGCATTTTCGCGAGATCGGCGAGCGGCAGCGCCTTATTAATCTGGTCGCGGATGATCTGGTCCTGAAAGCTGGGGACGGCCATCAACGCAAGAATGGCGATGATGACGACCACCACCATCATTTCGATCATCGTGAAGCCGGCGTGACGCTTGGGCATGTTCAGTAGGCTGGCGGGCGCGAGGCGGGCTCGTGCGCGCAGGTTGGCGATGCCGCCATGATAACGGATAGGCTGAAAACCGCGGAACTGCCAGTCAGCGCGCCCTGTGGCCGGTGCGCGCGGAGGCGAAAACGCGCGGGTTACCTGGGTTTGGGCGTGAGATGCACGAGCGCGGAAGTGCCGAACGCGGAGCCACCGTACTGCGCGGCGACTTCGTAGGTTTGCTCGCGTTTCGACATTTCGATCAACGCAAACGGCGAGGGCTGGCGGTGGACCTTGACCGACGTGACGCGGCCATATATCGAACAGCTCTGCGTGATAGAGCGCTCCACGTTCAGGTCGGGACTATCGAGGTCGACTTCCAGCATGCTTTTCCTCCGGCGACTGGTGCCTTGGCGCAGACGACGCTTAAGCGGCTCAGAGCTTTGCAAAATGCGGGCCAGCCCGGGGCGATGCGCACACCACGTCTAACCATGGATAAATGAAAGACTTGGCGCGCGCCCCGGTCCGCGCGATGGCGGTAAACCACCGTGCCAATGTCGAAAACCTGTCAAATACCGTTGAGGTTTCGACGTCGCCGGGTTGCTGACGCGCAATCCCGGCGCGGCGCAACCGGCGCGCGAGCTAAAGCATCTCCAGCCTGCGCGGCCCTTTTGGCGGCGGGTACAGGCGGTCGAGTTCCGCGAGTTGAGCCGGCGTCAACGCGCGCTCGAGCGCGCCGAAGTTTTCGCGCAGGCGCTCGCGGCGGGCCGATTTCGGGATGACTATGCAGTCGTCGTGGGCGAGCAGCCGCGCCAGCGCGGCTTGGGCTGCTGTCATGCCGTGAGAGCGCGCAAAGGTTGCCAGCCCTTTATCGTTGAGGAGGCGCCCCTGTTCGAGCGGCGAATACGCCATGACTGGGATATGCCGCTCGCGCAGCCACGGCAACAAGTCCCATTCGATGCCGCGCCGCGTCAGGTTATAGAGCAACTGGTTCGTCGCGATGCCGGCGCCGCCGGGCAGTGCAGAAAATTCGCGCATGTCGGCGAGATCGAGGTTGGAGACGCCATAGTGGCGGATCTTGCCGGCGCTTTGCAGGGCGACCAGCGCCGCGAGGGTTTCTGCGAACGGCACACTGCCGCGCCAGTGCAGCAGATAAAGGTCGAGCCGGTCGGTCTGCAGGCGCTGCAAGCTTTTCTCGCAGGCGGCCACGGTGCCGCGGCGCGTTGCGTTCTGCGGCAGCACCTTGCTGACGAGAAAGACTTCGTCGCGGCGGCCGGCGATCGCTTCGCCAACCAGCTGCTCGGCGCGGCCGTCGCCGTACATTTCCGCGGTGTCGATGAGCGTCGCGCCGAGGTCGAGCCCCAGCCTGAGAGTGGCAATTTCCTCCGCGCGCGCGGCGGGGTCGTCGCCCATGCACCACGAGCCCAGACCGAACGCGGGTACGCGCTCGCCGCCGGGCAAGACGACCGTTTTCACGCGGCGGCCAACCGCCGGCACGCAGTCAGGCGGAATTTAACCGCACGCACCGATGGCGCCGCACGCGGTGCAGAATTCGCAGCCGTCCTTTTTGATCACGGCGGAATTGCCGCATTCCTTGCACAGGCGCCCCGGCACCGGCCGATAGTCGATCGTCGTCCGGCGGTCGTCGTCGGGCACTTCGAGCACGCCCATGTCGCTGACCGGAAAGCCGCGCTCGTCGAGGATGCCCAGCATCGCATAGCGATGAATGATCAGGCGCGCGACGTAGGCGACCGTGCTCGCGAAATTTTCCTGGCGTTCGGCGCCGGGTACGCGCGCCATGAAGTCGCCGAGCGGCTCGTCGTACGTGAGCAGCTTGCGCAGCTTCATGCCGATCCACGCGGGATCGATCACGCGCATGTCGAGCGACAACAGCTTGCACAGGCCGTCGAGCGCCTTCGGATACGTGCCCGCCATCCACATCGAGTACGGCCGGCGCTGGCCGTTCGGCAGCACAAGCTCTTTCAGCATGAGCACGAAATCGTCTTCCGAGCTCGGGTTGTAGACGTCGGCCGTCCACGACATGGTGCCGTCGGTGCCGGTCTTGGGTTCTTTTTTCGCGAACAACGCGTCGAGCACCGGCGATTTGCCGCCGGCTTCGGCCAGCGCGCCTAATTTGTCGACGCGATAGCGCACGATGCGGGCAAATGCGGCGACGATGCTGGGTACGCGCAGCGGCTTGCCGTCGGGCGGCATCGCGCAGTCGAAGGCGTCCCCGCCGGTGCGCGTCAGCACGTCGAGTTTCATGCGCAGCCATTTGGCATCGAGCGCGCGCATGTCCATCGACATCGTCTTGGCGATCGCGCCCAGGCCGCGTGGCTGTTCGTTGCCGTTAATCCAGACTTCGAACGGATACACGGCGCCGTTTTCGACGTGCCCGACGAATATCGCGAAGCGGCCGAACGGCGACTCGACCATGTACGTCCACGACGCGTTACCGGCGGGCAGCACGGGACGCCCGGGCCAGCGCAGGCTCAGCAACGCGGGCTCCGGCGCCGCGTCGAGACGGATGCGGCGGTCGGTGTCGGAGGTGTCGAGATCGTTTGGTTCAGGCGTCGCCGGGACCGGGGTCACGGACAGCACGCTGCCGAGCACCGAATTCGGGCGATACGTCGCGATACCCTTGAGTCCCGACTTCCACGCCTGGAAATACAGATCCTCGAATTCGGGGTACGGATAGTCCTCCGGCACGTTGACGGTCTTGCTGATCGCCGAATCGACGAACGGTGCGACGGCGGCGACCATGTGCATGTGGTCGAGCGCGGAAATCTCGAGCGCCGTCACGAAATGCGCCGGCAGCTTCTCCACGTCCCCGCCGCGATGCTGGTACAGGCGCCATGCGTGGTCTTCGACGTCGTAGGTGCGATGCGTGTCGTCGGGCATGCGTTTCTTGCGTTGATAGGTCCACGCGTAGGGCGGCTCGATCCCGTTCGACGCGTTGTCCGCGAACGCGAGCGAAATGGTGCCGGTCGGCGCGATCGACAGCAGGTGGCTGTTGCGCATGCCATGCGCCGCGATTTTCTTTTGCAGTAACGCGGGCAGCCGCGAAGCGAAGCGCGGAGCCGCGAGAAACTGCTTGGCGTCGAACAATGGAAACGCGCCCTTCTCCCGGGCCAGCTCGGCCGACGCCGCATAAGATTCGTCGCGCATGAATTCTGCGATGCGCGCGCCCATGTGGCGCGCTTCGCCGGTGTCGTACTTGAGGCCCAGCATGACCAGCGTATCGCCGAGCCCCGTGAACCCGAGGCCGATGCGGCGCTTGGCGCGCGCCTCCGCCTGCTGCTGCGGCAGCGGCCATACCGTGACGTCGAGCACGTTGTCGAGCATGCGCACGGCCGGGTGGATGACGCGCGCGAACGCCGCGAAATCAAAGCTCGCCTTCGGCCGGAAAGCATCGGTGACGAACAACGTGAGGTTGATGCTGCCGAGGCAGCAGCAACCGTAGGGCGGAAGCGGTTGCTCTCCGCACGGGTTGGTCGCATCGAGCC
>JBKJMN010000289.1:0-7514 GCA_046596405.1 Burkholderiales bacterium
GGCGGGTCTCGTCGACAAGTTGATGGAGAAAGAAGCCGCTTAAGGAAGCGCTGATTAAGTCCGTTCGTGCTGATGTATAGAAGCACGAACACAGCTTGCGCAGAGGGAAACCGTTCACCCTTCGATACCTCAGGGCGAACGGTTTGGGACTTAATCAGAGGTTCCTTAAGCCAGTCGTAGCGCAACGGCGCCGGCGACAGCCGGCGTCACGATTCCGGCTTGAGTCCCGCCTTGCGTGCGACCTCGGTCCAGCGCGCCACTTCGCTTTGCACGAACGCCCCGAACTCCGCAGGCGTGCTGCCGACGGTTTCCGCGCCTTCGCGCTGGAAGCGCTCGCGGATCGCGGGCAGCGCCATCACGCGCACGTATTCGCGGTAGAGCGCGTCGATGATCGCGGGCGGGGTTTTCGCCGGCGCCCATATCCCGTACCAGTGCGGAATGTCGATGCCTTTGACGCCGGCTTCATCGAGCGTCGGCACCTCAGGAAATACCGCCGTGCGCTTGATGGTCGAAACCGCGAGCGCGCGCAGCTTGCCGGCCTCGACGTGCGATCTGATTACCGGCGGCACGATGAATCCGTAGGTCGCTTCGCCTGAAATGAGCGCAGTGGTCGCGGGCGCAGCACCCCGGTACGGCACGTGTATGCTGCGGATGCCGACAACCTGCTGAAAGAGTTCGCCGACGACGTGCGAAATAGAGCCGAGCCCCGTCGAGGCAAACACGAACTCTCCCGGGCGCCGCTTGGCAAGCGCGAGAAATTCGCGCACGTTCGCAACCGGCAGTGCGGGCGGCACGACCAGCACGTTCGGGATGCGCACGAGCTGCGTGACGGGCGCCAGATCGCGCACGACGTCGTAGCCGAGCTTGGCATACAGAGGGCGGCTCGTGATCATGCTCGCGGTGTGGATCATGATGAGCTGCCCGTCGGGCGCGGCGCGCGCAACGGCTTCCGCAGCGATGTGGCCGCTCGCGCCGGAGCGGTTTTCGACCACCACAGGCTGCCCGAAGGTTTTGGTCATTTCGACGGCCATCACGCGCATGAACACGTCGGTGCCCCCGCCGGGTGCGAAGCCGTCGAGCACGACGACGGGGCGGCTCGGCCAGTCCGCTGCCTGAAGCGCGCCGGCGAATGCCAGCAACAAGGTTACTATCGCGGATCGGGTAGTTTTCATTTTTTGCTGTTCAACTTGATAAATTCGGCAAGCGCGGCGCGCGCGCGGTTCCATTCCGCCTCGGCCCGGTTGTAATTGGCCACCGCACCGGGCCATTGCGCGGCGGCGTCCTCGATTTTTTCCGGTTTGGCCTGCAGGTTGCGCCGTTCGCCGCGGTGCATGCGGCGGTCGGAGCCGGGCTTGCGCCGGTCGTTTGCGCTGCCGCGGCGCTCGACCGGGGCGGGCGCGGCGACGGTGCTTTCGCGTTCAGCGCGTGCGCGCGCGACCGTGGCGAGTGCGGCGTCGGCCTTGTCGCGCTCGGCGCGTGTTTTCGCAACGGTGGCTTCGAGCGCCGCGCGCTGTTGCGCGATCGTCTCGGTGCGTTCCACCTGGGTTAGAGCGGCGGTCAGCCTATCCACTTCGGCATTGGCCCGGTTCCATTCGGCGTCCGCCTGCACCCAGTTCGAGCGGACTTTGTCATAGGTGACGCTGGCATCGTCCTGCTTGCGCCAGGTCGCGCCGGCGTTGACGCGGTCGGCGGCAGCTTTCTCGCGGTCGGCGCGGGCCTGGGCCAGCGCCGCCTCGACTTTTTCACGTGGATTCATGCGAGTTTGCGTTCCGCCGGTCACTCGGCGCGCGCGCCGGTGGCCTTGATGACCTTGCCGTACTTCTCGTATTCGTTGCGGATGTAGGCGGCGAATTCCGACGGCGTGCTGCCCGCAGGGTCGGCGACGAGTATGGTCAGCCGGTCCTTGAAATCGGCCGAGGTGACCACTTTGACGGATTCGCGCTGGAGCTTGTCGATGACGGCCCGCGGCGTCCTGGCGGGAGCGCACAGCCCGTACCAGCCGTTGGCTCGATATTGCGGCCAGCCGGACTCCGCAAACGTGGGCACGTTCGGCAGATCGGGCCAGCGGGCGGAACGGGCGAGAGCGAGCGCTTTCAGCCGCCCGCTTTTCACGTGCGGGGCGACCGAGGGCGCGCTGTTGATCTGCAGGTCGATGCGCCCGGAAATCGTGTCGTTCATGGCGTCGCCGCCGCCCTTGTACGGAACGTGCAGCAGATCGATGCCCGCCATCAGCTTGAAAATCTCGACCGACAAATGCGACACCGAGCCGGGGCCACCCGACGCGTACGACAGCTTGCCCGGCGCGGCTTTGGCCGCGGCGACGAGATCGTTGAGGGTGGTGACCGGGAGTTTGTTGGTCACGACGGCCAGTATCGGCGTCGTGGCGAGCAGCACGACGGGCTCGAAGTCCTTGATCGGATCGTACGGCACGTTCTTGAAGAGCTGCGGGCTCGTGGCCTGCGTGGCGGTCGAGCAGAACAGCAGGGTATAGCCGTCCGGCGTTGCCTTCGCCACGATATCGGCGCCGATCAGCGCGCCGCCCCCGCCGCGGTTTTCGAGTATGACCTGCGTGTTCAGGCTCTCGGTGAGTTTGTGCACGAGCGGGCGCGCGATGTTGTCGTTCGCGCCGCCGGGTGGATACGGCACGATCAATCGAATCGGCTTGGCGGGATAAATTTGCGCACTGGTTTGCGCACCGGCGCCGCTCACGCAAGTCGTACCGGTCGCGAGAACGAGCATGAGTTGGACCGTCCGCAAAGTTTTCATCGTCTTGATTCCATCTCCCACCGAGCCGTCATGTTCTATGTTAGATCATTTCGACCGCGCAGCGTCACGCTGTTATTCTACGCACACAACTAAAAGAGCCTATGGAGCGGCAATGTCGGGAGCAGAATCAGGTAACGAGCACGGCGCACGCGCGCCATGAGCGCTATTTCCGAAGTTTCCGCGCTCGCACCGTTTCGCGTCCGCAGTTTCCGCTTCCAGTGGCCGGCCGATATGGCGACCTCGTGGGCGTTCGAGATGGAATCGCTGATCCTCGGCTGGTACATCCTGGTCGAGACCCGGTCGGTGCTGATGCTGGCGGTGTTCGCGGCGCTGCAGTTTACCGGCACCCTCCTGGGCCCGATGTTCGGCGTGATGGGCGATCGCTTCGGCCATCGCAACCTGCTCTGTGCGATGCGCGCCATCTACGCGACGCTGGCCCTCACGTTGATGGCGCTGATTTTTGCAGGCGTCGTGACGCCCGTGCATGTGTTCATCATTGCCGCGCTGACGGGACTCGTGCGCCCGTCGGACATCGGCATGCGCGCGGCGGTGGTCGGCGATACGATGCCCGTTGCGCACTTGATGGCCGCGATGGGCATCCAGCGCACGACGCAGGACACCGCGCGGATTGCCGGCGCATTGACCGGCGCGGGCCTCGTCGCGCTGCTGGGCATGGGACAGGCTTACGTGGTGATCGCAACCTTGTACGCGGCGAGCCTCGTGTTGACGTGGAAAGCCGGGGGCACTCATGCCGCATCGCAGGCAGCACCCGCCCAGCACAGCGTGGTCGAGCGCGCGTCGCCGTGGCGCGAACTCAAGGAAGGGCTCGCCTACGTGCGCGACACCCCGCTGCTGCTCGCTGTCATGTGCCTCGCTTTCATACTCAACATGACCGCGTTTCCACTGATGAACGGGCTGCTGCCGTACGTGGCGAAGGAGATATACGACAGCAACCAGACCGTGCTCGGCTATATGGTTGCCGGTGCTTCGTTCGGCGCGCTGCTCGGCTCGCTCCTCGTGAGCCGGCATGGCAGTTCGATCCGCGCCGCGCGCGTAGTGATCATTGCCAGCCTCGGCTGGTATGCAATGATGCTCCTGTTCTCGCAATTGCAGACGCCCGCGGCCGGCATCGCGGTGCTGATGTTCGCCGGATTTGCGCAGAGCATGAGCCAGGTGCCGATGGCGACGGTGCTGCTGCGCAATGCAGACCCGCAATTACGCGGCCGCGTCATGGGCATCCGCATGCTGGCGATCAACGGCAACATGCCGGGCTTGCTGATATCCGGACCCCTGATCGCGAGCTTCGGCTATCCGGCGACCGCGGCGCTGTATTGCGCGATCGGCGCCACCTTTACGGTGCTCATCACGGTGCACTGGCGCGCCCAACTGTGGCGGCGCGACGCGCAGGCGAACCGACGCTGAACGCGTTGCAAGGCCGGCGATTCGAGGAGCGAAAGTGACGCAGCAAATGATCGCAAAATTGCCGTTCGCATTTTCTCTGGTTGCGCTGGTCGCGTCCGCCGGATGCGCGCTCGCGCAAGCGCAATCTTTTCCGGCGAAGCCTGTGCGGCTGGTGGTGCCGCTCGCGCCCGGCGGCGGCAACGACACGCTGGCGCGCTACGTGGGCAAATATCTGACGGAAAGCCTCGCGCAATCCGTGGTGGTCGAAAACCGCGCGGGGGGCGGCGGCATTGCGGGCGGCGAGTACGTGGCACGCGCGGCGCCCGACGGCTATACGCTGGTCGTCGCGGGCTCGGGCCTCATCGTCGCCACGCTCACGCACAAGCAATTGAGTTTTCAACGCGACTTCACGCCGATCGCGCTGATCGGCGAATATGCGACGCTGCTCGTTTGCCACCCGTCGCTGCCGGTGACCGACGTGCGCGGGCTGATCAAACTCGCGAAAGCGAAACCCGGCCGGCTCAATTTCGCGTCGGCCGGCAACGGGTCCGCGGGACACCTCGTGATGGAAATGTTTCGCTCCGCCGCCCACATCGAAGTCGTCCACATTCCGTACAAGGGCGCGGGCCCCGCTGCGACCGACGTGATGGCGGGCCAGGTGTCGCTGCTTTTCAACAATCCGCTCGGCTCCATTCCGCACGTGAAGTCCGGGCGCTTGCGCGCGCTGGGAAGCAGCGGCGCGCGGCGCATTGCGGCAATGCCGGAGGTGCCGACGATCGCCGAATCCGGCCTGCCCGGTTTCGAGGCGACGTTCTTCCTGGGCCTCTTGGGGCCACCCGCGCTGCCGCGCGATATCGTCACGCGGCTCAACACCGAGACGGTAAAAATCGTGCAGCGCCGCGAGTTCCAGGAAATGCTGGCGCTGCAAGGCATGGAAGCGATGAGCGGCGCGCCCGAAGATTTCGCGGCGCGCATCAAAGCCGAAATCGAGAAAACCGTGAAAGTCGTGCGCGAATCGGGGATGAAGCTGAATTAGGGGGCGCCCCTATTTGTGCGGGACAGCCCCGTCCTTGATGCCGGTCTGCCACGTTGAATTGCGCAATGGGGCAAAGGAGCGCTGACGCCTTGCCAGGTAATGACCGAACACTGGCGGCAGCTGCGCATACGGCGTCGAAACGCCGAGCTTGAGTGCAGCATCGAGCGGCCAGTTAGGATTGACCAGGTATTCGCGCCCAAGCGCGACGAGATCGGCCCCGCCTTCGCGCAGGATGGCTTCGGCTTGGTCAGCATGGACGATCATGCCGACGGCCATCGATTTCACGCCGGATCCGTGCCGGATTGCTTGTGAGTATTTCACCTGGTATCCATAACCGACCGGATTGGTGGATGGCTGCGTGTCCGACATGCCGCCAGCGCTACAGTCGATCACGTCGATGCCGTGCGCGCAGAGCACGCGCGCGAGCGCAACGCTGTCCTCGATGGTCCAGCCTGTTTCATCGACCGCCGATACGCGCAGGAAGAGCGGCTTCTCCGCGGGCCAGTAGCGGCGCACACCTTCGACCACTTCCACGGCGAAGCGCATCCGGTTTTCCAGCGAGCCGCCGTATTGGTCGGTGCGCTGATTGGCGGTGGCCGAAAGGAACTGGTGAATCAGATACCCGTGCGCGCCGTGTATCTCCATCACGTCGAAGCCCGCATCAACGGCGCGGCGCGCGCTCTGCGACCATGCCTGGACCATCTCCGCGATGTCCGCGTGTGTCATCTCGCGCGGCGATTCGTAGTTTTCGTCGTGGGCGACGGCGCTCGGTGCGATAAGTTCCCACGGCTCCCCGTGATCCACGCCCGGCACATCGCGCAGCGGGACGCGTCCTTCCCACGGCACGGAACGGCGCGCTTTGCGGCCGGAGTGCCCAAGCTGGATGCCGCACGCGGCGCCGTAGCTCTTCACGAGATCGACAATGCGTCGCATGCCCGGCACGAACTCGTCCTTCCACAGCCCGAGATCGCGCGGCGTCGAGCAGCCGCGCGGGTCGATCTTGGTCGACTCGACGAAGACGAGTCCGGCGCCGCCCACCGCAAACTTCGCGAGATGCGCGAGGTGGGTGTCGTTGGTGTAGCCGTTGGTGGCCGAATAGGTGAGCATCGGCGAGAGCACGATGCGGTTGCGCAGTGTTAAGCCGCGGATAGTGAGCGGGGTGAATAGCAGCGTTTCCATACAGCTTCCGTCCCCGCTCGCTTACGCCATATTTTTTACGTTGGCCGCGGGCGTCAGTTCCATGTCGCCGAGTTTCATCACTTCTTCGGCGGTAAAGCCCGGCGCCACTTCTTCGAGAATGAACTTGCCGTCCTGCCAGTGCAGCAATGCCAGATCGGTGACGACGTAATTCACGCAGCCTTGACCGGTCAGCGGGTACGCGCATTGGCGTTTGACTTTGGGCCGGCCTTTGCTGTCGCAGTGCTCCATCACGATGATCAGGTCGCCGCGGCCGGATAAGAGGTCCATGGCGCCGCCGATGCCGCCGCGCTTGGCGTCGGACGTGCTCCAGTTGGCCACGCTGCCGGTCTGATCGACTTCGTACGCGCCGAGTATCACCGTGTCGATGCGCCCGCCGCGCGCCATTTCGAACGACGTCACGCTGTCGAAAAAAGACGCGCCGGGTTTCAGCGAAACGAACTGGCCGGCCGCGTTGTAGACGTCCGGATCGACATCGTCGCCGGTCACCATCTCGCCGTAGCCGAGCACGCCGTTTTCGGCGTGCAAAATCACGTCGCGCTGCTGCAGGTAATTCGAGACCATCGTGGGTATGCCGACGCCGAGGTTCACGTAGGTGCCGTCCTTGACGAGCGCCGCGGCGCGTTTCGCAATGCCCGCGCGGGTGAGCGCGGGTTTGCCGTTGTAGAGCCGCGGCTGATCGGACGGCCGCCGCTCGGGCCGGCGCCACGCCTTGCCGTCGACGACCTGTGTCGTCTTGACCACGCGCGCGACGAAGATGCCCGGCAGGTCGATGAGCTCCGGCGCAATTTCTCCCGCTTCGACGATTTCGTCGACTTCGACGATCGCGACGCGCGCGGCCTTGGCGAAGCTCGGATTGAAGTTCTGGCTACCGCCGCGAAACTGCACGTTGCCGAGGCGGTCGGCGCGATAACCGCGCAGGAAAGCGTAGTCGACGTGGATTGCGTGTTCAAGGACATGTGTTTTGCCGTCGAACACGCGGGTTTCTTTGCCGTTTGCAATGTCGGTGCCCACACTGGTCGGCGAATAGAACGCCGGTATGCCGGCGCCGCCCGCGCGGCAGCGCTCGACCAATATGCCCTGCGGCACGAGCTCGACTTCCATTTCGCCGGCG
>JBKJMN010000348.1:0-4012 GCA_046596405.1 Burkholderiales bacterium
CCAGCGGCCCCAGTTCTTCAGACGCTTGGCCGCGGCATGGATGTCCTTGCGCGTGAGCCGGCGGTGTTTCTTGTCGATGGTGTTTTTAATTTTCGGTACGCGTGCTGCCATGGTGTCCCCTCCTGGAAAGGTTTTTTTTGCTAGTGCGGGCCGCGTTGCTGCCTCGGGCGAAGACGAATATTACTCGATTTGGCTGGCCGAGAAACGGCGCGGCAGGCTGGATTGCCGGCGAAAAAGCTGAGCGGCCGCTATTCCCAGGGCAGTAGCGACGCGTGTATCACGTCGGGCACGCCCTTGCCGCCGACCGATCGGATCGCGAGATCGACGTCTTTCAAGCCGAAACGGTGGGTGGTGATTTTCTCAAGCGGAAAACGCTTCGATGCGAGTTGCGCCAACGCGAGTTCGCAGGCCTGGTAACTGTGGCCGCGCGCGCTTTTGATGGTGACGAACTTCACGGTCACTTTTTCGAGCGGGAAATCCGGAAACGTTTTCATCTCGCCCTGCACGACGATAACGCCGGCCTTGCGCTTCAACGCATTCACGCCGAGCAGTATCGGCATGGTGCCGGCGCCGGCGCTGCAGTCGAGTGCGACGTCGACGCCTTTGCCGCCGGTAATCTCCATGATGCGCGCGAGCGCGTCTTCGCGCTCGACGTCGATCACATAATCGGCGCCGAGCGTGCTGGCGACTGCCAGGCGTGCTGCGTCCTTGCTGGTGCCGGTGACAATGATGAGCGAAGCGCCGGCCTGTTTGCAGATTACGGTTTGCGATAACCCCTGCTGGCCCGGGCCCTGGATAAGCACTGTCGAGTTGTAGCCGACGCCACCATCGAACAGCGACCACTCGACGCCGTTAGCCATCGGCGTCACCAGCCCGGCGAGTTCCGGCGTCACGCCCTTCGGCACGTGGTGCACCACCGCGTTCCACGGCAGGTAAACGTATTGCGCGAAACCACCCCACAGGTGCGGCGCCTTCTCGGCCGAGGTGTAGCCGTAGCGGATCGCATCGGGGTTGCTCCGCCAGTCAGTGTTTTCGCAATGCCGGAACTGGCCCTGCATGCACCATGCGCACTGGCCGCACGACACGTAATGCTCGACGAACACGAGGTCGCCTTCCTTGAAGCCTTTGCGGCGCGTGAACTCGCGCCCGGCCTTGGCAATGGTGCCGATGTTCTCGTGGCCCATGATGACGTGCGCGGGAGACGGCGGATGCGCGTAGAGCTTGACGTCCGTGCCGCAAATGCCGGCAACTTCCATTTTCAGCAACGCGCTGTCGGCCGCAATCTCCGGCATCGGAAATTCGCGGAACTCCGTCCTGCTGGCACCCGTTCTTACTGCCGCCAATACTTTTTCCATTGTTGTTCTCACGCTGCTTTTGCGGTTACGCGAAGCTTCAGATGTGTTTTTTTCTGCAGGGCGTTCACGATTCCGAAAAAATTCTCAGTGCTCGGATTGCCGCGCGGGGCGAGCATGCGATGCAGGCTCTTGCTCGGCTTCTTGATTGCAGCGGCAAGTCCTTCGAAGCCCACGGTCGCATTTACCAGATCGCGCAGAATGGCTTTGCCCTCCGCGGTGTCGCCCGCCAGATACGCGTTGATCGCCTCGGTAAAAAGTGCCTCGCTAAAGCGCGCATCGCGCCGCGCGCGCGCCAGAATCGTTTCCTTGAAGTCTCGAGTCAGTGCCATGTTGTCTCCTGATTGTTCATCTGGTGCTTTTGCGACGCCGATAGTCCGTCCAACGCTTTTTGGCCGCTTCGATCGCATCCTGCTGGCGTTGCTTGCTACTACCGCCGAGCAGTATGACGATTGCTTCGCCATCCTTCCCGAAATATCCGATATCCCGGACCAAAATCTATTTGCCGTTCGTACACGCCGGAACCGACGCCCTTTACTTTCGAGAAGTTACCTTCCGCAAACCGGTAAAGTGCAGCCGCAACCTTCGCGGCCGCAGGGACATTCAGGCCATCGAACCACTTTGCATAGGGCGAGCGACCCTGCGCGTCAAGGTATTCGAGAATCTGAATGGACGGCATTGATTATGGTAACACTAATGTTACTAATAACGCAACGCTGCAATGCTCGACACCCCGCGCGGCTTGCACCTACACTGTGGTCTCAAATTTTCAGTAGCGGAATAATGGCACACCCCGACAAATTTCTGCTCGCCGGCGTAATGGGCTGGCCGGTAATGCACTCGCGCTCGCCGCTGCTGCATAACTATTGGCTTCAAAAATACAACCTTGCCGGCAGCTACGTGCCGCTGGCGATCAAGCCGGACGGACTCGCCGCCGCGCTGCGCGCGCTGCATCCGCTGGGCTTCGCTGGCTGCAATCTGACCATCCCGCACAAGCAGGCGGCAATGGCCATCGTCGACGAGGTGGATGCAGTGGCAGCGAAGATCGGCGCGATCAGTTGCGTCGTGGTGCGGCCCGACGGCTCGCTCGCCGGCAGCAATAACGATTGCTACGGCTTCATCCACAACCTGAAGCAGGATCAACCGGCGTGGCGCGCGGACGCCGGGCCGATCGCGGTCATCGGCGGCGGCGGCGGTTCGCGCGCCGTGTGCTACGCGCTCGCGCAGGAAGGCGCGCGCGAAATTCGTCTTATCAACCGCACCTTTGAGCGCGCGCGGCGCATGGCCGATGAGTTCGGTGCGCCGGTCACCGCACTCAAATGGGAACAGCGCGAGGACGCGCTCGCGGATGCCGCGATGGTCATCAACACTACGAATCAGGGCATGCAGGGTGAGTCCGCGCTGGATTTGAACCTTACCCGCCTGCCGCGCACCGCGCTGGCCGCCGACTTGATTTACATTCCGCGCGAGACGCCGTTCCTCGCGGCCGCGCGCTCACGCGGCAACCCCACCGTCAACGGCCTCGGCATGTTGCTGCACCAGGCGCGACCGGCGTGGCAGGCATGGTTCGGCATTTCGCCAGAAGTCACGCCTGAACTACGAACGCTGATGGAAAATTCGCTGTAATCGAGACGTGGCAGAACGTAGGGTGAGTTAGACGCATTGCGTCGTAACCCACCACTCCGATCAGGCGGGTTACGCGGTGCTAACCCGCCCTACAAAGGCGGCAGCTTCGCGTGGAAATGATCCCACGTGCGCTTGAACAGCGTCGGCGTCCACAGTTTCGCGCGGCACAACGCGATCTCTTCTGCGCTGAACGCATAGGGCTTGCCGATCTGCAACGCCATGTACTGGCGGTAGGCGTTTTCCTCGAGATAGTTGGCGAGCACAAAGGCCTCGACGAGGTCCTTGCCTACCGTCACCGCGCCATGCGCTTTCATCATCGCCGCCGGCCGTTCGCCGAGCGTCGCGGCCAGCCGGTCGGCAATCGCGGGGTTGTTAATCGAGTTCGGCGTATCGAGCAGCGGCATCGGGTAGACAAGCGAGCCCTGCGCGTAGACGGGCTGATAGGCTTCACCGACCATGGTCAGGAATGTCGACCACTTCGGATGCGCGTGCACGACCGCTTTGACGTCGGCGCGCGCGCGATAGATGCCCAGATGCAGATGCATTTCGAGCGGCGGATTACCGTTGCCGGCGAGCACCTTGCCTTCCATGTCTATGGTGCAGATGTCGTCGACCGTCAGCCGGCTGCGCTGGCACGAGCCAATGTTGATCAGCACGCGGCCGTCGTCGAGCCGAATGCTGCAGTGGCCGTTGTAATCGATGATGTCCGATTGCTCGAGCATGCGGATGCAATCGACGAGCTGCTGTTTCAATTCGGCTTCGGACATGAGGCGCTCGCTTTGAGTTATTGAGGGATTAAGCGGTTAAGTGAACAGGATACTCAATCACCCATTCACCAGTTCACCAGCGCCCGTACCTCACTGCGCCACAAATCCCACGCCCGCATGCCGGCCGTCTGGTTGACGACGTCGGCGAGCCGGCCTTCCTCGGCGTCGAGCGCCGCCGGCTCCGCGCCGCCGGCAAGCGCCATGGTCCAGTGCTGGATGCGCGCATTGACCTCGGTGTAGACCGCGCGGAACACCGCCGTCTGCAGC
>JBKJMN010000450.1:0-21260 GCA_046596405.1 Burkholderiales bacterium
CTACCAACATCATCAAGTTGCGCGCATGACGAACAAGGCGCGGCGCGTAGTCCACGACCTGTTCCAGGCGTTCATCAAAGAGCCGCAATTGATGCCGCCGCAATATCACGCACCGGCAGCCGACAACACGGCGCGAACCGTCGCCGATTACATCGCCGGCATGACCGATCGTTATGCGATCCGCGAGTACCGTCGGCTATTTGCCGTCGACGAGATCTAGAGTGGGGATGGCGCGTTGCAGCAAAAGCGCCTGCGCGCCAACCGTTAAGCACAGAATTAACACAGCTTTTCAAGGCCTTGAAGTCTCGCCCGCGAGGCTGTATATTTGACCGGTTTCCCCGCATTTCCTGTGAACTGACCTCCGGATTGGCAGCGATCCGGCTTTTTACCGAGGTAAACCGTGAATCAGCCGCCCGTGGCGCAGGGACTTTACGATCCCGCCAACGAACATGACGCCTGTGGCGTCGGGTTCGTCGCGCATATCAAGGGCAAAAAATCCCACTCGATCGTCGAGCAGGGATTGCAGATTCTGAAAAATCTCACCCATCGGGGTGCGGTTGGCGCTGATCCGCTCGCGGGCGACGGCGCGGGCATCCTGCTGCAGCTGCCGGACGCGTTCCTGCGCGAGGAAATGGCCAAGCAGCGGGTGACGTTGCCGCCGCTCGGTCAATACGGCGTGGGCATGGTGTTCCTTCCCCGCGAGCCGGCATCGCGTCTTGCCTGCGAATACGAAATCGAGCGCGCGATCAAAGACGAAGGCCAGATTCTTCTCGGCTGGCGCGACGTGCCTTGCGACAATTCAGGGCTCGGCGATTCGGTCAAAAATATCGAGCCGGCGATCCGCCAGGTGTTTATAGGCCGCGGTCGCGGAGTGACGGTCACCGATGCGCTGGAACGCAAGCTGTACATCATCCGCAAGAGTTCCGGCCATGCAATCCAGACGCTCGATCTGGCGCACGGGAAAGAGTTCTATGTGCCGTCGATGTCGGCGCGCACTATCGTCTACAAAGGCATGCTGCTCGCGAACCAGGTCGGCACCTATTACAAAGACTTGCAGGACGCGCGCGTGGTGTCCGCGCTGGCGCTCGTGCATCAGCGTTTCTCGACCAATACCTTCCCGACGTGGGATCTCGCGCACCCGTTCCGGCTGATCGCGCACAACGGCGAAATCAATACGCTGCGCGGCAACGTCAACTGGATACGCGCGAGGCAGGGCGCAATCTCGAGCCCGATATTGGGCAAAGATCTCGACAAGTTGTGGCCGCTCATTTATGACGGCCAATCGGACTCGGCGTCGTTCGATAATGCGCTCGAACTGCTGGTGATGAGCGGATATTCGATCACGCACGCCGTCATGATGATGATTCCCGAGGCCTGGGAAAGCCACACGCTGATGGATCCGAACCGCCGCGCATTCTACGAATACCATGCAGCGATGATGGAACCATGGGACGGGCCCGCGGCGATTGCGTTTACCGACGGGCGGCAGATCGGCGCCACGCTGGATCGTAACGGGCTGCGCCCTGCGCGCTACATCGTGACCGACGACGACCTCGTGATCATGGGTTCCGAATGCGGGTGTCTGCCGATTCCCGAGGAATCGATTGTCAAGAAGTGGCGCCTGCAGCCGGGCAAGATGTTCCTCGTCGATCTTGAGAAGGGCCGCATCATCGACGACAAGGAATTGAAGGACACGCTGTCGAACGCCAGACCGTACGGCGAATGGATAGAACGCATCCGGGTGAAGCTCGACGAAGTCGAGAGCGACCGCCAAAGCCCGGAACGATCGAACGTGCCGTTGCTCGACCGCCAGCAGGCGTTTGCCTATACGCAGGAAGATCTCAAGTTCCTGATGACGCCGATGGCCGCGAACGGCGAAGAGCCCATCGGTTCGATGGGCAACGACTCCCCGCTGGCGGTTTTGTCGAACAAGGACAAAACGCTTTACCACTATTTCAAGCAGCTGTTCGCGCAGGTCACCAATCCGCCGATCGACCCGATCCGCGAAGAAATGGTGACTTCGCTGGTGTCGTTCATCGGGCCGAAGCCGAATCTGCTCGGCATCGACGAATTGAATCCGCCGCTGCGGCTGGAAGTCAGCCAGCCGGTCCTGGATTTTTTCGAAATGGAAAAAATCCGGCATATCGATCGTTATACCCAGGGCAAATTCAAATCCTGGGAGCTCGATATCTGCTACCCGGTCGCGTGGGGCAAGCACGCCATCGAAGCGAAGCTCGCTTCGCTGCGGGCGCAGGCGGAAGACGCCGTGCGCAGCGGCTATTCGATCGTGATTATTTCCGATCGCATGGTCGACCGCGAACACGTCGCGATCCCCGCGCTGCTGGCGCTGTCGGCGATCCACCAGCACCTGGTTGCGAAAGGCTTGCGCACGTCGACCGGCCTGGTGGTCGAGACGGGCTCGGCGCGCGAAGTCCACCATTTCGCTCTGCTCGGGGGCTACGGCGCGGAAGCCGTGCATCCGTATCTCGCGCTCGAATCGCTGCTCGACATTGCGAGCCAGGGCCATTTGGGACCAGCGACCGACGGCAAGAAAGCGCTCAAGAATTTCGTCAAGGCGACCGGCAAGGGCTTGCGCAAGGTCATGTCCAAGATGGGCATTTCAACCTATATGTCCTATACCGGCGCGCAGATATTCGAGGCGGTCGGCCTGTCGCGCGCGCTGATCGACAAATACTTTACGGGCACGACGTCGAACGTCGAGGGGATTGGTATTTTCGAAGTCGCCGAAGAAGCGATGCGCATTCACCAGGCGGCGTTCAGCAACGATCCGGTGCTGGCGTACGCGCTCGATGCCGGCGGCGAATACGCGTACCGGGTGCGCGGCGAAGATCATATGTGGACGCCCGACGCAATTGCCAAACTGCAGCATTCCACGCGCAACAATTCGGTGGCGACTTACCAGGAATACGCGCAGATCATCAACGATCAATCGACGCGGCATATGACGTTTCGCGGCTTGTTCGAGTTCAAATTCAGCCAGTGCACGCCGGTGCCGCTCGAAGAAGTCGAGCCGGCGGCGAGTATAGTCAAGCGTTTCTCGACCGGCGCGATGTCGCTAGGGTCGATTTCCACCGAAGCGCATACCAATCTCGCGATCGCGATGAACCGCATTGGCGGCAAGTCGAATACGGGCGAGGGCGGGGAGGACCGCAACCGTTACGCCCCCGTCAAGGCTGGCGAAACGCTGGCGTCTCGCCTCGGCAAAGGCGTAATCGAGAGCGATATCGCGCTCAAAGAGGGTGATTTACTCAAATCGAAGATCAAGCAGGTCGCTTCCGGCCGTTTCGGCGTGACCGCCGAATACCTGGCGTCGGCAGAGCAAATCCAGATCAAGATGGCGCAGGGCGCGAAGCCCGGTGAGGGCGGTCAGTTGCCGGGCCGCAAAGTGTCCGAGTACATCGCATTGTTGCGCTACTCGACGCCCGGCGTCGAATTGATATCGCCGCCGCCGCACCACGATATCTATTCGATCGAGGATCTGGCGCAGTTAATCCACGATCTCAAGAATGCGAACTCACGCGCTTCGATCAGCGTCAAGCTGGTATCGGAAATCGGTGTCGGCACGGTGGCTGCCGGAGTCGCCAAGGCGAAGGCGGACCACGTGACGATCTCGGGCCACGACGGCGGCACCGGCGCTTCGCCGTGGTCATCGATCAAGCACGCCGGCACGCCGTGGGAACTGGGGCTTGCCGAAACCCAGCAGACCCTGGTGCTCAATCGCCTGCGCGGCCGGATCGCGGTGCAGGCGGATGGCCAGATGAAAACGGGGCGCGATGTGATCATCGGCGCTTTGCTCGGCGCCGACGAATTCGGTTTCGCGACGGCGCCGCTCGTGGCGTCGGGTTGCATCATGATGCGCAAATGCCATCTGAACACCTGCCCGGTCGGCGTGGCGACGCAGGACCCGGTCTTGCGCAAAAAATTCCAGGGCAAACCCGAACACGTGATCAACTACTTCTTTTTCGTGGCCGAAGAGGCGCGCGCCCTCATGGCCCAACTCGGCATTCGCAACTTCGACGATCTGATCGGACGCGCGGACTTGCTCGAAACGAAAAAGTGCATCGAGCACTGGAAAGCGAAAGGGCTCGATTTTTCCAAGATTTTTTATCAGGCGCCGGTCGCCGCAGAGGTCCCGCGCCGGCATTGCGAAAGCCAGGATCACGGCCTCGATCGCGCGCTCGATCACCGGCTAATCGAGCTCGCGTCGCCCGCGCTGGAGCGCGGTGAAAAAGTCATCATCGAGATGCCGATCCGCAATATCAACCGCACCGTCGGCACCATGCTGTCGGGCGAAATAGCCCGGCGCTTCGGCCACGAGGGACTGCCCGACGATTCGATTCGGGTGCGTTTCGCCGGCTCGGCCGGCCAAAGTTTCGGCGCATTCCTGGCCCGCGGCGTGACGCTCGATGTGATCGGCGACACCAACGACTATTGCGGCAAAGGTCTGTCGGGAGGGCGCATCAGCGTACAGCCGTCGGCCAAGTTTCGCGGCGACCCCTTGCAGAACATTATTACCGGCAACGTGGTTTTGTACGGTGCCATTGCGGGCGAAGCGTATTTCCGCGGGGTCGCGGGTGAGCGTTTTGCCGTGCGTAACTCGGGCGCCAAAGCGGTGGTCGAGGGTGTCGGCGATCATGGCTGCGAATACATGACGGGCGGCACCGTGGTCGTACTGGGCGCTGCCGGCCGCAATTTCGCTGCCGGCATGTCTGGCGGCATTGCGTACGTGCTCGACGAGCAGGGTGACTTCGGCAGTTACTGCAACATGGCGATGGTCGACCTCGAGCCTGTTCTGTCGGAACCGGAGCAGGCGGCCAAGGTGTCGCGCGACGTATGGCCTCAGGGGCTCGCCGATGAAGTCGTGCTCAAGCGGCTGATCGAGCACCACGCGCGCTACACCGGCAGCACGCGCGCGCACGAGATCCTCGAGCAATGGAATACCTATCGCCTGCGCTTCGTCAAAGTATTCCCTAAGGAATACCGGCGCGCCCTCGCCGAGCTGGCGGTCGCAGGCCGCCGGGCCGCGGCATAACTTTTCAACGCAGCGCGGACCACACAGCATGGGCAAAGTCACCGGATTTCTCGAATTCCAGCGTCTGCACGAAGCCAGTGATGACACGGCGTCGCGCAAGAAACACTATCGCGAGTTCGTCCACCGCCTGAACGATGACGAGGCGAAAATCCAGGGCGCGCGCTGCATGGACTGCGGCACTCCGTTTTGCATGACCGGCTGTCCGGTCAACAACATCATCCCTGATTTCAACGACCTCGTTTACCAACAGGACTGGAAGACGGCGGTCGAGACGCTGCATTCGACGAATAATTTTCCTGAATTTACCGGGCGCGTATGTCCCGCGCCATGCGAGGAAGCCTGTACTCTGCGCATCAACAACGATCCCGTCGGCATCAAGTCGATAGAGCACGCGATCATCGACAAGGCCTGGGACGAGAAGTGGGTCATCCCCATTCCGGCCAAAATCAAAACTGGCAAGCGCGTCGCGATCGTCGGGTCCGGACCGGCCGGGCTCGCGTGCGCTCAGCAGCTCGCGCGCGCGGGCCACGACGTGGTGGTCTTCGAGAAAAACGACCGGATCGGCGGGCTGCTACGCTACGGCATCCCCGACTTCAAGATGGAAAAGTCACTGATCGACCGCCGCCTTACGCAAATGCGCGCGGAGGGCGTCGAATTCAAAACCGAGCACATGGTCGGCCCGTCACCCGTGGGCGCCGGCAACGCCGCGGCGACCGCGCTCGATCCCGCGACGATCCGGGATGAATTTGACGCCGTGGTGCTGGCGGGCGGAGCGGAGCAGCCGCGCGACCTGCCGGTGCCGGGGCGCGAACTCGGGGGCGTCATGTTCGCGATGGACTTTTTACCACTGCAGAACCGCCGCGTCGCGGGCGACGCCGGTGTGGCAGAGCTGTCGGCCGCCGGCAAGCACGTGGTCATTATCGGCGGCGGGGACACCGGGTCGGATTGCGTCGGAACCTCGAACCGCCACGGTGCCGCTTCCGTGACGCAGTTCGAATTGCTGCCCATGCCGCCGGACCTCGACAAGAATCCGGTATGGCCCTATTGGCCGCAGCGGCTGCGCACGTCGTCCTCCCATGAGGAAGGCGCCAATCGCGACTGGGCGGTAGCAACCAAGCGTCTCGAAGGCAGCGATGGCCAGGTGAAAAAGCTGGTCGCCGCGCGGCTCGAATGGAAGGATGGAAAAATGCAGGAAGTGCCCGGCTCGGAATTCGCAATGAAGGCCGACCTTGTGCTGCTGGCGATGGGTTTCGTCGCCCCAGTGGGCTCCATGCTGGACGCGTTCGGCGTCGAGAAGGATGCGCGCGGCAATGCGAGAGCCGCCACTGACGGTGCGGGCTGCTATGCGACGTCGGTGCCCAAGGTTTTTGCGGCTGGCGATATACGCCGCGGGCAATCGCTCGTCGTGTGGGCCATCCGCGAAGGGCGGCAATGCGCGCGTACTATCGATGAATTCCTGATGGGGTCGTCGACATTGCCGCGCTGAGCGGCAATCCCGGCGAGCCGCGCACGTCGACTGGCACCGTCCGCGCGCTGTCCAGGCACCCCGCCTTGCATCGACTCGCCTTGGCCGGCCGGGCATGCGGCGTCCAGTCGATAACCCCACTCAACCGCGGCTGAAATCTTTTAAGCATGTCCAAACTCAAAAACGACACTTTAATCCGCGCCCTGCTGCGCGAACCGACGTCCTATACACCAGCGTGGCTGATGCGTCAGGCGGGCCGTTACTTACCGGAATACAACCAGACCCGGGCCCGCGCCGGCAACTTTCTCGCGTTGTGCAAGAATCCCGACCTCGCCACCGAAGTGACATTGCAACCGCTCGCCCGGTATCCGCTCGACGCGGCAATTGTCTTCTCCGATATCCTCACCATTCCGGACGCCATGGGTCTGGGTCTGTATTTTGCCGAAGGCGAAGGACCGCGGTTCGAGCGACCGCTGCGCGAAGAATGGGAAATCCGCGATTTGACCGCGCCGGATCCCGGCGATCATTTGCGTTACGTGCTCGATACCGTCAGCCAGGTGCGCCGAGCATTGGCCGGCAGCGTACCGTTGATCGGATTCTCGGGCAGCCCGTTTACGCTCGCCTGCTACATGATAGAAGGCCGCGGCAGCAGCGATTTTGCGACGGTCAAAAAGATGCTTTATCAGCGTCCGGACTTGCTGCGTCGCATCCTCGAGGTCAATACCACCGCAGTAATTGCTTACTTGAATGCACAGATCGAGGCGGGCGCCCAAGCCGTGATGGTGTTCGATACCTGGGGCGGTATGTTGTCGCACGCCGCGTATCGCGAATTCTCGCTGGCCTATCTGGCTCGAATTATCGCCGGGCTCACTCGCGAGCACGCCGGCGCGCGAATTCCCAATATCGTCTTTACCAAGGGTGGCGGCGGTTGGCTCGAAAGTATTGCCGACCTGGGATGCGATGCAGTGGGTCTGGATTGGACTATCGATATCGGAAGCGCACGCCGGCGTGTGGGGAGCCGCGTCGCCTTGCAAGGCAATCTGGATCCCGCGATCCTGCTGTCATCACCTGAAGTCATCCAGCGCGAGACCGCGGCGATTCTCTCCAGCTTTGGAAAAGGCGCCGGCCATGTGTTTAACCTGGGTCACGGCATCTCCCAACACACGCCTCCCGATAGCGTGTCCGCACTCCTCGAGGCGGTGCGCAAGGTGAGTCCGCAATACCACTGAAACCCGCGCCAGTTCTGGCTTTCCGAGCGTTCGGCCCGGCAACTTATGCACAGCAGCAAAGGGCAGCAAGCACAAAAAAACAACACTGTCGCGCCGTCGGGCACCACCTAGTTAAGCCTATGATTTTTAATATGTTTAATTAGTTTATTAAAAACCACAATAAAATCAGGGCATCAATCCGCGCGGCCTTGACCGGGCTGCTCTAATATTAATCAACACAGTTATCCACAGCGAATCGCGAAAATAAAATAGTGCTTTGTATAAGCGGGTTGCAAGCTAATCTGAGAATCTACTGTAGCGTCTATCGCTAACTCCGAATTCGCTACACTCAATCATGATTTTTTTTCGTGTCGCTCTCGATATCCCGCTGGCCACGCTGTTCGATTATCGCGGTAGTGAAGAGGCGGGCCCTGACGTTATTGGGCGGCGGGTGCTGGTGCCATTTGGAAAAAAAATCGCGGTCGGCATCATCATGGAGATCGCCGACTCCACTCAGCTGGCAGCTACGCGTGTACGACGCGTAATCAGCGTCCAGCGCGACATGCCGGCATTGCCGTCCGACGTGCTCGAGTTGCTCAGGTTCTGCAGCGCGTACTATCACCATCCGCTCGGCGAGGTCGTGATGAACTCGCTGCCGACGCGCTTGCGCCGGCGCCAACTCCTGAAGTTAGACGCCGTAAAAACATATCGGCTGACCGCCACGGGTCGCGATATTGATCCTGCGACGCTGCCCACGCGCGCGAAAATCAAACGCGACGTTCTCGCGCTGCTGCGCGATGCGGTTGACGGCGTCGACGAAGCCCGCATCCACACACTTGCGCCAACTGCACGCACGGCGCTTAAAAATTTGCTCGAAGCCGGGTGGGCAGAGCCATGCGCGCGCGCGTCGAACGCCACCATTGCGCCGGCATTGCAGGTGGCGGACGGCCCTGCACACACGGACGAACAGAATGCGGCGCTGGAGAGCCTGCGTAACGCAGCTGCCGGCTTTACGCCGTGGCTGCTTAGGGGCGTTACCGGCAGCGGCAAAACTGAGATTTATCTGCAGTTGATCGCGGACGTGCTGACGCGCGGCCAGCAGGCGTTGGTCCTCGTGCCGGAAATCAACCTGACGCCCCAGCTCGAAGCGCTGGTGCGCTCGCGATTCCCTTCAACCGCGATTGTGTCGTCGCACAGCGGCCTCAACGAGAGCGAGCGCTTACGTGGATGGCTGGCGGCGCAATCCGGCGCGGCCGGTATCGTGCTCGGTACGCGCCTCGCGATATTTACCCCGCTGCCCCGGCTCGGGCTGATCATCGTCGACGAGGAACACGACGCCTCGTTTAAGCAAATGGACGGACTGCGCTATTCGGCGCGCGATCTCGCGCTGGTACGCGCGAAAGCACGCGCCGTCCCGGTCCTACTGGGTTCGGCAACGCCGGCGCTCGAAACATTTCACAAGGCGTTGACCGGTGGCTACCGGCTGCTCGAATTGACGCGGCCGGTCAATGCCATGCCGGCGGACATTGAATGTATCGATACCCGGAATGCACCTCTGATCGATGGGCTTTCGCAGGACCTGCTGCGTGCAGTGGACGCGACCGTGAAACGCGGCGAGCAGAGCCTCGTCTTCATAAACCGGCGCGGTTATGCCCCGGTGTTGATTTGCCGCAGTTGCAACTGGACCGCCGACTGCCAGCGTTGTTCGGCCAAACTCGTCATGCACTCGGCGGACCGTCGGCTCCAGTGCCATCATTGCGGGCATCAGGAAGCTATTCCTGCCGCGTGTCCGGTGTGCGGCAATCACGATTTGCTGCCTTTGGGACAGGGTACGCAACGCATCGAAGCGGCACTTGCCCGCACGTTTCCCGCCGCCCGGATTCTGCGCGTCGATCGCGACAGCACCCGCCGCAAACACGCGTGGCAGGACATGCGCCGTCAGATTCACGCCCGGGAAGTCGATATTCTGGTGGGCACTCAAATTCTCGCCAAGGGCCACGATTTTCCGCAGCTCAATCTGGTCGGCGTGGTCAACGCGGACAGCTCGCTGTACAGCACCGACTTTCGCGCCGCGGAACGCCTGTTTGCGCGCTTGACCCAGGTCGCCGGACGGGCGGGACGCGGGACCACGCGCGGCCGCGTGTTGATACAGACCGAATTCCCGCAACATCCGTTATACGAAGCGTTGCGCCGCCACGACTACGCAGCGTATGCACGCGAGCTTCTAGCCGAGCGCAAACAAGCGGGTTTCCCGCCCTTTGTCCATCAAGCGGTCTTGCGCGCGGAGGCGCCCCGGCTCACCGAAGCGCTCGCTTTTCTGGTGCGCGCCGCCCGCGCCGCGAGCGAGTTCGATACGGCGATCACTATTTACGATCCAGTGCCCGCCGGCCTGGTCCGGCTGGCGGGACTGGAGCGCGCCCATTTAACGGTGCAGGCGCGGTCCCGCACGGCTTTGCAGAAATTTCTGCGGCACTGGCACGAGCATCTTCTGGCAACAGGGGAGCGCAAAGTGCGCTGGGCGCTCGACGTGGACCCGCTCGATACGTAACCGGAGGCCCGCGCAGTGCCCGCATGTTAAAATTTGCGGCTTTTTAGATGACGGCCAAGCGTCCGCCCGGCACGCAATTCAGACGATACGCACGGAAGCGACGATTCCAGCATGGCGACAACCGAATTTCCTGACTTACGCGCGCATATCGCCGGCCTGATGGACGCGGCGCGCGCCGCCGTCGCGCCCCCGCAATCGGACGTGGTGGCGGTCATTGAGCGGCCGAAACAGGCGCAGCATGGCGACTATGCCTGCAACCTCGCGATGCAGCTTGCTAAACCGCTCAGGCGCAACCCGCGCGAAATCGCCGTCGCGTTGATCGCTGCCATGCCGGCTTCGCCCTATGTCGCCAAATCCGATATCGCAGGCGCCGGCTTCATTAATGTTTTTCTCACGCCCGGGATCAAGCGCGCGATCGTGCCGTTTATCCTCGCGCGCGGCGCCGAATTCGGCCGCACCGCGCCGGCCGCGAGCGCTAAAGTTCAGGTCGAATTCGTCTCGGCTAACCCGACCGGACCGCTGCACGTTGGACACGGGCGCGGCGCGGCATTCGGCGCCAGCCTTGCGAATGTGTTAACCGCCGCGGGTTTCGACGTGCAGCGCGAGTATTACGTCAATGATGCGGGCCGCCAGATGGACATCCTCGCGTTTTCCACGTGGCTGCGCTATCTCGCGCTCGCCGGCGTTGAAGTCGCGTTTCCGCCCAATGCGTACCAGGGCGATTATGTAACCACCATGGCGCACGCTCTGCTGGCGCGGGATGGCAACCGCTACCAGCGCAGCGCCGCCGATGTCGCGGCGGACGCTCCCGACCCGGAAGCGCGTCTTGATCAGCTGATCGCGAACGCCAAACGACTGCTCGGCGCCGACTACGCCGTTATCCACCGCCACGCGCTCGACACGCAGCTCGCTGACTGCCGTGAAGATCTGGCCGCATTCGGCGTAATTTTCGACCGCTGGTATTCGGAACAGTCGCTGTACGACAGCGGCAAGATCGAGCACGCGATGGAACGGCTCGCCGCGGCCGCGCACCTCTACGAAAAAGACGGCGCGACGTGGTTTCGCTCGACCGCGTTTGGCGACGAGAAGGACCGCGTCGTGCGGCGGGAGAACGGCCAATATACGTACTTCGCATCCGACATCGCGTATCACCTCGACAAAATCGAACGCGGTTTCGCGCGCGTGATCGACGTGTGGGGCGCCGATCATCATGGCTATATTCCGCGCGTCAAGGGCGCGCTCGCCGCGTTGGGCGCGAACCCCGCTCAACTCGAGGTTGCGCTGGTGCAATTCGCGGTGCTCTATCGAGGCGGCGCCAAGGTGGCGATGTCGACGCGCGCCGGCGAGTTCGTCACGCTGCGTGAACTGCGCCACGAAGTCGGCAACGATGCGGCGCGTTTTTTCTACGTGTTGCGCAAAAGCGACCAGCATCTGGACTTCGATCTCGATCTTGCCAAATCGCAGAGCAACGACAATCCCGTTTATTACGTTCAATATGCGCATGCACGGGTGTGCAGCGTGCTCGAGCAATGGGGCGGCGATGCCGCAAGGCTGGCCGCCGCCGATCCAGCGCCGCTCGCCGCCGAGGCTGAATCGGCCCTGCTGGCGCGCCTAGCGGAGTACCCCGTCGTGATCGAAAACGCGGCGCGCGAATTGTCGCCGCACCTGGTGGCATTTTATTTGCGCGAACTCGCGGCGGAATTTCACAGTTATTACAACGGCACGCGGTTGCTCGCACCGGAAGAACCGATCAAGGTCGCGCGCCTTGCATTGGCGGTCGCGGTCATGCACGTGCTGCGCAACGGGCTCGCGTTATTGGGTGTGTCCGCACCGGAAAAAATGTAAAATTCCGGCATGAGCAAGGACTACAAAGGGCCCGCTAAAAAATCCAGCGGCGGCAAAAGCGGCGCGGGCTCGTTGTTGATCGGCATCCTGATCGGACTCCTGATGGGTCTGGGCATTGCGCTGGCGGTTGCCTGGTACATCAACAAAATGCCGACGCCGTTTGTCACGCGCCCCGCGCCGCCGCCCAAAAGTGAGCCGTCGAAAAGCGCGGATGCGACGAAAAGCGACGATAAATCCGGCAAAGTGGCCGACGGCAAACCGCGCTTTGATTTTTACAAGATTCTGCCGGGGTCGGAAGAACCGGTCACGGAGCAGCAATTCAAGGATGCCCAGGGCAAACCCGCGCAGGCCAAGGAGACTTTTTACCTGCAGGCCGGCGCATTCCAGAATGCACCGGACGCCGACAACCTGAAAGCCCGTCTCGCCCTCGTCGGCATCGCGGCATCCGTGCAGACGACCACGCTTGCCGACAAAGGGGTCTGGCACCGCGTGCGGGTAGGCCCTTATACTGCGATCGAGGATCTGAACCGTGCGCGCGATACGTTGAAACAAAACGGCATCGAGACCACTCTAATCAAAGTTCGCGAAACACCGGGCCAGGCAAACAAATAATTTTTCGAGGGAGTCATGATGAAGTTATCTAACCATGCGGTTTACGTCGCAGCGCTGCTCTTGCTGTTTGGCGCAGGCACCGCGTTCGCGCAGCCAGCGCCCGTGGTCGGCCGCGATTACACCCAGGTCAGCCCGCCGCAGCCGACCGACAGCGGCAAGAAAATCGAAGTCGTTGAATTTTTCTGGTACGGCTGCCCGCACTGTTACCACCTCGAGCCGGCGCTCAAAAGCTGGTTGAAGAAGAAACCCGCGGACGTCGAGTTCCGTCCCGTCCCGGGTACGTTCGGCGCACCCGGATGGGAACCGCTGACGCGCACTTACTACGCGCTCGATGCGATGGGCCTGGCGCCGAAATACCACGACGCGATTTTCGCCGCCATCCACGAGGAAAAAGACGCGACCAAGCAACGCGCGCTGGTCAACGATTCGCGGGTTATCGCCGATTGGCTCGCGTCCAAAGGACTCGACAAGCAGAAATTTCTCGACGCCTATAATTCGTTCGCGGTAAACAACCGCACCAAGCGCTCGGAAGATCTGACGCGCTCGTACGACGTGCCGGGCACGCCCGCCATAGCCATCGACGGCCGCTATCTGACCAGTCCGTCGAATTTCCCGAATGCCGATGGCAGCGTCAATTACGACCGCTTTTTCCATGTGGTCGACCAGCTGATAGCGCAGGCGCGCAAGGAACGCGCGGGCAAGAAATAACCATGTCCGCGCGCGCTCATTTCGTGCTGGGGCTGGTGTGGCTGCTGGCGGGGGCCTGCGTCGCCGCACCCGCGCTCGCGCAGGGCAGAATCGACGACTATCGGGAAATCGCGCAGCAGCCGATTGAAACCGGCGACAAGATTGAGGTCATCGATTTTTTCTTCTACGGCTGCCAGTATTGCAACGAGTTGCTGCCGCGCCTTGAACGCTGGCGCCGCAGCAAGCCCGCCGATGTCGTTTATCGGCACATCCCGGTTGTGCGCCACGATTCGTGGGTGCCGCTGGCCAAAACGTATTACACGCTCGAAACGATGGGCGAAGTCGAGCGCCTGCATACCGCCGTCTTTCACAGCTACCACGTCGAAGATCTATACATGAGCCAGGAAAAAGTGATCTCGGAGTGGGCGGCGAAGCAGGACCTCGACCGCGAAAAATTCATGGCGATTTACCGCTCGGATGAAACGCGCCAGAAAGTCGAGCGCGCGCGCAAGCAGACGATCGAATACGATATTCAAGGCACGCCGTCGCTGGTCGTCGACGGGCGCTTGCTGACTGACGGCGCGTCGCCGAAAACCATTGATACTCTCGATCGCATGATCAGGATCGCGCGCCAGCAGCGCGAAAAAAAGGCCGGCAAGTAGTCAGCCAGCGCGCTTGATGCGACGCGTCATCATTACCGGCGCGTCCAGCGGCATCGGCGCGGCGCTCGCGCGGCATTATGCCGCCAGCCCAGCGATTCTCGGCCTGATGGCGCGGCGCGAAACCGCGCTGCAGGAACTGGCGGCGCAATTACGCGCGCCGGCGAAAATCTTCCCCGTGGACGTGCGCGACGCCACCGCAATGCGCAACGCCGCCACCGCATTCATGGCGCACCACGGTTGCCCCGACGTCGTCATTGCGAATGCAGGTGTCAGCACCGGCACCCTCACCGAATTGCCGGAGGATCTGCGCGCGTTCCAGGACGTCCTCGACATCAACGTGATCGGCATGGTCAACACTTTTCAGCCGTTCATCGCGGCCATGCGCGAAGCGGGCGGCGGCACGCTGGTGGGCATTGCGAGCGTCGCGGGTTATCGCGGCCTCCCTGGAGCGGCGGCTTATTCGGCGTCTAAAGCTGCCGCCATTTCCTATCTCGAAAGCCTGCGCGTCGAACTGCGCGCGAGCGGCATCAAAGTCATCACGATTTGTCCCGGCTACATCGCGACGCCGATGACCGCCCAGAACCCGTATCCGATGCCATTCATGCTCAGTGCCGACCGCGCGGCGCGGCTCATGGCGACCATCATCGACCGCGGCCGGACGTTTGCCGTGATCCCGTGGCAGATGGCAATTGTCGCGCGCGTGTTGCGGGTGCTGCCCAATTGGCTTTATGACCGGTTGTTTCGCAACGCACCGCGCAAGCCGCGCCGCGTGCATACGACGTAAAGCCCATTATTCGCCCAGCAGCGTGAGCAACTCGGCGCCGTAGCGTTCGAGTTTGCGCGCACCGACGCCGGATATTTTGCCCAGCGCAGCGGTCGTTGATGGACAGGCGCGCGCGAGCTCGGCGAGCGTCGCATCGTGGAATACCACGTAGGCCGGCACCCCGTGCTCTTTGGCAATCCCGGCGCGCCAGTTGCGTAGCCTCTCCCAGCGCGCGCGTGCTGCGTCATCCAGCACCGTCGCCACGCCGCCGCCTTTGGCGGCCGGCCGCGCGCGCCGGGTTTCCCGGGCCTTACGCAAATGGATCGTTTGACCGCCGGTCAGCACCGCGCGGCTTGCCGCCGTCAGCTTCAAGGCCCCGAAGCCCGCATGATCGACTGCGAGCACGCCCTGCGCCACGAGTTGACGATAAACGGCCTGCCATTGTTTCTTGTCGAGTTCCTTGCCAATACCGAACGTGCTGAGTTCGCGGTGTCCCCATTGCACCATGCGGTCCGTTTCATTGCCGAGCAAAATGTCGATTAAATGGCCGGCGCCGAATCGCTGGCCGCTGCGAAATGCGCAGGACAGCGCCTTCTGCGCGGCCACCGTACCGTCCCACACCTCCGGCGGATCGAGGCAGGTATCGCAGTTGCCGCATGGCGCCGAGGCTTCGCCGAAATACCCGAGCAGGCGCACCCGCCGGCAAGTGGTCGCTTCGCACAGACCAAGCAATGCATCGAGCTTGGCGCTCGCGATGCGCTTGAACTGGTCGTTGGCTTCCGACGCGTCGATCATGCGGCGATGGTTCACGACGTCGGCCAGTCCGTACGCCATCCAGGCATCGGCGGGCGCGCCGTCGCGCCCGGCACGGCCGGTTTCCTGATAATAGCCTTCGACGCTTTTCGGCAAATCGAGATGCGCGACGAAGCGCACATCGGGTTTATCGATGCCCATACCGAAAGCGATCGTCGCCACCATGATAATGCCGTCTTCGCGCAGGAACCGCGCCTGATGACGCGTGCGCGTCGCGGTGTCCATGCCCGCGTGGTAGGCGAGCGCGTTAAGTCCCTGCTCGACCAGCCAGGCCGCGGTCTCGTCGACCTTGCGCCGCGACAGGCAGTAAACGATGCCCGCGTCCTGCGCGTGTTCGGTCTGCAAAAAAGCGAGCAATTGCGCTTTGGCGGTGGCCTTTTCAACGATGCGATAGCGGATGTTCGGGCGGTCGAAACTGGCGACGAAAATCCGCGCCTCATTGAGGCCGAGACGCGCGACGATTTCTTCGCGCGTCTGCTGATCGGCGGTCGCGGTCAGCGCGATGCGCGGCACGTCGGGGAACCGCTCGTGCAAGACGCCGAGCTGGATGTATTCCGGGCGAAAATCGTGGCCCCACTGCGCAACGCAATGCGCTTCGTCGATCGCGAACAACGCGAGCCTTTGCGCATGTCGCAATTTTTCGAGTAACTGCATGAAGCGCGCGGTCATCAGCCGTTCGGGTGCGACATAAACAAGATCGTACTCGCCCGCGAGCAGCCCGCGCTCTACCTTTGCCGCCTCGTCCCCGGCCAGCGTCGAATTCAGAAACGCGGCACGCACGCCGGCTTCCAGCAGCGCCGCGACCTGGTCCTGCATCAGCGCGATCAGCGGCGAAACGCAGATGCCGGTGCCGGCGCGCAACAACGCGGGAATCTGATAGCACAGCGATTTCCCGCCGCCGGTTACATGGTCGACTATTTCGGCCTGCGGCCCGCGAAACGCGGGATAGCCAAACACATCTTTTAGAATCGAGCGTGCGTCGGGTTGCGCGCCGTTGCGGTCCTGATTATTCAACCGTAACCGATTTGGCGAGATTGCGCGGCTTGTCAACATCGTTGCCGCGCGCCAGCGCCGTATGGTACGCGAGCAACTGCAGCGGCACGACATGCAGGATCGGCGACAGCGCGCCGTAATGCTCGGGCAGACGTATCACATTGATGCCTTCGGCCGGCGCAATGTGCGTATCGGCATCGGCGAACACGTAAAGTTGACCGCCGCGCGCGCGCACTTCCTGCATGTTCGATTTGAGTTTTTCCAGCAACGCATCGTTCGGGGCTACCGTTACCACCGGCATGTCAGCGGTGACCAGCGCGAGCGGGCCATGCTTGAGCTCGCCGGCCGCATACGCTTCGGCGTGGATGTACGAGATTTCCTTGAGCTTGAGCGCCCCCTCGAGCGCAATCGGAAAGTGCCGGCCGCGGCCCAAAAAGAGCGCGTGCTCCTTGCGCGCGAACTCCCCCGACCAGGCGATGATTTGCGGCTCGAGCGCCAGCACCGCCTGCAAAGCCGCCGGCAAATGGCGCAGATTGCGCAGCGCCGCGGCCTCCGCGGCGGGGGACAAATGCCCGCGCCCTTTCGCGAGCGCCAACGTCAGCATGAAAAGCGCTGTCAACTGGGTCGTGAACGCCTTGGTCGACGCCACGCCAATCTCGATGCCGGCCCGCGTCAGATAATTCAACCTGGTCAGCCGCACGATTGCACTTGAGGCGACATTGCAAATCGCCAGCGTCTCGGTCATGCCGAGCGCTTGCGCGTGTTTCAAGGCGGCGAGCGTGTCCGCGGTCTCGCCAGACTGCGAGATCACGATCACGAGCGACTTCGGGTTCGGCACGCTTTCGCGATAGCGGTATTCGCTCGCAATCTCCACTTGCGTGGGCAGCTTGGCGATGGCCTCGAGCCAGTATTTTGCGGTCAGGCCCGCGTAGTAGCTCGTGCCGCAAGCCAGAATCAGCAGCGAGTCGATGCGGCCGAATACCCCGGTCGCACCGTCACCGAACAACAACGGGGTTATCGCGTCGACACCTTCGAGCGTGTCGGCGATCGCACGCGGCTGCTCGAATATCTCTTTTTGCATGTAATGGCGATAGGGGCCGAGCTCGGCCGCGCCGGAAAGCGCTTGGACTATGCGGGCCTCGCGCACGACTGGCGCCTCATCGCGGTCGTAGATCCGGACCGCGGTCTGCTGCACGTCGGCGACGTCGCCTTCCTCGAGATAGATGATGCGGTCGGTAGTGCCGGCAAGCGCCATGGCATCGGAGGCGACGAAGTTTTCATTATCGCCCAGCCCGACCACCAGCGGACTGCCGAAGCGCGCGGCGACCACCCGCTGCGGCTCGTCGCGGCTAAATACCGCGATCGCGTACGCGCCGCGCAGCCGCTTCAGCGCGGTTTGTACCGCTTTGAGCAGGTCGCCGGTATACAGATGATTGACGAGATGCGCGATGACTTCGGTATCGGTCTGGCTCTCGAACACGAAGCCGGCCGCTTGCAGGTCGCGCCGGAGCTCTTCATAATTTTCGATGATGCCGTTGTGCACGAGCGCAATACGGTCGCGCGAGAAATGCGGGTGGGCGTTCATCGTTACCGGCGCGCCATGAGTGGCCCAGCGCGTATGTGAAATGCCGGTCGTGCCGGCCAGGCGGGTTTCCTCGACCTGCGCGATGAGATCCTCGACGCGGCGCACCGAGCGCGCGCGCTTGAGCCCGCCATTGTTGACCGCGACACCGCACGAATCATAGCCGCGATACTCGAGCCGCTTGAGTCCCTCGAGCAGCACCGGTACGACGTTGCGCGCGGCGACCGCGCCGACGATTCCGCACATTGCGTTTTACCTTTTCGTTGTCACGCTGGTTTACTTGGCCGGCTTTTTGACCGGCCGCTGCCAGCCGCTGCGCACGACCTGCTTTTTTTCGGTGAACGTGAGCTCGCCGGGCGGCACGTCTTTCGTGATGGTCGCGCCGGCGCCTATGGTGGCGCCTGCATGTACGGTGACGGGCGCCACCAGCTGAACGTCCGAGCCGATCAACACGTCATCCTCGATCACGGTCCGGTGCTTGTTGACGCCGTCATAGTTGCAAGTAATGGTACCGGCGCCGACGTTAACGTTGCGCCCTATGCTGGTGTCGCCGACGTATGCGAGATGATTGGCCTTTGAACCGACGCCAATGTCGGATGCTTTGACTTCGACGAAATTACCGATGTGGACGTCGGCGGCGAGCCGGGTGCCCGGCCGAATGCGTGCGTAAGGCCCGATCCGGCAGTTCGTGCCGATGTCGGCGTCGTCGATAAACGTGAATGGTTCGATGCGGGTCGCGGGACCGATGCGCGCGTTGCGCAGGACGCAGTTCGCGCCGACCACGGTGTTGTCACCGAGCTCGACCCGCCCTTCGAATACGCAATTAACGTCGATGCGCACATCGCGCCCGCAGGTGAGTTCGCCGCGCACGTCGATACGCTGCGGATCGCCGAGCGTGACGCCCGCCTCCAGCAATCGGCCGGCGATTCTCGCGCGTTGAATGCGCTCGAGCTCGGCGAGCTGGCGCATGCTGTTGACGCCGAGGATCTCACCCGGATCGAGCGGCGCGCAGGATTCGATTTTTACGCCGTCTTCGACGGCAAGCGCCACGACATCGGTCAGATAATATTCTTGCTGCGCATTGCGATTCGACAGCCGGTCAAGCCAGCCGGCGAGACGCTGCCCCGGCAACAGCATGATGCCGGTATTGATTTCGCGGATCCCGCGCTGCTTTTCGGTCGCGTCTTTCTCCTCGACGATCGCCACGATCGCGCCTTGGGCATTGCGCACGATGCGGCCGTAGCCGCGCGGCTCGGCGACTTCGGCGGTCAGGATCCGTAACCTTTCGCCGCCGGCTGCGCTTAAGGTCTTTAATGTCGCTACGGCAATCAGCGGCACGTCGCCATAGAGCACCAGCGTGTCGGCGCGCGCGTCGAGTTGCGGCAGCGCCTGCTTCACTGCGTGTCCGGTCCCGAGTTGCGGCTCTTGCTTGACGAAACTCAAGTCCGGCGCGCGCATGGCCTCGGGCACCTGCTCGCCGCCGTGTCCGTAGACGACGCAGATACGCGACGGCTGCAGAGCCCGCGCCGCAGCGAGCACGTGCGCGAGCAGCGGTACACCCGCGAGCGGATGCAACACTTTGGGCAGGGCCGACTGCATGCGTTTGCCCTGGCCGGCGGCGAGTATCACGACATTGACGGACATCGGCGAATTATCTCACGGGCATTCCGCTTGATGCGAGTCGCGCGGCTACGTAGTGCGCGAGCACCGCGCTTTGATCAGCCGTCAGGTGGAGGCCCATTTTAGTGCGGCGATAAAGGATATCCTGCATTGTGCGCGCCCACTCGTGCTCGATGAAGTAATCGACTTCGCGCGCATACAGTTCCGCGCCAAAATTCGCGCCCAGGTCGTTCAGCGAGCGCGCGTTTTGCAATAGCTTGTGCACATTCGAGCCGTGGCGGCCGGCCAATGCGCGCCGCAACGCGGCGGGCAACCAGGGATAACGCTGCGCTAATTCGACATTGGTAAATTTTTCAAATCCGACGGTGAGATCTCCACCGGGTAGCGGCATGGTGGCAGTCCAGGCCGGGCGCATTGCCGGGAACCACGGTTGCAGCTGAGCGAGGGCGTGTTCGGCGAGTTTCCGATAGGTCGTGATTTTTCCGCCGAATACCGTTAGCACCGGCGCGGTGCCGCCGTCCGCATCCAGCCTCAGCGTGTAGTCGCGCGTGACCGCCGAAGGATTGGCGCTGCCATCGTCGTACAGCGGGCGCACGCCGGCGTAAGTCCAGATCACGTCGGCGGGCGCGAGCGGGCGCGCGAGATAGCGGTTCGCCGCGCGGCACAGGTAGGCAATTTCTCCCGCGCTCGCGGCGGGCGCCGCCGGATCGCCGGCGACCGCAATGTCGGTCGTCCCGATCAGCGTGAAGCGGCCTTCGTAGGGAATCATAAAGACGACGCGGCGGTCATCGTTCTGCAGTATGAAGGCGTGGTCGCCTTCATACTGCGCCGGCACCACCATGTGGCTGCCTTTGACCAGCCTGACATTGTCGAGGCTGGGCTGATGCAGCCGCTCGTTCAGCAGTTCTTTGACCCAGGGACCTGCGGCGTTCACCAGCGCACGCGCAGTGACGACTCGCGTCGCACCGTCGCCAGCGCGCAAATTCGCCTGCCAGCCATCGCCCGCGCGTTTAGCGAGGACGCATTCAGTGTGCGTCGCTATTTGCGCCCCGAGTTGGTGTGCGGCCAGCGCGTTGGCAACGACGAGGCGCGCATCGTCGACGCGGCAGTCGGAGTAGACAAAACCTTTAGTCAGCGCCGGTTTAAGCCCGGCGCCATAGGCCGACGGGATCAGATCGACGCCGTGCGACCCTGGCAGGCGAGTGCGCCGACCCAGATGGTCGTACAGATAGAGGCCGGCGCGGATTATCCAGCGCGGCCGCAACGCCGGCACATGCGGCATCACAAAGCGGAGCGGATGAACCAGGTGCGGCGCGATGCTGAGCAACACTTCGCGCTCGCTCAGAGCCTCGGCCACCAGCCGGAATTCGTATTGCTCGAGATAGCGCAGGCCGCCATGAATGAGCTTG
>JBKJMN010000123.1:0-2509 GCA_046596405.1 Burkholderiales bacterium
ATCCGCTGATGGCGGAATTCATCACCCACAACCAGGCTTCATACGAGCGCTATCCAGCGAGCAAAAAAATATTCCTGCCGAAGGGCAAGCCGCCGGTGCCCGGGGAGTTGTTCGTGCAATCCGACCTCGGCCGCACGCTGCAATATATGGCTGATGTCGAAAAGGCAAACAAGCGCAAGGGCCGGCGGCTGGCGCTGCGCGCGGCGCGCGATGCGTTTTACAAAGGCGATATCGCGGCGGCTATCGTCAAGCATCACAAGAAGGTGGGCGGCCTGATGCGCATGGAAGATTTCGCGGAATTCAACGTCAAGTTCGAGCCGACGGTGAAGGCGAAATTCAATGGCGTCGAGGTGCACGCCTGCGGCCCGTGGTCGCAGGGCCCGGTGTTGCCGATGGCGCTCAATATCCTGAAAAATGACAACCTTGAAGCGCTGGGCCACAACTCGCCCGCATACATTCATGTAGTGACCGAGGCGCTCAAGCTCGCCTTTGCCGATCGCCATCAGCACTTTGCCGATCCGAATTTTGTGAAAGTGCCGATGAAAGGTCTGATGTCCGACAAATACGCCGCGCATCGCCGCGGCATGATCGCCGCCGATCGCGCGTCGCCGGGCATGCCACCGGCGGGCGATCCCGCCACGCTGACCGATTTGCCGCATCGCTGGATGACGCCGGCGCAAGCCGATGAAGCCCCAGGCCCGGGCGACACGACGTACACGTGCTGCATCGATCGTCATGGCAACGCGTTTTCCGCCACGCCGTCGGACGGTTCCAACAATTCACCGGTCATTCCCGGTGTGGGTCTCGTCTGCTCGGGACGCGGCACGCAATCGTGGGCGGATCCGACGCACCCTTGCTCGGTTGCGCCGGGCAAACGGCCGCGCCTCACGCCAAATCCCGCGCTGGCATTCAAGAACGGCAAGGTGCTGATGCCATTCGGCACGCCGGGCGGTGACGTGCAGCCGCAGGCGATGCTGCAGGTGTTCCTGAACGTCAACGTGTTCGGCATGGATGCGCAGGCGGCGATCGAAGCGCCGCGTTTTGCCAATTACAGTTTTCCCGGTTCGTTTGAGCCGCATGCGTACTACCCGGGACGGTTGTACCTCGAAGGACGAATTCCAGCGGCGGCAGGTGTAGCGTTGAAGCAACTCGGCCACAAAGTGCACTGGTGGGACGACTACACCTGGCTCGCCGGCGCGCCGTGCACTATCGTCGTGGATCATAAGACCGGTATCTTGCATGGCGGCGCCGATCCGCGACGGCCTGCTTACGTGCTGGGTTGGTAGCAGCGATGAAACGCAGCCTGGCAGTGGCGCTTTGCATCGCGGCGGCGGTAATTAACGCTACGGCATTTGCGCAAACGCAGATTACGCGTCCGATCCGCCTCATCGTGCCGTACGTGCCCGGCGGCGGCACCGATACGCTCTCGCGCATGCTGGGCCCGTTTATCAGCGAAGAATTCGGTCATCAGGTCGTCATCGACAACCGCGCGGGCGGCAGCAGCACGATCGGCACCCTGATCGTTGCGCGCGCCAACCCCGACGGCCATACGATCGGCATGATAGACGCCGCGTTCGTAGTCAATCCGAGCCTGCTCGGCAAGCTGCCGTACGATACGTTGAAAGATTTCACTCCGGTCGTGCTGGTGGCGACCGCGCCGCTGGTGCTGGTCGTGAATTCCGCGGTCCCGGCGAAAAGCGTGCGTGAATTAATTGCGCTCGCCAAAACGCAGCCCGGGAAATTGAGTTTCGGCTCGGCAGGGAACGGCACCGCCGTGCACCTCGCCGGCGAGCAACTGCGTGCGGTGGGTGGCATAGACATTCAGCACGTGCCGTATAAAGGCGCCGGCCAGTCGCTGACCGAGTTACTCGGCGGCCAAATCACGATGGTCTTCGCAACGCAAAGCGGCATCAAGGCGCATGTGGCGTCGGGCCGACTGCGCGCCCTTGCGATTACCAGCCCTAAGCGCACGCAGGCGATGCCCGACTTGATGACATTTGCCGAAGCGGGATCTCCGGCGATCGACGCCGTGACGATCAACGGCATCGTGGCCCCGGCGAACATCCCGAAGGATTACGTGCAGCGCGTCAACGCGGTCGTCAACCGCGCGCTCAAGCGCCCCGAGATGCAGGCCAAGCTGGTTGATCTCGGGTTCGAGACCGCGGGCGGCACGCCGGAAGAATTCGCGGCTTGGATCCGCCGCGAAATCGTGAAGTGGGCCAAGATCGTCAAGGATTCCGGCGCCAAAGCCGAGGGCTTGTGATAGTCCGAAACCTAATGAAACACGTGTGCGTTGCAGCCAGAATTGATGAGGGCAAGGCGCCCGGTGAAGCGAATACTCATTGTATTCGCAAGACGAGCAACGCCGCCATCGCCGATTCTGGCTGCAACTCTTCGGGCTGGCACGAGTTTTGGCCCATAGTCCACGGCTCTCGGCGAAAGGATTTTGTCGTTGGGGCGCAGACGAGGACCAAGAGGCGCAGTTACGATCCGTGGACCCGGGCGCCGT
>JBKJMN010000396.1:0-16908 GCA_046596405.1 Burkholderiales bacterium
CGGCATATTGGTCTTGACCTGGGCGTCCTGGTCGGTGATTTTCGGATTCCAGATGCCGCTCCAGTCAGGCAGCTTGGCGAGATCGGCCCAATCCTTCGCGGTCGGCGGCGGATTGATAACGGACTTGGCTTTGGCGGCAGGCTCAGCGGCCAGCGCATACGCGCCGCTTAATGCCATAAAAGCGACCAAAATCGCGCTGCAAAGCTTTTTCATCGTGCCACTCTCCTCGTACGTTGCTGATGACGCATTTAGCGCAACCGTCGTTCTCAGCGGATAGTCTAGCGGATTTAGGGAAATTTCGCCTTCTCCGTCGCGTGGCGAGCCTAGCCGCCGACCAGATGGGGTTGCAGCGTGAAACCGATCCAGCGGCCGAACGCGACGACGCCTACCCACAAGATGAGTGACGTGCCGCCCGCGATACGCGCGCGCAGCGGGGTCGTCTGCGCCGAGATGCCCCAGCTATCCGCGTTCCTGCCGACGACGAATTGAAAGAACAGCATGTTGATGCCGGCGAGCACCAGCAGCAGAATCTTGATCTGGAAATAAAAATTGTGCGCGTAGTTAACCGCGTTCGAGATGAACATGAGCGCGCCCGTCAGCAAGGCCACGACGAAGGCGGTCCACGTGAGGGGCAGCACTTCCCGGGTCAGGCGCGTGACGGCGCGGTCGAGGGAAGACACGCCGATCAGACGCAGGTCGACGATGGCAATGGAGCCAACGACCAGCGCGATCGCCAGCACGTGGATCGATTCGAGCCACGGAAACAGCGACTCGTTTTCGCGGATCGTCACGCCGGCCGCGGTTGCGTAGAGCCACTGAAATAACGGATCTAATACCATGCTCTGCCTCTCCCTTTGCTGCGTTCTGCGCAATCATATGCGGCCGCGGTGGCGGCCGGCGAGTTAAACGTACGCGATCCAGCGTCCTGCGCACACGATGCCCACCCACAGCGTGAGTGACACAATCGCGATCAGCTTGATGGCGCCGCGCCGGCCGCTGGTGGCATCCCAGAAATTGCTGTCCTTGTTGAGCGGCGCCTGATAGGCGAGCGTGATGATGATCACCGCGACGAGCAGCGTCATTTTCAGCTGGAATACCCAATTTTCGAGCGAGCGCACGGGTTCGCCGACGATCAGGATGGCGCCCGACAGCAGCAGTATCGGCAACGTCCACCAGATGACCGGCCGGATTCGCGCGGATACTTCGGCGAGCGGCCGGTCGGTGCCGACAATGCCGAGCAGGCGCAGGTTCAGCATGAACACCGATGCCATGACCGCCGCGATCGCGAGGATGTGCACCGTTTGCACGGCGGGCACGCTCCACGAAGTGACCTGGATCGCCTGGCTCAACGGTGTCCGTTCAATCCACGCGCAAAAATTATCGAGTGCTTGCGTTCGCATTACTCCCCCTTGATGCCGGTGCGCCGAACCTATCCCGGCGAGTTTACACTGCTCAACGCGGCGCCGATGCGCGCGCTAAGGCACGCATCAGCAGGCGGCGCCCCGGCCGTTATTTCTTCACCGGTTCCGCTGCGCCTTTGGCAGGTTCCGTCGCACCTTTGGCAGGTTCTGCCGCCGCCTTGACGGCCTCCGGTGGACCTCCCAGGTGCGGCGCGTATTTTGCGTGGCACGCCGAGCACATCTTGTAGATGTTGCCGCCTTCGTTGAAGAGCGTCTCGGCATTTTTCGCCTGCGCCGCTTTGAGCGCGAGGCCGGCGGCGTCGCTCAACTTGCGCGCGGCCGTCATCCATTCCTGCTTGTCGCGCGCGCGGCCGTCGATCATGAGCGCGTTGCCGGCTTCCATCAGCGTCGCTGCCGCGTCGCGCACCTTGTCCCACTCCGCGTCGGTATGCGGCGCTATTTCCTGGGTACCTTTTTCCGTGATCACGGACTTGACCGAATCCCAGATGACGTCGGCGGCCGGATCGATTACCCACTCCATGACCTGTTTTATGGCCAGGGTAGTCGTAAACGGCGGCGCGGGCGGTGGCGGAGGCGGTGGTGCGCAGCCGGCGAGCACGAGCAGAGCCACCGGCAGCAATCTCAGTATCGAACGCATCAAGTTTCCCCCCCAAGCGCGCGGCACGCGCACGCAGACATGATACACAGCGGCGGTGAGTTTCGCTGAGGTGAGGCCGCGCCGTAACCGTGATTACGCCGCGACCGGCTTGTCGCCGCCGAGCAACTGCGTGAGGTCGGTGAGCAGTTGCGACAATTCGCCCGTCATCAGCGCGAAATCGAGATCGAACTGGTCGTCCTTGTTGTCGGCGTTATCCGCGGTCGCCTGCTGCAGCAGATTCAAAAACGTGATGCGCTTCAACTGCAGGGTTTCCGTGAGCACGAAAGAGATCTTGTCCTTCCACGTCATGCCCAGGCGGGTGGCGACCTTGCCGGCCGCGATATGCGCCTGCACGTCCTTGCCGGTAAGCCCGTGCCGCACGTAGCGGACGGTGGCCTTGTTCGCATCGCCGGCGCGCAATTCGAGGTCCTGATCGATCGTGAAGTCCGACGAGATTTCGCCCGCGGCCAGCCAGCCCGTCATTGCAGTGCCCGGCGATACCAGGGTATCGAGCCGTTTCGCCGGAAATTCATTGCCGGACTTACGCAGCGTCTCGAGCACGCGTTCGCCTTTGGCGTCCGCCGCTGCATCGACGACGAACCAGCGTTTATCGGGGTCGACCCAGGCGGCGGTCGCCAGCCTGCGCGTCAGCGCGCGCGGGAGCAGTTCGTCGAGCACGCGTTCCTTGATTTCGCGCATCTGCTTGCGGCCGATGCTATGCCCTTGTTTCTTTGCCAACTCGGTGGCCCGCTCGAGGGCGACCTGGCGGATAATCGAGCTTGGCAGGAGTTTTTGCTCGACTCCCAGTGTCAACAGCCAATGCCGGTTCAACGTGTAAAGGAAGGGATCGCCGTCCTGGCGCGGAATCCAGCCGTGGCTTTCCATCTCGAAGCTGTTGCACGGTTGGAGCGCGCGTCCGGCGAGGATATTTTCCAGAAGGCGCGGCTCGACCTGCCATTTGGGGTCGAGCCGGTAGACGAGCAGATTTTTGAATTGCATGGAGGCGAGGCAAAAAAGGACGCAGTATACTAGAGCCTGTCGCCGGGACATCCGCGAAATGCGGGAACCGGCGCGCCACCCAAGCGAACAAGAATGCCAAAAGCCAGCGTAAAAAAATCCGGCGCTACCAAGCGGGCGGGCGCCGAGCGCGCGCCGCCCGCGCAACATCGCTTTCTGACCGAACTGGCGAAAGAACGCCGCGCGGTCGCGATATTCCTGATCAACGGCCTCAAGCTCGAAGGCCGAATCGTCTCGTTCGACGACTACGCAATTCTGCTCGAAGGCGACTTGTCGGATCACGTGTACAAACACGCGATCTCCACCATTCAACCGCTGGCCGCCGTGTCGGCCAAAGCGCCGCCGCGCGCGAGAGCCGGCGGCAGGGCCGCGGCCATCACCGCGTATGCGCGGGAGCCCGAATACGCCGCCGCACCCGAGCGCAAACCAAAGCAACCGACGATCGTCGTGCGGCCCAAACGCCGGGTCATCAAAAGCACGCCGGGCGAGGGTTAGACGTCGTTCGGTTTCGCGCGCTGCAATCGCCGGCCGACCGGCGTGCCCGCCGTATTTACTCGATTTTGCCCATCCGAATTTCTATGTCCATGTCACCACGGCGCGCGCGATCCTGCGTCATTACGGTGTCGAAATCTCTATGGAATTTTCTCGGCAACTCCTGAGAGCGCGCGCAGCGCGCGACATCCCTGCCGACGGTGGGGAGATAGCGGGCAATTCCACCTCGGCGCCTGCTGATTGCCATTCCCGCCCCGGCACGTAGCGCCCCGCGCGCTTGATTCCGGCGGAAATGCCCGCACATTCGAATTCAGACGAATTGTCGTTGTCGAGCAGGCAGCGCAAGCCGGAGATCCGAAAATGGGCGAATACGTACACGTAGTCTGCCAGCACTGCAGCACGACTAACCGCGTGTTGCGCGAGCGGCTGGGCGCGGCGGCGAAATGCGGCGGTTGCAGGCAATCGCTGGTTGCGACGGCGCCGTTCGAACTGACAGCAGGCAATTTCGACCGCCACGTGAGCGCGAACGAGCTGCCGCTGGTGGTCGATTTCTGGGCGCCGTGGTGCGGGCCCTGCCGCACGATGGCGCCGGCCTACGAACAGGCGGCCGCGCAACTCGCGCCCGGCGTGCGGCTGGCGAAACTGAATACCGAGGACGAGCAGGCGATTGCCGCGCGGTTCGAAATCCGCGGCATTCCGACCCTGATCGCATTCAAGAACGGCCGCGAAGTCGCGCGCCAGTCGGGCGCGCTCGGCACCTCCGCGCTCGTCGGCTGGATCAAAGGCCACGTGTAACGGGCGATGGCCGCTTTAACCTTCAATTGTCGGGATGCCTATGTCATCACGTAACGCAACTGGCTGGATGTGGGCGCAGGCCTGCGACGTGCTGGACCAGGCCGACCGCCTGCACCGGCAGTTTTTCCGGCTGGCGGCGTCAGCGCGCACGCGCGCCGTGTGGGAGCCGCCGGTCGACATCCTCGAAGACGAGCGTGAGGTCGTTATCGTGGTGGCGCTGCCGGGCGTGGCGGAAGAAGGCGTGGAGATCGCCCTCGAGGCAGGGGTGCTGGTGGTGCGCGCCGAGCGGCGGCTCCCGTCGGTCGGCACGCGCGGCGTGGTGCGGCGGCTGGAAATTCCGTACGGCTATTTCGAGCGGCGCATTCCGCTCGCGAACCTGCAATTGGAAGCGGGCACCCGCGAATTCAGTGACGGTTGCCTCATATTGAGATTACGCAAGGCGGAGCAGACATGAACGAAGACATCATCGCGAACATCACCCCGGTCAATGCCGACGCGGCCGGCCACGTTACGCCGGCGGCATCGACCGGCGCGGCAGCGCTGACGGGAACCTCGCGTCCGCTGCCCGAGGACGCGCTGATCATCATGCCCGTGCGCCAGGCCGTATTGTTCCCCGGCGTGGTGCTGCCGCTGACGGTCGGCCGCGAGCGCTCGCGCGCCGCGGCGCAGGAAGCCGCCCGTCTCGAGCGACCGCTCGGCGTGCTGCTGCAGTCCAAGCCGGAGGTCGATTTGCCCGGATCGGACGATCTGCACTGGGTCGGCACCACCGCCAACGTGGTGCGCTACATCACGTCGCCCGACGGCTCGCACTACGCGATCTGCCAGGGCGTGGCGCGCTTTCGCGTGCTGCAGTTCCTCGACGGCTATCCGTACCCGGTCGCGCGCGTCGAAATCATCGAGCAGCCCGCTCAAGTCGACCCCGAAATCGAAGGCCGCGCGCACAATCTGAAGCAGCGCGCGCTCGAAATCCTGCAGCTCTTGCCGCAGGTGCCCGAAGATATGGTGGCGGCGCTCAAAGGCGTTGAGGGCCCCGCGCGGCTCGCGGATTTCATCGCGGGCCTCATGGACGTGAGCCCCGAGGAAAAGCAGAAGCTGCTCGAAACATTCGACCTCACGGCGCGGCTCGACAAGCTGCTGGAGCTGCTCACGCACCGCATCGAGGTTCTCAAGGTTTCGCGCGACATCGACGAGCGCACGCGCGAGTCGATCGACGGCCGAAACCGCGAGCATCTTTTGCGCGAGCAGATGCGCACGATCCAAAAGGAACTCGGTGAAGATAGCGGCAGCGGCGCGGAAATGGCCGAGCTCGACAAGGCGATCGCCGCCGCGAAAATGCCCGCCGAAGTCGAAAAGCAGGCGCGCAAGGAATTGAAACGTCTCGAGCGCATGCCCGAGAGCGCGGGGGAATACTCGATGATCCGCAGCTATCTCGACTGGCTGATCGAAGCGCCGTGGGCGGCCGAACCCGCCGCGGCAATCGATATCGCGCAAGCGCGGCGCATCCTCGACGAGGACCACTACGGTCTCGAAAAAATCAAGAAGCGCATTCTCGAGTACCTCGCGGTGCGCAAGCTGAACCCGGCCGGCAGAAGCCCGATCCTGTGCTTCGCCGGCCCGCCCGGCGTGGGCAAGACTTCGCTCGGCCAGAGCATTGCGAAAGCGACCGGCCGCAAGTTCGTGCGCGTGAGCCTGGGCGGGGTGCACGACGAGGCGGAAATCCGCGGCCACCGGCGCACCTACGTAGGCGCGCTGCCGGGTAATATCATCCAGAGCCTGCGCAAGGTTGAGACGCGCAACTGCGTGATGATGCTCGACGAAGTGGATAAGCTCGGTGCCGGCGGCTTTCACGGCGACCCGTCCTCGGCGCTGCTCGAAGTACTCGATCCCGAGCAGAACTCCACGTTCCGCGACAATTATCTTGCGGTGCCTTTCGACCTGTCGGACGTGATGTTTATCTGCACCGCCAACGTGCTCGACACGATCCCGGGTCCGCTGCGCGACCGCATGGAGATCATTCAGCTGCCCGGCTACACAGCGCAGGAAAAGCTGCAGATTGCGCGGCGCTACCTGGTTGCGCGCCAGTTGAGCGATACGGGGCTCAAGCCCGGACAGTGCGACATCAGCGATGACGCCTTGCTGGCGATCATCGAGGATTACACGCGCGAAGCGGGCGTGCGCAGTCTGGAGCGCGAAATCGGCAAAGTACTGCGCAATGTCGCGGTGCGCATCGCCGAAGGCAGCGCGCAGGCGGTGCAGATTGCGCGCGCCGACCTCGCGGCGATTCTCGGTTCGCCCCGGTTCGAAGCGGAAGTCGCGATGCGCACGGGCGTGCCCGGCGTGGCGACGGGCCTCGCGTGGACGCCGGTCGGCGGCGATATTCTGTTTATCGAGGCGACGCGCATGCCCGGCGCCGGCAAGCTGATCCTTACGGGCCAGCTCGGGGACGTAATGAAGGAAAGCGCGCAGGCGGCGCTATCGCTCATCAAAGCGCGCTCACGCCAGCTCGGCATCGCGCAGGAGGTGCTCGACAAGTCCGACATCCACGTGCATGTGCCGGCGGGCGCTACGCCCAAAGACGGGCCGAGCGCGGGAGTTGCGATGTTTACCGCGCTCGCTTCGTTGCTGACGGGGCGGCCGGTGCGCGGTGATGTCGCAATGACGGGCGAAATAAGCCTGCGTGGCCTGGTGCTGCCGATCGGCGGGGTCAAGGAAAAAGTGCTCGCGGCGTTGCGCGCCGGCATCACCACGGTGCTGTTGCCCGCGCGCAACCAGCGCGATCTCGAAGACGTGCCGGCGGAGGCGCGTGAGCGGCTCAAGTTCGTGTGGGTCGCTGAAGTCGACGACGCATTGGCAGCGGCGCTGTCGGATAACGCGCTCAGTGCTGAAGCGGCCTGAAGCGGACTGCGGCTGGGTGGCGGTCTAGCGCGAATGCCAGCGTAGATCCAGCGTAAGCGGATACGCCGGGTTGTGCGGCAGGGGCTCTAATGTCAGCGGTCCCGGCGTGTGGCCGTGGTTCCAGAAGCGCGCGATGCGGCGCGCTTCGGCTTCGTTCGCGTTGACCGGAAACGTTTCGTAGTTGCGCCCGCCCGGATGCGCGACGTGATAGGTGCAGCCGCCGATGCTGCGCCCGCTCCACTTGTCGACGATATCGAACACGAGCGGCGCCTGCACCCCGATGGTCGGATGCAGTGCCGACGGCGGCGCCCACGCGCGGTAACGCACGCCGGCGACCGCTTCGCCGGGCACGCCGGTCGCGTGCAGCGGGATTTCGCGCCGATTGCAAGTGACCGCAAAGCGCGTATCGGTCAGGCCGGTCATCCTGACCTGCAGGCGTTCGACCGATGAATCGACGTAGCGCGCCGTCGCCCCGACGCTGACTTCCTCGCCGAGCACGTTCCACGGCTCGATCGCCTGGCGCAGTTCGAGCTCGATGTCGTTGTAGCTGACGGTGCCGTGGCGCGGGAACCGGAATTCGATGAATGGCGCGAACCATGCGGTGTCGAAAGCATAACCGGCGGCATTCAGATCGCGCACGACATCGCCCATGTCGGTAGCAATGAAATGCGGCAGCATGAAACGGTCGTGGAGCTGGGTGCCCCAGCGGATGAGCGTGCCCTGATAGGGAGCGTTCCAGAAGCGTGCGAGCAGCGCGCGCAAAAGCAGCATCTGCGTGAGGCTCATCTGCGCGTGCGGCGGCATTTCGAACGCGCGGAATTCGAGCAGGCCCAGGCGGCCCGCCGAGGTGTCGGGCGAATAGAGCTTGTCGATGCAGAATTCGGCGCGATGCGTGTTGCCGGTCAGGTCGACGAGCAGGTTGCGCAGCAGCCGGTCCACGAGCCACGGCGTCAACGCCTCCTTGCCTGCCTGCTGGCGCTGCGCCATCTGCTGGAACGCGATGTCGAGTTCATACAGGTTGTCGTCGCGCGCCTCGTCGACGCGCGGCGCCTGGCTCGTGGGGCCGACGAACTGGCCGCTGAACAAGTACGACAGCGCCGGATGGTTTTGCCAGTAAGTGACCAGACTTTTCAATAGATCCGGCCGGCGCAGGAGCGGGCTCTCGGCCGGGGTGGCGCCGCCGAGCGTCACATGATTGCCGCCGCCGGTGCCGGTATGCCGGCCGTCGAGCATGAATTTTTCGGTGGCGAGCCGCGTCGCGCGCGCATCTTCGTACAGCGCAGTCGTGTTGACGACGAGCTCTTCCCACGTCGCGACCGGATGAATATTAACTTCGATGACGCCCGGATCGGGCGTAATCCTGAGCGCGTGCATGCGCACGTCGCCCGGCGGCTCATAGCCTTCGATGCGCACCTCGAAATGCAGCGCCTCCGCGCCTGCTTCTACCGCCGCCACCAGCGCGAGGTAATCCTCGGCCAGCCGCACTGGCGGCAGGTAGATATGCAGACGACCGCCGCGCGGCTCGACACACAAGGCGGTGCGCACAATCTCGGCGGGCGTCGGGTCCGGCTTGGGCTCGGACACTGCGCGCGCCGCCGCGGCGGTGTGTTCCTGATCGAACTCGGGAAGCGGCGCGAACGGGTCATGCGGCAGGTCTTCGTCGTCCGGTTCCTTGTATTCGGGCAGGCTGCCGAGCGGCAGCCGGTAGCCCATCGCGGAATCGCCCCCGGCCAGCAGCAGGTGCTTGCGCCGCAGCGGCCACAAACTGCTTTCCCAGCGCGCGTGCGTTTCTTTGCGCACCGCGAGTTTCGCCGCGCGCAGCGGCAGCACGTAGCCGACCGGCTCGGCGAGGCCGCGGCGCAACTGCGCGGCGAGCCGGCTGCGCTCGGCGGGGTCGGCGAGATTTTGCGCGAGCGGATCGACGTTGAGCGGCAGCTCGCTTTCCTTGTCAAGCGCGCGCCACGTGTCTTCGTACGCGGGCATCACGAATGCGCTCGAAAGTCCGAGCTCGCGCGCGATGCGGTCGATCAACTGGCGTGCTTCGCGAGGGCCGCGCTGCCTGCCGTCAGCCGCCAGCAGGCGCGGATTGCGCCACACGGGTTTACCATCCCGGCGCCAGTAAATGCCGAGCGCCCAGCGCGGCAGCGGCTCGCCCGGATACCATTTGCCCTGGCCGTAATGCAGGAGCGCGCCGGGCGCCAGCCGCTCGCGCAGGCGCAACTGCAGCGCAGTCGCAAGTTCGAGCTTCGCCGGCGACAGTGCGGTGTAATTCCATTCCGGCCCGTCCATGTCGTCGACAGACACGAACGTCGGCTCGCCGCCCTGCGTGAGCCGCACGTCGCCCGCGACCAGCTCGCGATCGACGGTGCGGCCGAGAGTGTCGATCGCGCGCCATTGCTCATCCGTGTACGGCTTGGTCACGCGCGGATCTTCGCGAATGCGCGTGACGGTCATCGCGAACTCGAAATTCGTATTGCCCGGGTCGCCGATGATGCTGCCGGTGACCGGCGCGGCATTGCCGGGCGAGGCCGTGCACGCGAGCGGGATGTGGCCTTCGCCGGCGAGCAGGCCCGAGGTCGGATCGAGACCGATCCAGCCCGCTCCGGGAATAAACGCTTCGGCCCATGCGTGCAGATCAGTGAAGTCGCGCTCGGTCCCCGACGGGCCGTCGAGCGACTTGACGTCGGCAGTGAGCTGGATCAGGTAGCCGGACACGAAGCGCGCGGCGAGGCCGAAGTGGCGCAGGATCTGCACCATCAGCCAGCCGCTGTCGCGGCACGAGCCGCTTTTGAAACCGAGCGTCTGCTCGCACGTCTGCACGCCGGGTTCCATGCGCACGAGATATTTGATCCCGGATTGCAGGCAGCGGTTGACCGCCATCAGAAAATCGATCGTGAGCATGCCGGGCTTCACTTCGCGCGCCTCGAAACCGGCGATCCATTGCTTGAGCTGCGGCCCGTGTTCGTCGATCGCGAGGAACGGGGTCAGATCGTGCGCGAGCTCGGCGGGGTAACGCAGCGGAAATTGCTCGGCGTAACTCTCGACGAAAAAATCGAACGGGTTGATCACCGTCATATCGGCGACCAGATCGACCGTCATTTCGAACTCGCGCGTCTTCTCGGGAAACACGAAGCGCGCGATGAAATTGCCGTAGACGTCCTGCTGCCAGTTGACGAAGTGCTTGGCCGGCTTGACGGTCAGCGAGTAGGCGAGGATCGGCGTGCGGCAGTGCGGCGCCGGGCGCAGCCGCACTTCATGCGCGGACAGCGCGACCGGCTTGTCGTAGCGGTAGCGCGTGTGGTGATTGAGGGCAACATGGATGCTCACGCCGGGTTTCCGTGCACCGGCCCGTGCGCCGCGCCGCGGTTATCCGGCATCATCCCATTGCGGGTTCGGGATTTGCGCGAATACGCGGCGCAGGCCCTCGCCCCATTGATTGTGAATCATGTTGAAGTACGTGTCCGACTCGTCGATGCGGCGCACGATGCCGGGCTTAAGGCTGTTTTGATGGTAGACCAGCAGATCGATCGGCAGTCCGACCGAAATATTGCTGCGCATGGTCGAATCGAACGACACCAGCACGCATTTGGCGGCGTCCAGCAGATTGGTGTGGCGGTTGATCACCCGGTCGATCACCGGCTTGCCGTATTTGCTTTCGCCGATCTGGAAATACGGCGTTTCCGGGGTGGCCTCGATAAAATTGCCTTCGCTGTAAATCCGGAAGAGCCGCTGGGGCTCACCGCGAATCTGTCCGCCAACCACGAACGACGCACCGGCCTCGATGTTGCTTTGCTCGAGATAGGGTCCGTCGCGGCGGCGCACTTCGCGCAGCGCGTTGCCCACTAAATCGGCGATTTCGAACATCGAGCTTGCATTGTTGATGGTGGGGTTGCCGTCGCTGTTCTTCGACTGGTGCTCGAGCAGATTGATCGCGCTTTGCGTGATCGACAGATTGCCCGAGCTCAGTATCGCGATGAGGCGGTCGCCATCGCGTTTGATCATGTGCATCTTGCTGTAGGTAGAAACCTGGTCCACGCCGGCGTTGGTGCGTGAGTCTGAGGCGAACACCATACCGGCATCGAGCATTACGGCGACACAGTAAGTCATGGAAACGATTCCCTGAACGGCTGGAGCAAAAGCGCCTATTCTAATGGTTGCCGCTCACACTGAGTGAGTAGTCTGGATTTGGGCCGGCGTCGGGGCCGGGTTCGGGGACGCGTAGACGGGCACCAGGAAATCCTTGTTGATTTCGAGGGCGAGATCGCCGATGCCCTCGAGAAAATCCATCAGGTATTCATGCAGTCCTACATCGAATATCTGCTGGGTGCGCCCGTAGTGCAGCCGCGCGTGCAGTTCGCCCGCCATGCGCTCGGCCTCGATCTGGCTGGCGTCGGAGAGGTTGCGCAGAATGTCGTAGATATCGTTCATGCACGCATGCAGCGAGCGCGGCACGTCGTCGCGCAGGATCAGGAGTTCGGCGACTTTCATCGGCGTGATTACGTCGCGATATACCTTGCGGTAGGCGTCGAACGCGCTGACCGAGCGTAAGAGCGCGCTCCACTGGTAATAGTCGACGGCGCCGCCGACGTCGGCCGCCGACGGCAGCAGCGTATGGTATTTGACGTCGACGATGCGGGCGGTGTTGTCGGCGCGCTCCATAAAGGTGCCCAGCCGGATGAACTGGTAACCCTCGTCGCGCAGCATGGTGCCGAAGGTAACGCCGCGGAACTGATGCGACTGCAGCTTGACCCAGTCGAAGAATTCGCTGACGCCGCGGGACTCCACGTGCGGGTAGTCGACGTTGCGCATGTCGAGCCACAGCTGGTTGAGATCCTCGTACATTTCCGAGGTGATGACGCCGCGTACGCTGCGCGCATTCTCTCGCGCCGCCTGGATGCACGAATAGATGCTCGACGGATTGGTCGCATCGAGCACCATGAAATGCAGCATGTTGTTCGGCGTGATCTCCGAGTAATGTTCGTAATAAGCGGTGGCGCGGCCGGTGATCACCAGCGGCAGCGCCCACGGGTCGGCCCATTCCTGGCCGGCTTCGAGCACGCGGTACGGCAGGAGCGACATGCGATACGTAACGTCGAGCATGCGCGCGGTGTTTTCGGCGCGCTCGATGTGGCGCGACATCCAGTAGAGGTTGTTGGCGGCGCGGGCTAGCATGATGCGCGTGAGGCGTGAGGCGTGAGGCGTGAGGGGGTAACGGCCGAATGACGCGTCGCTTCGCACTTTGTGCCGGCTTTTCGCGTGCGCTGTTCGGCAAAAGGGCGCGCGGCCGCGCGCCGAGCCCGCCTCTCGCCTCTCGCCTCACGCCTCACGATTTGTATTGCTTCACGCCTCACGATTCCAACACCCAGGTGTCTTTAGTGCCGCCGCCCTGCGACGAATTGACGACCAGCGAACCCTCCCGCAAGGCGACGCGGGTGAGTCCGCCGGGCACCAGCGAAACCTTGCGGCCCGACAGCACGTACGGGCGCAGATCGACGTGGCGCGGCGCAATGCCGGATTGCACATAAGTCGGGCAGGTGGACAGCGCCAGCGTGGGTTGGGCGATGAAAGCCGCCGGCGTGGCGAGTATGCGTTCGCGGTAGGCGTCGATTTCGTCGCGCGTCGCTGCGGGACCGACCAGCATGCCGTAGCCGCCGGAACCCTGTACTTCCTTCACCACCAGTTCCGGCAGGTGCGCGAGCACGTAGCTCAAGTCGGCGGGCTTGCCCAACTGGTAGGTAGGCACGTTCTGCAATATCGGCTCTTCGCCGAGGTAAAACCGCACCATCTCGGGCACGTAAACGTAGGTGGACTTGTCGTCGGCGACGCCGCTGCCGATCGCATTGGCGAGCGTCACGCGGCCCGCGCGATAGGCGCCGAACAGTCCGGGGACGCCGATGATGGAATCCTCGCGGAATGCGAGCGGGTCGAGAAAATCGTCGTCCACGCGGCGGTAAATCACATCGACGCGCTGCGGGCCGTGCGTCGTGCGCATGTAGACGTAATTGTCGGCGACGAACAGGTCGGGGCCTTCGACGAGTTCGACCCCCATCTGCTGCGCGAGGAACGCGTGCTCGAAGTAGGCGCTGTTATACGCGCCGGGCGTGAGCACCGCGACCGTCGGATTGCTCACGCCGGCCGGCGCCACCGAGCGCAGGTTGTCGAGCAGCACGTCGGCGTAATGATCGACGGGCGCGATCGGAATGCGCGAAAAGAGGTCCGGAAACAGCCGCATCATCATCTTGCGGTTTTCCAGCATGTACGAGACGCCCGACGGCGTGCGCAGGTTGTCTTCGAGCACATAAAAGGTGTCGCGCTCGACTTTCACGATGTCGATGCCGGCGACGTGCACATAGACGTCGGCGGGCACGTTGAAGCCGCGCATCTCGGGCCGGTACAGGCTGTTGCCAATTACTTGCTGTTCCGGAATGATGCCGGCCTTGATGATTTCCTGGTCGTGATAGATGTCCTTCAGGAACGCGTTAAGCGCGCGCACGCGCTGGCAGCAGCCGTCGGACAGCACTTTCCACGCGCCCGCGCGCATGATGCGGGGGATGATGTCGAAAGGGATGGAACGCTCGACGCCGGTATCGTCGCCGTAAACGGCGAACGTGATGCCCTGGCGCGCGTACAGGGTGTCGGCTTCCTTCTGCTTCTGCAGCATGAATTCGACCGGTTTCGAGCTCAACCACTCCGCGTACTCGGCATAGTGCTCGCGCGGCGCGCCAGCGTCGTCATACATTTCGTTGAACCAGCGCGGCGCCGTCGCGGCGCCTAGGGTCGGCATGTTCATGTCTGAGGGCACTTTGTAGTCGGGAGCAAGGCGTGTGCCAGAAGCGGCTGATTGCCCGGAATTCAGGATTTCATTTTACGCGGTAGTCGCGTCCAAGGTAAACGTCCGTCATACACTCACCCGGCCGCACCAAAACGGGCCGCGCCGGCGGCGGCCGGCCCAATTATGGTGCGAGGCAGCCGGGGTGCTAAAGTTGCAAAACTTACTGATCCCCTCAGCAACCATCAGGAGACCGGACATGGCAAGGTTGAGACATATCGCAATGCAAGTGCCCGATCCGCACAAGGCCGCCGAATTCTACATGCGCGTTTTCGGCATGCGCAAGGTGGGCGAAACCGACTGGGAAAACGCGCGTGGCGTGTATCTTTCCGACGGCGTAATTAATCTCGCGCTCCTCGATTACAAGACCGTCGCCGCCGCCGGCGAGCGCGGCTGCGATTTCGTCGGCATTCACCATATAGGCTTCTGGGTCGATGACGTCGCGGCCACGCGCCAAGCGATGGAGGCCGCGGGCGGCGAGCACTGGATGGGCGAACCGGCTGCGGGCGGCGGTTTTTACGAAGTGAAGTACCGCGACCCGAACGGGGTGGTCGTCGATGTCACGGAAAACGGCTGGGGCGGCGCGGCGAAGGAAGTCGTCGTGGCGGCTGCGAAGTAATCCGGCGCACGGAAATCTCGATGCCGAAAAAAAGTTCGCGCGCGCATTTTGCGATCCGCAAGACCGCCGTGATGGTGGAAGAAATACGGCTCGAGGCCGGCCGCGCCGACGGGCCGCCCTTGATCCGCGTCGCGGCCATGGCCGCCATCCACAATTCGTACGCGGGCAAGCCGCTCGCCGACATCGAGCCGTTGATCGAATTCGGCGCGGAGCTCGGAACGTTGCTGGTGCGGAAATTGCTCGACCAGTTCGGCAACGATCCGCGGCGCGTGGAGAGTTACGGCAAGGGGGCCATCGTCGGTACGCAGGGAGAAATCGAGCACGGCTACGCCACAATCACGCGGCCCTTCGCTACGCGTGTGCGCAAAGCGCTCGGCGATGCCAGCGCGTGGATGGCCGCGAACGTGAAGCGCGGCGCGCTCGGTGCGACGCTGGATGTCCCGCTCGCGTTCAAAGACGCGCTGTACGTGCGCTCGCACTACGATACGGTGCAGGCGACGATGCCGGATGGACCCTTGCCCGATGAAGTGATTGTCATACTCGTCGGCGCCGGCCGCGGCCGTTTGCACGCGCGCATCGGCGGGCTCCGCAAGGCCGACGTCAAACAAGGCCGCGATATTTACCTGGACAGCAAGTGAGCGGTCTGCGCCGCGAGCGCCGCTCTTATCTCACCTTCCCCTTTCAAGGGGAAGGCCCGGGATGGGGATGGGTTTATTCATCGCGCTATCTGCAATGTGTTTTTTCGAAAAGACAAGGGATGTAATCATGCGAACCACGAAGAAAGCCGGATCCCCGCTATTAAGTATTCTCCTGTTGGCAATGGCCGCGGGCGCGATTGCGGCGCAGCCGTCGTATCCCGAGCGGCCGATCCGGCTCATCATTCCGCAGGCAACGGGCGGCGGCTCGGACACGATAGGCCGTTACATCACGCAAAAGCTCGGCGACAGCCTCGGCCAGCAGTTCGTCGTCGACAACCGGCCGGGCGCCGCCGGCATGCTCGGCGCGGACATCGTCAGGCAGGCGACACCCGATGGCTACACCATGCTCTTGTGCGCGATCGATACGATCACCGCGCCTATCGTCAGCCGCCGCGCGCCTTTCGACGCGATCAGGGATTTCGCGCCGGTCACGCAACTGACGCAATCGCCGAATGTGTGGCTGGTTTCCCTGTCATTTGCGGGCCAGACCATGAAAGACCTCGTCGACATCGCGAAAGCAAAACCAAAACAGATCGACTACGCTTCTTCCGGCGTTGGCAGCATGCAGCACCTTGGCGGCGAACTGCTGAACAAAATGGCCGGCATCCAGCTCAACCACATTCCTTATAAGGGCGGACCCCCGGGCCTCGTCGATGTGCTCGGCGGACGCGTGCCGGTCATGGTGTCGGGCATGCAAGGCGCGCTGCCATACGTGAAGTCGGGCAAGGTGCGCGGACTCGCGGTGACCACCAAAAAACGCTTTGCTGCATTGTCCGAATTGCCGACCGTGGCGGAAGCGCTCGGACTTCCCGAGTACGAAGCGGTCAACTGGCAGGGTTTTTTGTTTCCGGCCGGCACGCCGCAGCCGGTGATAGCGCGGATAGCCGGCGAGACGATCAAGATACTCGCCATGTCCGATACGCGCTCGCGCCTCGACGTGCTCGGCTACGCACCATCCGGGCCGACGCCGACCGAGTTTGCCGCTCTCATGCGCGTCGAGCAAAAACGCTGGACCGCGATCATCAAAGAAGCCGGCATCACGGCGGACTGATTGGGAAGCTACTGTAGGGCGCAATAACCAACGGGCATTGCGCCGCACGATAGCGCCGGTGCAATGCGCTGCGCTTATTGCACACTACGGTTGAACCATTGAATACGAGACGGGGAGAAAAAATGGCAATCAAACGCGGCAATCCACCAGGCATGAAAAACGTGCGGGCGACCGTCTATAACCATTACGTCCGTGTCGACCAACCCAAAAGCATGATCTTCGTCTCGGGCCAGGTCGCGCGTGACAACGACGGCAACCAGGTCGGCGCGGGGAGCATGCTCGAGCAGACGCGCCAGTGTTTGCGCAATATCGAGAAGAATTTGACAGCCGCAGGCGCAACGATGGCGGACGTGGTGTGGACTACCGTCTACACGACCGACATCCGCGAGTTCAAGCAGATCGTCGCCGCGCGCGAGGAATTCTTCAAGGACAACCTGCCGACCAGCACCATGGT
>JBKJMN010000440.1:0-4751 GCA_046596405.1 Burkholderiales bacterium
CTCACCCCTCACCCCTCACCCCTCACCCCCCACTCCTCACTCCTCACTCCTCACTCCTCACGCGAACCCACCATGTCCAACGACAATCCGCTCCAACTCGAACCCCGCTTGCAGAACATCATGGCTCAAGAGTATCCGCGTTTCTCGGACGCCGAGTACGCGCGCCGGCACAAACTGCTCGACGATGTGATGCAGAAGGCGGGCGTCGATCACCTGCTGGTTGTCACCGATCATCGCGTCGGCAACGCGCCGCAATGGGTCACGTCGTGGCCGGGCACGGTCGAGGCCTACGTCGTCTTCAAGCCCGGCGTGAAAATGACGATGTTCATGGAGTGGTACAACCACTTTCCGCTCGGCAAAAAAATCGCGCGCGACGTCGATGTGCAATGGGGCGAGCACCAGGGCATCCAGAAGACGATTGCAGAGCTCAAGAAGCGCGGCGCGAAACGAGTCGGCGTGATGGGGCCGCTGGTGGTCTCGAAATGGCGCGCGCTCGAAGAGCATTTTGAAATGGTCGGGCTCGACGCTGAATACATCCGGCTGCGCACGATCAAGTCCGAAGAAGAAATCGATTGGCTGCGCATCGGCGCGGCATTGTCCGACGCCGGCCTGATGGCGCTCGTGAACGGCACGCGCATGGGCATGACCGAGCGCGAGCTTGGCAACATGATAGAGCGCGCGTGGGTTGGTCACGGCGGCACCACGATGATTCATTACATCGGGCGCACGTCGATGGCTAACCCGCACATCTTCGTACCGCCGCAGCATCATTCGCCGAAGAAAGTAGAGAAGGGCGACGTGATATTTTGCGAGCTGTCGTCGTTCTGGTGGGATTATGCGGGGCAGGTCTTACGCACGATGACGGTGGATGCGGAGCCGACGCCGCTCTACCGCGATCTTTACCATACCGCCGAAGCCGCTTTCGACGCGGTCACCAAAGTTGCGCGTCATGGCACGACCATGCAGGAAATCGTCGACGCCGCTGGCGTGATCGAGAGCGCCGGTTTCTCGGTATGCGACGACCTTATGCACGGTTTCGGCGGCGGCTATTTCCAGCCCATCGTCGGCTCGAAAAGCCGGCCGGCCGGTCCGCTGCCGGACATGACGCTGGAAGAAAACATGACGGTGGTCGTGCAGCCCAACGTAATCACGACGGAAGCGGACGAAAGCAAGCGCGCCGGCGTGCAGGTCGGCGAGATGATACGCATCACTAAAACCGGCTTCGAGCGGCTGCACAAAGCCGAGCGCAGATTGTTCCGCGTCGGTTGATTCGGGAATAGAATAGTTCGCGCTGCGTGGAATAACGAATCAGTTTCGTTGTTTATTCTGAATACGCCACAGGAGGAACCATGACCAAGATGACCTCGACGTCGCTGACCGTCAACGGCAAGCGACAGACCATAACCGCGGCTCCCGACACGCCGCTATTGTGGGTGTTGCGCGAAGATCTCAAACTCACTGGCACCAAATTCGGCTGTGGCGCCGGCCAGTGCGGCGCGTGCATGGTGCATGTGGACGGCAAATCGGTGTTCTCGTGCCTTTTGCCGATTAGCCAGATGGCGGGGCGCAAGATCACGACGATCGAAGGCCTGTCGCCCGATGGCAATCACAAACTGCAGAAAGCGTGGCTCGCCGAACAGGTGCCGCAATGCGGCTATTGCCAGTCGGGGCAGATCATGCGCGCGGCGGACCTGCTGAAAACCAATCCGCGTCCGACGCGCGAAGAAATCGTCGAGCATATGAGCACCAACATTTGCCGCTGCGGGACTTACGCGCGCATCGTGCGTGCAGTCGAACGCGCTGTAAAGGAGGGGCAAGCATGAGCTACCTGACGAGGGGACCCAAAACAAAACCGGCATTGAATGTGAACCGCCGCCGTTTCATGGTCGGCGCAGCAGGCTTCACGTTTGGCGTTGCGCTCGGTGTACCGAGGTTCGAGGGCAGCGCAGCGCATGCGGCAGGCAACGATGTTGTGGTGAGTCCGTGGGTCAGCATATCGACGGACGGCACGGTCACGATCATGTCGCCGGCAGCGGAGATGGGACAGGGCTCGCTGACTTCGCTGCCGCGCATTGTGGCCGATGCGATGGACGCCGACTGGGCGAAGGTGAAAATCGTCCCGGCGTATCCCAGCGGCAAGCTTTACGGCAACCCGCTGTTCGGCGGCGAACAGTACACCGCGGGGAGCGCGACCGTCACCGGGTATTTCAACAACATGCGGCAATTCGGTACTCAGGTGCGCAAGGTTCTGGTGGACAACGTAGCCGAACAGTGGCGTGTTGCCGCCGAAGAGCTGGCGACGATTCCGGGATACGTCGTGCACGAGAAGTCGGGCCGCAGGATTGCGTACGGCGAGATCGCGGGTTTCGCGAAGATCCCGGCGCAGGCGCCTGAAGTGATCGTGCCGCCCGTCGCAACCGCGCAGTTCCGGCTGGTCGGTCAGGATATTCCGCGCATTGACGTGCCGTCCAAAGTCAACGGCACCGCGCAGTACAGCATCGACGTGCAGGTGCCCGGCATGATTTACGGCGCCATTCTGCGCGAGCCCGTGGAAGGGGCTGCGCCGGAGCGCATCGACGACTCTGCCGCGCGCGCGATCGAGGGCGTCATCAGGATCGTGCCCCTCAAGTATGGCGTGGGGGTGCTGGCGGAAACGCCATGGGCGGCGTTCAAGGCGAAGAATGCGCTGAAAGTGAGTTGGGGCCGCAATGCGACGGGCTGGGGCTTTTCCAACGAGAAGGGTTTCGAACAATTCTCGGCGATTGCCAGGGACGACACCCGCAAGGGCTTCCCGTGGGACAGCAAGGGCGATATGGCAGCGGCGATGGCGAAAGCGGCGACTATCGTCGAAGGCGAGTACCGCGCCGACTACGCCTACCATGCGCAGATGGAGCCTCTCAACTCGGTCGCGGCGGTTTCTCCCTCAGGCGATGCCGTGGAGGTGTGGGTCGGCACCCAGAGCCAGACCATAACGGTAGCCGCAGTGGCCGGCGCGCTCGGCATTCCGGAAAGCCGCGTGAAGTTCAACGGTCTGCTGCTCGGCGGCGGCTTCGGCCGGCGCGGTAACCGCGACGTCGAGTTCATCGTGGATTCGGTTTTGATGTCGAAGGCGGCGGGCCGCCCGGTGAAAGTCATGTGGACGCGCGAGGACGATGTGCACAACGGCCGCTTCCGCCCGCTCTACGTGAACCGCATCCGCGCGGGCCTCGACGCTTCCGGGCGCATCGTCGCGTGGCACCATCGCGTGGTCGCGGACGAGGTGCTCGCGTTCATGGATCCCGTCCGTCACAAGCAGACGAAGGGCGTGGACGGCATCGCGATACGCGGCACCGAGCTGCCGACCTATGCGATTCCCGACCGCATGAGCGAAGGGCTGCTGCAGAAGACCGGCATGCGCACGAACCCGTTGCGCGCGATCGGCGTCGGCCAGAACAGTTTCGCCAACGAGGTTTTCCTCGATGAACTCGCCGCGAAACAAGGCGCGGACGCGGTCGAATTCCGTCTGCGGCTGCTCGACAAGACACCGCTCGCGCAGCGTGCCCGGCACACGATCGAAGAAGTCGCGCGGATGGCCGATTGGAGCAGAAAACGGCCGGGACGGGGCTTGGGCTTCGCCTACCTCGATTACTCCGGCACTCAGGTCGCTGGTGTCGCCGAGGTGTCGGTCGACCGGCAGACGGGAAAGATCAAAGTACACGAGTTCTGGTGCACGATAGACTGCGGCGTTGCGGTACACCCCGACAATGTGATCGCGCAGACGGAGAGCTCGATCGTCTACGGTCTCGGCCTCGCGCTGACGGAGCGCATCACGATCGAGGACGGTGTCGTCAAGCAGGCGAATTTCAACGACTATTCGGTGCCGCGCATGCGCGACGTCCCGCTGATGCACATCAAGCTCATGCCGACCCCCAATCACCCGACGGGAGTCGGGCAGATGGCGACGCCATTGGTGCCATCGGCGATCTCCAACGCGATATTCGCGCTGACCGGTGTGCGGTTGCGGCAGCAGCCCATGCTGCCGGAAAAAGTGAAGCTGGCGCTTCTCGAGGCCAACCGCACGGTAGCGTAATTTTCATCAACGCAATTTTCTGTCGGGAGAGGCAGCGTAATGGAACGCAAGAACGCGAGCGATTTTCCGCAGGAAGTGCTGAACCTGTTCGACGGTTATGTGCACGGCAGGATGAGCCGCCGCGATTTTCTCGATCGCGCCGGCAAGTATGCGGTCGGCGGGTTCACGGCGGCCGCGATGCTTGAAAGTCTGCGGCCCAACTTCGCATGGGCACAGCAGGTACCCAAAGATGATGCGCGCATCAAGGCCGAATACCTGACTTACCCGTCGCCGCAGGGCTCGGGCACCATGCGCGGTTATTTCGCGAAGCCGGCGAACGCCACCGGTAAGTTGCCGGGCGTCGTCGTCATCCACGAAAACCGCGGCTTGAATCCATACATCGAAGACGTGACGCGCCGGCTCGCGCTGCTGAATTTCGTCGCGTTCGCGCCCGACGCATTGACGCCGGTCGGCGGTTATCCAGGCGACGAAGACAAAGCCAGGGAATTGTTTGCCAAGCAGGATGCGGCGAAACGCACCGAAGACCTCGCGGCCGGCGCGCTCTTTCTGAAAGCGCGTCCGGAATGCACCGGCAGGATCGGCGTGGTCGGCTTCTGCTTCGGCGGGGGCATCTCGAACATGTTCGCGACGCGGTTTCCGGATCTCGGCGGTGCGGTGCCGTTCTACGGCGTGCAGCCCGCGG
>JBKJMN010000299.1:0-11844 GCA_046596405.1 Burkholderiales bacterium
ACTCCGCAGCGTATCCGTCCAAGCCGATTCGCCTGATCGTGCCGTTCGCGCCCGCGGGCAGCGCCGACGCGCTCGCGCGCACCATCCAGCCGCCGTTGAGCGAGGCGCTGGGGCACACGCTGGTCATCGACAACCGGCCCGGCGCGAGCAGCACGATAGGCACCGACATGGCGGCCAAAGCGGCGCCGGACGGTTACACGCTCGTGATGATAACCACGACGCACACCGTCAATCCCAGCCTGATCGCCAGGCTGCCGTTCGATACCGTCAAGGATTTCGCCGCGGTCTCGCTCGTCGTATCGCAGCCCAATATCCTGGTCGTGCATCCCTCGGTCGCGGCAAAATCGGCGCAAGAGCTGGTGATGCTCGCCAAGTCGAAACCGGGCGCGATGAACTTCGCCTCGGGGGGCAATGGCAGCTCGCCGCATCTGTCGGGGGAACTGTTCAACATTGTGGCCGGCACTCGCATTACGCACGTTCCGTATAAAGGGTCGGGTCCCGGAGTGACCGACCTGCTCGGCGGCCACGTGCAGATGATGTTCGCGGGTCCGCTCGCGCTCGAGCAGCACATCAAGAGCGGCCGCCTGCGTCCGCTGGCGATCGCCGACAAGCGGCGCTCGACCATTCTGCCCGACGTGCCGACGATGGCCGAAGCGGGCTTCCCCGGGGTCGAGACCGGCACGTGGTACGGGATACTCGCGCCCGCGCGCACGCCGCCCGCGGTCGTCTTGCATATCCAGCGCACCATTGTGCGGATTTTGCAGGCGCCCGGCTTGAAGGCGCGGATCCTGAATCAAGGCGTCGACATCGTCGCAAGCGGACCCGCCGAGTTCGAAAAGTTTATAATCGCCGAAGTTGCCAAGTGGTCGCGCGTCGTCAAGGCGGCCAACGTGCGCGCGGACTAATGATCTTTACATAACCGTATGACAAATGCGTAGCGTGCCAAAAGCTTCCCTCACCCTCGGTCCCTCTCACGGAGGTAGAGGGAAGGTAAGCCCTTCTTCCTCCGGGAGAAGGGTGGGGAGAGCAAAGCGAGGGGGCCGAAGGCGGGAAGGTTTATTGTCACAAAGTTATTTAATTCTCAATAGTCTCGGATAACCCGTCTTCTTTTTAAAGACTCGCCATGAATCCACACGATTACGACCTCGACGCATTCTGGATGCCGTTCACGGCCAATCGCCAGTTCAAGGCGAAGCCGCGCATCTTCGTGTCCGCGAAGGACATGCATTTCATCACCGACGACGGGCGCGAAGTGCTCGATGGGATCGCCGGCCTATGGTGCGTCAACGCGGGCCACGGCCGCAAGAAAATCGTCGAGGCGATCCAGCAGCAGGCCGGCGTGCTCGATTACGCGCCGCCGTTTCAAATGGGCCATCCGCTGCCGTTCAAGGTCGCCACGCGTCTGAAGCAACTGCTGCCCGGCGATCTCGACCACGCGTTCTTTACTAACTCGGGCTCGGAAGCCGTCGACACCGCGCTGAAGATAGCGCTCGCCTACCATCGCGCTCGCGGCCAAGGCCAGCGGCGCTGGTTGATCGGCCGAGAACGCGGCTATCACGGCGGCAATTTCGGCGGCGTATCGGTCGGCGGCATGCCGGCCAACCGCAAGGCGTTTGGCAGCCTGCTGCCGACGGTCGACCATCTGCAGGCCACGCACAATCTCGAGCACAACTCATTCAGCCGCGGCCAGCCCGCATGGGGCGCGCATCTGGCGGACGAACTGGAGCAACGCATTATTCCGCTGCACGATGCGTCAAACATCGCTGCGGTGATCGTCGAGCCGCTGGCGGGCTCGGCGGGCGTGCTGGTTCCCCCGCAGGGCTATCTCGAACGGCTGCGCCAGATCTGCGACAAGCATGGCATCCTGCTCATATTCGATGAAGTCATCACCGGCTTCGGCCGCCTGGGCGCCTCGTTCGCCTGCGAAAAACTCGGCGTAATCCCCGACCTCATCTGCCTCGCGAAGGGCCTCACCAACGGCAGCGTGCCGATGGGGGCGGTCATGGTGCGCAAAGGGATATACGACGGCATGATGGCGGCCGCACCTGAAAACACCATCGAGCTATTTCACGGCTATACGTACTCCGGTCATCCGCTCGCTAGCGCGGCGGCGCTCGCGAGTCTCGATCTGTTCGAGGAAGAACAATTGTTCAAACGCGCCGGCGATCTGGCGCCCTACTTCGAAGATGCCGTGCACAGCCTGCGCGAACTCCCGCATGTCATCGACGTGCGCAATATGGGCATGGTCGCCGGCATCGAACTGGAATCCATTCCCGGCAAACCGACGGCGCGCGCGTTCGAAGTGTTCCAGCGCTGCTATGAAAAAGGCGTTTTGATCCGCACTACCGGCGACATCATCGCACTGTCGCCGCCGCTCATCATCAGCAAGCCGCAAATCGATGAGCTTGTGGGCACGCTCGGCGGGGTGTTACGCGAGATGGGCCGTCCGTAACGGAGTTCCCCGCTCAGCTTTCTCGCCACGCCTCGTGCAGGATTTTCTGGATGGGCGAAAGCACCTCGTCGAGCCTGGCCGTTTAATCCTTAAAGGTCCCGCCGTCGCGTGAAAGTAGCAATGCATTCATGCTGCTTTGCCAGATCTGACCACCAGGCCTTAGGCCTTGTGCGAGGCGCGAGCGCAATGAAAAGATTGCGGCAGGTTATTATGCTTCCTTCCCTGGCCGCAGGGATGTGCGGTTATTGTTCGACCAGTCGACTCGCTCTATACTGACTGTGACAGCAGCGAAAAAAGCCGTTAATCGTCGCAACCTTTTGGGAGGGTGCCATGTCTGGATCAGCATGGGATCTGCCGCGCATCATTGCCGCGCTCGCGGTATGCGCGCTCGCATCGCCGCTGCGTGCGGAAGTGTCCGAAATCCGCATTTCCAAGCAATACGGCCTGCCTTATCTTTCGGTCGTCGTCGTCGAGCAGCAGCGACTGATCGAGAAGCACGCGAAGGCGGCCGGACTGGGCGACGTCAAGGTGAACTGGGTGACGATAGGCAGCGGCGGCACGTCGACCGATTCGCTGTTGGCAGGCAATCTCGATTTCGTCACCAGCGGCATCAGCAACATGATGCTGCTGTGGTCGCGCACCGGCGAGCAGGTCAAGGCAGTCTCCGCCGTCGCCGCCGTGCCGCTGATGCTCGTTACGCGCAACCCCAATGTCAAGACCATCGCGGACTTCACCGAGAAGGACAAGATCGCGGTGCCCACGGTCAAAGTGTCGATGCAGTCGACGATATTGGGTATCGCGGCGGAAAAGATGTTCGGCGAAGCGGGCCGCTCGAAGTTCGATCCGTTCACGGTGGCCATGTCGCATCCCGATGCAACGGTCGCGCTGCTCTCTGGCGCGGGCGAGGTCAATAGCCATTTCTCCGTGCCGCCGTACCAGAACGTGGCGCTGAAGTCGCCCGGCGTGCACGCCGTTCTCAATTCGACCGAGGTGATGGGCGGGCCGGCGACGATCACCGTGATATTCGGCACCGTCAAATTTCACGATGCCAATCCGAAGACGATAGCCGCGATTTTTGCGGCCATGGGCGAGGCGATGGAATTCATCGCCCGCGACAAGCGCGGCGCCGCCGATCTCTATCTCAAGGTGACCAAGGAAAAAATAACCGTAGAAGAACTCACGGCAATGCTTGAGTCGCCGGGCTTTATATTCACGCGGGCGCCGAACGGCACATTGAAGTATTCCGAGCAGATGTTCAGGACAGGCGTGATCAAGACCCGGCCGGCGAGCTGGAAGGACGCGTTCTTCCCCATCGCTCATTCGTTGCCGGGGAATTGATTACCAGCGACGCGATAAACAAAAGAAAAAAAATGAGGTCAGTGCAACTTTTCGGTCGCTGAAACGCCGATTGTCCCACGGCGCGCAAAAGTTACACGGGCCCCTGACTCCGACCCCATTTGTTCCATTCGGCACCCGTATTCAGCGGCTCGTGGAGGCCGCTTTGTGCGATTCCAGGACTCTTGACGTAATCTTGCGCTTTGCGAGCTCGCTGCCCAGCTGGTGGCGCAGAAAGGCGCCACTGGTATAGCGCTTCACATCGAGATAGTAAGTCTCCTCTACGTATTTCACTGCATCGACGTACTGGTTGAATACATCGTCATCGCAGGAGAAGCGCTCGTAGTTGACGATCGAGTGCACCCGCTTTGTGAGCGGTCGAAGAAGTGCGTCGACCGCCTCGACAATGGTACGAATGTCGTCTTCATTGCGGACGCGCATGCCTGCATAGTTCATGTATACGGTGTTCGACCCAGCGTCGTAGCTGAGCCGGTCCGCAATACGGATGTCGAGCATGCGCGCGCGCAGCCCCATCGGTGCCGGCTGGAATATGACCGGATCCATCGACCGCGCGAGTTCCATCGCAGGCTTGAAAGGCAATCGCGCCAGGATGTCGCGCTTGATCTCGACGCCGGGTGCTGTCTCGGTGAGCGTCAATCCATTTTCGCCCAATCGGAATACGCAGCGCTCGGTTACATACAGCACCTCCTGTCCACGGCGCCGCGCATAGTCCGCGCTGAACGTGGTCTGGCCGAGGGTCTCCACGAACTTCGAGAACTTGCCTTCCTGGCGAATACGCATACAGCCGTCGTCTATCGCGACTTCGAGACCACCCGACGTGAAGGTACCTACGAACACGATTTTCTTGGCGTTCTGGCTGATGTTGATGAAGCCGCCGCAGCCGGGGATGCGCTCGCCGAAACGACTCGCATTGACGTTGCCCTTGGCGTCGCACTCTCCGAACCCGAGGAACGCCGCGTCCAGGCCGCCACCGTCGATGAAATCGAATTCGGAGCAATGGTCAATCACCGCCTGGTAGTTCACGGCGGCGCCAAAATCAAGGCCGCTCATCGGCACGCCCCCCATGACGCCCGGATCAACCGTGAGCGTGATCAAGTCCTGTACGCGTTCTTCGCCGACGACTAGAGGTACCTGGTCCGGAACGGTGCCAACACCGACGTTGATGACGCAGTTTGGCGAAAGCTCGAGCGCCGCACGCCTAGCGATGATCTTCCGCTCACTCAATTCTGCCACCTGCACTTTCCTGTGCGGCACACGCAATTCGCCCGCAAACGCCGGGTTGTAGTGCGTACCGTAGGTCTGCATGTGGTGCTCCGGCTCCGCCAGCACGACGCAATCCACCAGCACCCCGGGAACTTGCACGCGCCGCGCATCGAGAGACCCTTCCGCTGCGACGCGCTCGACCTGCGCAATGACTATCCCGCCCGAATTGCGCGCAGCAATCGCAAGCGCCAAGTTCTCCAGCGTAAGTGCTTCACGCTCGGCCGTGATATTGCCGTCCGGGTCAGCGGTTGTGCCGCGTATGAGCGCCACCTTGATCGGGAATGCCTTGAAGAACAAGAACTCATCGCCGTCGATCTCGAACAGGCGCACGATGTCCTCAGTCGTCATGGCATTCATGCGCCCTCCGCCATAACGTGGATCGACGTAAGTACCGAGCCCGACGGGCGACAGTGTGCCGGGCTTGCCGGCGCCGATGTCGCGGTAGAGGTGAGTGAGAATGCCCTCGGGCAGGTTGTAGGCTTCGATCTGGTTGGCGACGACCAGCTTCTCGATGCGGGGAATCAGCCCGAAGTGGCCACCGATGACGCGTTTTAATAGCCCCGCGTGTCCAAGCCGGTTGAGACCCTTGTCCTTCATGTCACCTTGGCCGCCGGCGAAGACCAGCGTCAGATCGCGAGGCGCACCTGTTTCGAGAAAGCGCTTTTCCAGCGCGACGAAAAGCTGGTCTGGCGTGCCATTGCCGCCGTATCCCGCGGATGCGATCACGTCGCCATCGTGGATGACGGCAACCGCATCTTCGGCTTCTATGACTTTTTTCAGTCTCATGTCGCTTCCTTCCGGAATCCAGAGCGGGTATCAACTTTCGAAAACGACAATTCTTTGAAACAGAATCATCCAGAATCATGGGGTCAGGTCGATCGTCGTAGCACTACGGCTTTCGCTTCGACGCATCCGGTAACCGCTAGCTGCCCTGCCTGCGCGAACGATCCGCCCAACCGTCGTAAAGTGCACTCCAAAATACTGCGCAATCTCGTGATAGCTGTAACCGCCGCTGTCGTGCGCGGCGACTATGGCCTGTTCGCTCTGCGCGTAGCAGCTTCTATGCTACTTTGCTAGACCCCGTTGCCTTTCGCGTTGCCTTTCGTGAAGTGATCTTGATTTGGAGTGATCGAGATTTGATCTGACAACAGACACCGGATCCCTCGAATTTCAACTTGGCTTGCGCAGTTCCGGTAACGGGCGTTTTTCGTCCGCAGGCTAATGGGCGGGTCGGCCAAAAGCGGCGCTTCGCGAGGAGCCGAAACCAGCCTATTCGATCACCTTGGTCGCCTGCACAAGTAGTGATTGCGGAATAGTGAGGCCAAGTGCTTTTGCGGTATTGCGGTTGATGATCAGGTCGAACGATGTTGGTTGCTCCACCGGGATGTCGCCGGGATTGGCGCCCTTGAAAATCTTGTCGATATAGGTTGCCGCGCGCCGGTAACGTTCCCTGGGGTTCTGGCCGTAGCTCATCAGCCCGCCTGCCTCCGCGTATTGACCATACCCGCCTATCGATGGCAGGCGCTGCTTCGCCGCGAGTTCCACGATCTGGGTTCTCTGTTGCTGAAAAAACGGTTCCAGCGGCACGATGAGCGCCCCGGCCTTCTGCCGCGCCATCACGGCAAACGCATTTGCAATCTCCTCCGGGGTGCTCGCTTCAACGGGCAGTATCTCGACACCAAGCTTCTGTGCCGCAACTTGGATGTTTTTGAGCAACACAATATGAGGGTTCACCAAAACCGCCACACGAGTAACCTTGGGCACCATACCGCGCAGCATCTCAAGGAGCTTGGGGCCGAGATCAACGTTCATGTTTGAGAGTCCGGTACTGTTGCCGCCGGGCCGCGCCAGGCTTTTGACCAGACCGCTACCGACCGGATCGCTCACGCCTATCATTACGATGGGTATCGCGGTGGTGGCTTTTTGCGCAACGAGTGACGCGGGTGCTCCTGCTGCTGCCAGGACATCCACTTTCAACCGCACCAATTCCGCCGCCAGTTCCGGCAGCCGCTCGATTTTCCCCTCGGCAGAACGCCACTCGACCACGAGATTCCTGCCCTCGGAATAACCGAGTTCGCGCATGCCCTGCGTGAAAGGGCCGTAGTAGGAGTCGGAATCGACAAATTCCATATGACGCTGCGCGAGAAAGCCGACCCGCCAGATTTTGCCTTGTTGCTGCGCGAAAGACGCAAACGGCACTGCGAGTGCGCTTGCTCCGAGTGCCACTACGATTTTGCGGCGGGTAATCAAGAGTGGCCTCCCCAAGCAACGTGGACAGTCTACTGAGCGCCAGTCTACCCGATTCGGTCAGCATAGCTTGAGGCTTGCCACACTCGACAGTTGTGACTTTATGACAGCTAAAGACAGCTAAAAGATGGTCGCCGCCAAATTCCGCAGGCGACTTCGGCAGGTCGCGTTTCCCGAGAGCGGCCCGTCGAAACGCCTAAAAGCAAACTTCAATACGCCCCCGTGACCTCAAACCGGGTTCAGCTCAGTCCCCTATTTATTCCCGAGCCTTACCCTTGCAGATCGTGACCAATTTTCATACAACGTCGACAAGGTCCGAATATTTTTTAAGCATCAAGTCCGCGGTGAGAAAACGCAGCGGCTCGCTCAGTGCCTGGGCAATCAGAATACGGTCGAACGGATCGCGATGCACGTTCGGCAGCCCGGCTATCGCAGCCGCATGACGAGACGTGATAGGCAGTTCGATAAATCCGCTGCCGCTTATTGCTTGCACCAGATCATCGATATCGACGTCCAGCTTGCCGAGTGCTTTTTTGATTGTCGCCTCCCAGATACTGGCGCTACTGACGTATACCTCCGTGGCGCCGGTAATTGTCGCGCGCAAGGTCTTGCTGATCTGCTTATCTTCTCTTACGCACCACAAGAACACATGCGTATCCAGCAACAACCTCATCGGCGCCCCTCAAAACCGGCTAGCACGTCGTCGGCAAGCGGTGCATCGAAATCCTTCGAAATCCTGATCTTCCCTTTGAGTATGCCGAACTTGCGCTTCGTCGCCGGCGTTGCGATCGACACCAGCTTGGCCGCAGGTTTGCCGGCCTTGGCGATCAGCGTTTCTTCGCCCCTCATCGCGGCATCGACCAGTTTGGAGAATTGCGTTTTTGCCTCATGGATATTCATAGTCGCCATGCTCACCACCCTGATACAATTGAGTTAGTCCATGTTAGTCCATTCCAAGAGAGTTGACCAGCCTCCCAAGCGGCCTTTCGGCGGGGGAGCATTCGTTCAGATTGGACCTCTCCAAGTTTCTATAGCTTAGTCACCAGAGGGTCCTTAGCGACCACTGACGCATGCCCACGGAAAGATTGCCTTCTATCGTTTCCACCACTATGTGATAGTGATTCGTCATCTGGCACCACGCGTGGCAAAACCAGTTGAAGCGGCTGCAGACCTAGCTGAAAATCTCCATCCGTGCGCGACGATCGGCATCGCTACAACAAATATCTTCCCGCCGGTCATCACGCGAAGTAACGTGCTCCATGACTGCATTGCTCCACAAGCCTAGCCTGCTTAGTCAACCCGCGCGCCCGTCGCTTTGACCACCTTGTCCCATTTGGCGATCTCGGCGCGGACGTGGGCGTCGAACGCGGCCGGCGTGCTGACGACGAGTTCCGCGCCCTGACTCGCGAAGCGCGCCTCGCTGTCGGGCGTCTTGAGACCCTTGGCGATTTCGGCGTGCAGGCGCGCGACCGCGGTCGGCGGTGTCTTCGCCGGGACCATCACGCCATACCAGGCAATGACCTCGTAGCCCGGCAGGCCGGACTCGGCGATGGTCGGCACGTCAGGCGCGAACGCCGTGCGCTTCGCGCTCGCCACGCCCAGCGCCCGTAGCTTGCCGGCTTTCACCTGCGGCTGGGCAGAATAGAGGCTCGTGAACAGCAGCGAGATCTGCCCGCCCAACAGATCGTTCATCGCCTGGCCGCCGCCTTTGTAGGGCACGTGCACCACATCGATGCTGGCGTTCGTCTTCAGGAGCTCCATCGCGAGATGCGCCGCCGATCCGCTGCCGCCCGACGCGTAGTTGATCTGTCCGGGTCGTGCTCTGGCGAGGGCGATCAGTTCCCTGACATTGGTCGCCGGCACACCCGGGTAGGCCACCAGCACGTTGGGCAGGAAGGCCACCAGCGTCACGCCTGCGAAATCCCGCTGCGGATCGTACGGCAGCCGGGCATACAGGCTCGCGTTGATGGCGTGCGCAGTGCTGGCCATCAGCAGCGTGTAGCCGTCGGGCATGGCTTTTGCAACGACCTCCGTGCCCACGGTCCCGCCTGCGCCCGCCCGATTGTCGACGACCACAGACTGCCCTCCACTTTCCGCCAGCTTCAACCCGATGATGCGGGCGAGAGCATCAGTTGCCGCCCCGGGCGGGAACGGCACCACGAAGCGGATTGGGCGGACGGGCCAGGCGTCGGTAGCCTGAAGCGCGCATGACCATGACAGGAGCGTGGCCCACGCGATCCCTACGGAAACAATGCAGGAAGCACTTCTTTGATGTCTGGTCATATATTTATCTGCAATAGATTGCATAACCTCCGCAGTTAAATGACCATCGCCGGCGTTCCCATGCCGATGATCCCAAGCTTTCGCGCCATGATCCGCCGGGATGAACATCGGGAGTCAGGCGCAATATCGCGATGACGCCGCGTCAGACGCGCGGCATGTCGCGCTTGCCGAGCTTGATCAGACAGTGATCTATCCATTCTGCGGTAAGCTTCTCCTGCACGGAGTTCTGACGCAGGCGTTGATTCAGCGCGGGCCAATCCACCGAATCGAGCGGCTGGTCCTGGTTGAAGCACGAGAACACGTAGGTCGTTGCGCCGGTTTGCGGATCGACGTGCGGTTGCAGGCACTGCGCGCAAATCTCTTTCATCATGCACTGCATCGGCGAATTGATCGAGCCGAGCGCAAAATGATGCGGCTTTAAAAACGGCTTCAGCTGTGCGTGCCGCGCCTGCGCGACCGCGGCCATCATGCGGTCCGAGCCGATCGCGATCAGGCGGTCGGCGGACTTGAGCGCAATTTCCTGCACGCCGAGATTGCCCACCGCATAGGAGTGGATCGCCTGCACGATATTGCCGACGAACGTGCGATCGAGCGGCCGCGCCGGCGTGAAGCCCGGCTCCTCGTCGCAGCACCACACGACGACATCGGCGGCCGCTTCGATTTCGGCGACCTTGTAGCGATCGATCATGTGCTTGTAGCCGGCGAAATACAGCACGCGGTTGCCCGCCTCGCGCATCGCTTGGCCGATCGAAAACAACACCGCATTGCCGAGGCCGCCGCCGACGAGCACCACCGTTTCTTTCTCCGGTATCTCGGTCGGAGCGCCGGTCGGCCCCATCAGTATCACGGGTTCGCCGGGCTTGAGCAGCACGCACATGTCGCTTGAACCGCCCATCTCGAGCACGATGGTGGACACGAGCCCGCGCTCGCGGTCTACCCAAGCACCGGTCATCGCGAGGCCTTCCATCGCGAGCCTCGATTGCTCCGCCTGCAGCGCCCCCGTTTCGAAATTCTGAAGGCGGTAGAACTGGCCGGGCCTGAAACGCCGCGCGGCGAGCGGCGCGCGCACGACGACTTCGACAATGGTCGGCGTGAGCCTGATCACTTCGTGAACGGTTGCGCGCAGATTGTCGTTGAGCGCCGCGAGAAATGCGGTATCGGTCTGACTCGACGCCGCGGCCACCTTCGTCAGCACGCGGGTCACGCTCGGATAGCCCTGCTTGGCGCTTCCAATCGCCTTGACGACGTTGCCGAAGAAGGAGGGATGCACGTCGCCGAAAAAACTGATGAAGCGCCCGTCGGCGCGGCGCGATTGCAGCACCCGGACCTGCTCGGGTTTGGCAATCGCTTTCTCGACGCCGACCGCGGCGCCGTCTTCGTCGCTCGCGCGGAAATACTTGCCGTCGAGGGGAAACGCCGGCGCTTCCTCGCGTGCGAGCACGGTATTCGGCTGCGTGCCGGCCGCAATCAAAATCGTTTTCGCCGCCAGCGCGGCCTGTCCGCGCTCGCTCCACTGGCCATCGTCGGCGCGAATTTGCACCGCCACGCGCAGCGCACGCGCATGGCCACAGGCATCTATCTCGACGCCGAGCGGGGTCAGACCCTCGGCAAAACTGATCCCTTCTTCGAGCGCTTTCTGGACTTCCTCATGGTTGAGCGTGTACGAAGGGCTATCGATCAGGCGCCGCCGGTACGCGACGGTCACCCCGCCCCACGCCTGAAGCAGTCCAAGCGTGCGCGGGGCGCGCGCCTCGGCGCCCGCCTGCCGCTTTTCCTCGCGCAGCGCGCGCGCGTGCGTCAACAATTCGTCGGCGATCACGCGTTCCTCGTCGTTCCACGCGATGCGCGCCGCCGCCTCGCCGTGCTCGCGCGCCATCGCTTCGTAGCGGCTCAGGAATTTCTCGACCTGCAGCGGATAGTACGCGAGCGACTCCGTAGCAGTATCGATTGCAGTCAGGCCGCCGCCGACCACCACCACTGGCAGCCTCACCTGCATGTTCGCGATCGAATCGGCCTTGGCAGCGCCCGTCAATTGCAGCGCCATCAGGAAATCCGACGCGGTGCGCACGCCGCGCGCGAGTCCGTTCGGCATGTCGAGCACGGTCGGCCTGCCCGCACCGAGCGCCAGCGCGATATGGTCGAAGCCGAGCGCGAACGCTTCATCGGCGGTGAGTGTGCCGCCGAAGCGCACGCCGCCGAACAACGCGAACTGTTCCCGGCGCTCGATCAGGAGCCGGATTATT
>JBKJMN010000357.1:0-4409 GCA_046596405.1 Burkholderiales bacterium
GCCGGAGCGAGGGCCGTTGGCACGGTCAAACGGCGCTTGGCATCGAGGGTCAGGATCATGGTGGGATTATCCCACCCGATAGCTGACGGGTCAACTCGCAGGCCGCGAGACGCGTCACCCACGGCCAATTGAACCGTGCTGCGCGTCGGAACGTATGCGGCGATGCGATCCGCCGCGCCAGCGTCCCGCATCGCGGACTACTCGATGACCGTGGTCGCCTGCACGAGAAGCGACTGTGGGATGGTGAGGCCCAGCGCCTTCGCGGTCTTGCGGTTGATGAATAATTCAAATGTCGTCGGTTGCTCAACCGGCAGATCGCCGGGATTGGCGCCCTTGAATATCTTGTCGACATAGGTTGCCGCGCGCTTGGTAATTTCCCTGATGTTAATACCGTAGCTCATCAGGCCGCCGGCCTCCACGTATTCACCATACCCAGCGATGGACGGCAGCCGCTGCTTCGCCGCGAGTTCCACGATCTGGTTTTTCTGTTGAATCAAAAACCCGTCCTGCGCTACGATGAGTGCACCTGCGTTTTGACGCACCATCATGCTAAATGCATCTGCAATCCCCTGCGGCGTGTTCACATTAAATGGCAGTATCTTTATATGAAGCCTCTGTGACTCAGCCTGCACGTTTTTCAGCAACGAAGTATTAGAGGCGTTGACAGGATTCACCAAAACCGCCACGTGAATAACGTTGGGTACCATACCGCGCAGCATCTCCAGACGCTTGGGGCCGAGGTCGGCAGTTATGCTTGACATTCCGGTGATGTTGCCGCCGGGCCGCGCCAGTCTTTTGACGATACCGTCGCCGACCGGGTCCCCCACGCCTATCATTACTATGGGAATCGAGGTGGTCGCTTTTTGCGCGGCCTGTGCCGTGGGGGTACCTCTTGTTAGTAGGACATCCAATTTCAACCGCGCCAACTCCGCCGCCAGTTCAGGAAGGCGCTCGGACTTCCCCTCGGCAGATCGCCACTCGATCACGAGATTCTTGCCCACCACATAACCCAGTTCGCGCATGCCCTGCGTGAAAGGACCGTAGGTAGGGTCGGCATCGACAAGATCCACGTGACGCTGTGCGAGGAAACCGACGCGCCAGACTTTGCCTTGCTGCTGGGCGAAAGACGAAAGAGGAGAGACGAGCGCGCTCGCCCCAAGTGCGATGACGATTTTGCGCCGTATCAACATGCGTGGCCCCTCAGACCGCACGAATATGCGGCGCTCTTTTTGGCAAGTCTACCCGATTTCGCTGCGCCGCCTGCCACGCCATGAGCAGAGATGCGCCGCGCTGATGGATGAGCGCCTCGTGAAAGTGGTTGCTCTTCTGCCATAATAATGGCATTCTATACACCATGAAATCCACCATAGACACTGCCGGCAGAATCGTCGTGCCAAAAGCGCTGCGTGACGCTCTGGGCATCAAGCCCGGCCAGCCGCTGGAGATCAGAGCCGGCGACGGACGCCTGGAAATCGAAATCATCCCGACCACGATGCAACTGAAAAAGCGCGGCAAAGGGATGGTTGCCGTCCCGAACGTTGAACTCCCCGCTCTGACCGCCGAACAGGTTCGCGATACCCTGGAACGCGTGCGACGTTGAGAGCGGCGGACACCAGCGTGGTGGTCGCCGCTTTCGCCTCCTGGCACGAGAATCACGAAGCCGCGCGGCGTGCGCTAGATAGCGGCCTGCGTCTGATCGAGCACTGCGCGCTCGAGACTTACTCCGTGCTGACCCGTTTGCCGCCGCCGCATAGAACTTCCGGTGCAGTCGTACGCGATTTTCTGGAGACCCGGTTTCCCCAGCCGCTGTTGCGATTGAGCGCGCAGGCCTACAAGGACTTTATTCTCGGGCTTCCCGACCACGGAGTGACCGGTGGCGCATCCTATGACGCGCTGGTGGCCGCGACGGCAGCGCATTGCAGCGCCGAACTAGTCACCTGCGACCGCCGCGCACTACCCGTCTACGAGCGTTACGGAATCCGCACGCAACTGCTCTCATAGGGGTGATGAGTGATTAAGGGATTGCCTCAATCTCTTAATCCTCAAATTCCTCAATCAATTCTTCTCCTCAAACCACGGATAGGCGCTGGTGACTCCCGCCGCGCCGACCGGCTGCGCCGGCCGCACCCACGACGGATTCAGTTGCGCGAGTGAAGTCACGCCCATCAATCCCATCGCCGTGCGGATTTCGATGTCCATCAATTCGAGCATGCGCTTGACCGCCGCTTCGCCGCCGGCGGCGAGCGACCAGCCGAGGAGCTTGCCGAGGCCAACCGCGCGCGCCCCCAGCGCAATCGCCTTGATGACGTCGGTGCCGCGCTGGACGCCGCCGTCCCACAATATTTCGGCGCGCCCGGCGACCGCGTCCACCACTTCGGGCAGCACTTCGATCGTGCTCTGCGCGTGATCGAGCTGGCGACCGCCGTGATTGGAAACATAGACCACATCCGCGCCGTGCTCGACCGACAGGCGCGCGTCTTCCGCGGTGGCCACGCCTTTGACGATCAGCGGCAGCTTGATGCGTTCTTTCATCCACACGAGATCGCTCCATTGCAGCCCCATCTGGAACGACGGATCGCCGAAGCCCTCACGCACGTTGGCGCGGCTCACAATGTCGCGCTCGCGGCGGCCGTAATAATTGCGGTCTACACACACGCACAGCGCACGGTAACCGGCGGCGTTCACGCGGTCGAGGATGTCCTCGACCCATTTGCGGTCGGCGCGCACGTAGAGCTGAAAAATAAGCGGTTCACTGACGGCCGCCGCAGCCGCTTCGAATCCGGGCGTCGCCGCCGTGCTGATGAACGCCGCGGTGCCGTGCGCAACCGCGGCGCGCGCCACCGGGACGGCGCCTTGCTCGGGATTGATGAAGCCGACGAGCCCGCCGACCGGCGCCAGAAATACCGGGCTCGTCAGCATTTTTCCCAGGAGCGTGGTTGTAATGTCGATCTTGCGCACGTCCACCAGCACGCGCTGGCGCAGCGCGAGGCTGTCGAGCGCCTGCCGGTTGCGCTTCAACGTCGTTTCCGAGTCCGCGCCGCCGGTCAGATGGTTCCACAGGTCCGCCGACAGGTTGCGCTTCGCTGCGAGCACGATTTCCTGCAGCGACAGGAATTCCTGCGCCGCAGGCTTGGGCCTACGCCGCCGTGCCGGGTGCTTGCGCAGATGCGCGTTGCGCACGGATTTGCGAGGAGGACGTTTAAGCTTGGCCATTTCTGTTCCGATCGAAAAGCGTTCAGATACCCAGGCCCTTGAGCGCGGTGGCGGAATAGCGCAGGCCGGCGCCTGTACCGGGCGCGAAGATGGTGTTGAGGTGCCGCAGGTCGTGCGCGGACAGTTCGAGATCGACCGCGGCGACATTGAGATCGAGGTTGCGCACGTGATTCGTGCCCGGAATCGGCACGATGTCGTCGCCCTGCGCGAGCAGCCACGCGAGCGCAACCTGCGCCGGCGCAACGTCATTCTTCACCGCGATTGCCGCGAGCTGCGCGACGAGCGCCGCATTGCGCGCGAGATTCTCCGGCTGGAACCGCGGATGCCGGCGCCGGCGGTCGCTTTCCGGCAGATCGGCGACGGTCATGATCGAGCCGGTCAGCAGGCCGCGTCCGAGCGGCGCGTAGGCCATATAGGCGATGCCAAGCTCGCGGCACAGCGGCAGGATCTCCGCTTCGCAATCGCGCGCCCACAGCGAGTACTCGGTCTGCAGCGCCGACAGCGGATGCACTTTGTGCGCGCGGCGCAGAGTCTGCGGCCCCGCCTCGCACAACCCTATATAGCGCACCTTGCCCTGCTCGACGAGCCGCGACATCGCGCCGACGGTATCCTCAATCGGCGTCGCAGGATCGACGCGGTGCATAAAGTAGATATCGATGCAGTCGACACCGAGCCGCTTCAAGCTGGCCTCGCACGACGAGTAAACGTAATCGGGCTTGCCGTTCGTACCCTTCGTGCCGTCGGGCAAATCGATATTGCCGAACTTGGTGGTGATCAGCACTTTGTGGCGGCGGCCCTGGATCGCGCGCCCCAGCAGCACTTCGTGGCGGGTTTTCCAGTAGAGGTCGGAACTGTCGAACAACGTGATGCCGAGGTCGATCGCGCGCCGGATCGTCTCGTTGAATTCCCTTTCGAGCGGGTCACCGGGCTTCACCGCCTGGCTGCCGCGCCCCATGCCGATGGCGGAAACCCGCGGCCCCGTCTTGCCTAAACACCTGGTTTTCATGTGTCGATACCTCTGTCGCCGTTATTTTTTTGTTTTGCCGGCAGACTCGCCGTCGTCGTGCGTTATCTCGACCGTGCGCCAGTTAGCGTGCGACGCATCGGCTAGTACGGGCGTGGTACCCGGCAGCTTTCCGGCGGTCTTCACCTCAAGCGCCGCATGTTCGCGCGTGCCCTGCACGGTATAGATGTGC
>JBKJMN010000453.1:0-10546 GCA_046596405.1 Burkholderiales bacterium
CCGACGCGAAACGGCCGCGTGAATATGATCGTGAATCCCGCCACCAGGTTGCCGAGCACGCCCTGCATCGCGAGCGCGATGCCGGCGCCGGCGACGCCGAGGCCGGCGATCAGCGGCAGCAGTTCCACGCCGAGGTTTTGCAGCGCCATGATCAGGAACAGGCTCACCACCAGCAGCCGCAACAGGCGCACGAGCAGGATGCGCACCGGCGCGTCGAGATGCATGCGGTCCAGCGAGCTGTCGAACATGCGCCCGAGCGCGCGCCCCGCATAGACGCCGGCAGTCATGATGAGGATGGCGACGACGACCTTCGGTCCGAACTTGATGGCGAGATCGACGAACGTGCTTTTGGCCTGGTCAAGCAATGCGAGCTGGTTTTCCATGATGTCATCCAGTCTTGGTTGGCGGGCGCCGGGCGCACCGCGGTGGATTTTAGTGCCCCTGAGCGTCGTCACGATACACGTGAAGCGTGACAAAATCCCGCCCCGTCAAACCCGTGCCAAAAGTCAGCAGCTACTTACGCGCCGTGTTTGGCCTGCGAGTGTTCGCGTGCGTGAGATATACGCTTGGATCTGAATGACAATTTCGCAGACTGTAAATAACGAATTGGTTCCGCGACTTTGCGTACATATTTTTGTTGCCGATGCCCTTGACGCGGGCGAGCGTGAGGAGTTTACTGAAAGCGTCTTCGGTAACACGGTTCGGAAGGTTCTCAGACTAACCCTTGAAGTTAAGGTTGCTGCAGCCTTGATTCGCTGTTGTGCGCGCCCCACATTGCCGGGTGTGCCTGAAGCGAACGTGCGGCGACCACTTGGAAGCAAGTTTGGGGCGGTTCGTGCCGTGGCATCGAAGTCATGTCAAGCTGTCAACGGAGGCACTCTATAGATGACTCTTTCAAATAGCTAACCCAGAAGCCGGCAACGCCAGGCCGGTAAACGTCACGGCAACGTGACAAAACGACGCCACCCATGCGTGGCAATCCTGAAGCCCTGCGAAATAAAATCGCGGGGCTTCGCGTTGGTGGCGTCGGCAGGTTAAAGTGGCGCGGCAAAAATAATCCCGCCGCGAGGAGCGCCTGATGAAAAAACCGACGAATGCCCGGCCGGCCCCGGTAGCATCGCTCTGTCTACTCGCGCTGCTGATGCAGTTCGCCTATGCGCAGGAATTTCCGGCCAAAGCCGTGCGCATCATCGTGCCGTTTGCGCCGGGCGGCCCGAACGATCTGGCAGTGCGGCCCGTCGCGCAAAAACTCCATGAATTTCTTGGTCAGCCCTTCGTCATCGACTACCGCGCGGGCGCCAATGGCATCATCGGCTGCGATCTGGTCGCAAAATCAGCGCCCGACGGCTACACGATGGTGGTCATCTCGTCGTCATTCTCGATCAATTCGAGTACTTACGCGAAGCTGCCGTTCGATCCCATTCGCGATTTTGCGCCGGTCGGCTCGCTCGCGACCAGCGACATCATTTTCATCATCAACCCGACGGTGCCGGCCAGGAGTGTCAAGGACTTCATCGCGCTGGCGAAAGCCAACCCGGGCAAGCTGACGCACGGATCATCGGGCACGGGCGGCTCGCTGCATCTCGGCGCGGAGCTCTTTAAGCAAACGGCCGGCATCAACATGGTACACATCCCGTACAAAGGCGCGTCGCTCGCGCTGACGGACGTCATCGGCGGCCATGTCGATTCGATGTTCATTTCGGCGCCCGGCGCAGTCGCGCAGATCAAAGCCGGCAAGGTGCGCGTGCTGGCCATCGCGAGCGACCGCCGTATGCGCGCGCTGCCGGACGCACCAACGTTTGCCGAAGCGGGCTATCCCGGCGTCGTGGTCGACACGCGCTATGGCCTGCTCGCGCCGGCGGGCATACCGCCTGCACCGCTGGCGCGGCTCGAAGCCGCGATCGCCAAAGCGCTGGCGACGCCGGAAATTCGCGAGCAGTATGCAACACTTAGTCTCGATCCCGCGCCGCTGACCCCGCCGGAATACGCGGCATTTCTGCGGGAGGAGATTCAGCGCTGGCGCAAAGTCGTGGCGGCGGCGAAACTGCAGCCGCAATAGACGTGCAGGATTGCGGAACGATGGAGGAGCAAAGCGATGTGGCGCGCCTGCGCCATGGCGGGTCAAGCGACTATTTGCAGTATGCCGCTACCGCTTCGCGCGCCTTCTGCGTCGCCGCGGCGCGCTCGTTGTCATCGAGGTAGCGCGGCTGGCCGGTCTGCGGGTCGTTGCCGCCGCTGACGCGGCGAGCATTCTCGATCGAGACGAGATGCGAGCGCGCCGCCACGCATTTTTTCTCGGCAGACTCCGCCGCGTCGCGTGACTTGGCCTCCGCCGCCTCGCGCGCGAACTGGCGCTGACGAAACGCGTGCTCCTGCTCCTGGTATGAAGTCTGCGGCGGACTGCCGCTTTCGAGACTCGCCGCGCCGGCCTTGGAAACCTCTCGCTGCCGCACCGTGCCCGGCGCGCATTTCTGCGCGAATTCCAGTTTGCCGCCCCCGTCTATGCATTCGAATATCTGCGCCGCGGCGACGCCCGACATGCTTACCAGACTCGCCGCCAGCATGAGCGTGCACGGAAGTCGCATCCTATTGGTCCGTCAGCTTGAAAGCTTTCGGACTGATGTCCGGTAGCCAGTACTGAATGCCGTCAACCCCGCCCTGGCATTGCGGACACCGCCGCGCGGCGATGTCGCTGCCGTTGGCGCCGTACACGTAGCCGCACTGCAGACACTCGAGCCGGTACGCATACTGATTGTGATCGGTGCCGTAGACGCCGAACGTGCCGTGGCACTGTTGCCGGTTAGCGTTGACGTAACCGATTTGGGTAGTAGGTCCGTCGCCCGACCGCAATATCATCAAGCCTCCGCATGGATGAGGGAGCTTACATCCAATGCGGGCCCGCCGGAAACCTGTCGGCGCCCTCCTACGCCAGCGTCAGATTCCCGCCAATTAGCAGGAGCGGCAAAGGCGCGCACAATCTGAATAGGGAGGAACTCACGCATTTTAAGGAGAATGATCATGAACAAAGCATTTACGTTGGTCGCGGCAGCGATGCTGGCAGCCAGCCCGCTCCTCGCGTCCGCGCAGGACGACCCGAACCGGCCGCCGCGCAGCGGCTCGCTGACGCAGGATTTTAAAAATGACGCGCGCCAGGCCGGGACGGAAATCAAAGACGATGCGCGTAAGGTGAAGACCGGGGTGAAGAACAAAACCGCCAACGCGAAGCGCAAGGCGGCGGTCGCGCGATGCAATGACGGCGCTTACAGCTACACGCGTAAAAACACCTGCAACAAGCATGGCGGAATCAGGACGCGCTACAAATAAGGTGTGACGGGGTCACTCGACCGCCGGCATCACTTCTTTGGCAAACAGTTGCATCGAGCGCAGGACGCGGGCCTGCTCGAGGTCGCCGAACCAGAAGCTGCAGTTGAAATGCGAGATGCCGACCAGTTCCTTCACGCGCTTGATCTGGCGGATGACGGTCTCCGGCGTGCCTATCACGAGGTAACGGTCGATCAATTCGTCGAGCGTCGGCTCGGTCTGCGCGGGAATCGCGACGGCGTTGCCGTTTTCGACTCGCTCATAGTTATTGCGCAGGCTTAACGTCACGCGCATGTTCCAGCGCGCCTGCTCGGCGGCATCGCGCGCGTCGGCGGCGTCCTTCGTCACGTACACCGCGCGCTGCACGCCGACTCGCGGCGGCGTCGACGGCTTAACCTCGGCGACGACGCGATTGAATACTTCGCCGAATTCCGCGAGCCGCTCGACGGGTGCGCCGAAGCCGCCGGTCAGCACGTTAAAGCCGCGCTTCACCGCCGCTTCAATCGAATAGGCGCTCTGCGCCGTTATCCAGATTGGCGGATGCGGCTTCTGCAGCGGCTGCGGATACACGGACGTCTCGGGAATCGGAAAGAGCTTGCCGTCATAGCTGAACGGTTTGCCTGCGAACGATTTCATCAGGATGTCGATCGACTCGTCCCAGCGCTGGCCGCCCGCGTCGAGCTTCAGACCGAAGCGCTCGAATTCATAGCGCTGGTAACCGCGCCCGAGGCCGATGTCGAGGCGCCCGCCGGACAGAATGTCGAGCATCGCGATTTCCTCGGCAATCAGCAGCGGGTGATGCAGCGGCACCACGATGACCGCGGTGCCGACGCGCAGCCTGGTCGTTTTAGCCGCAATGTACGTCGCCAGCTGGCACGGCCGCGACAGGTAACCGTAAGTCGAAAAATGATGCTCGCCGAGCCACACGTTGCGATAGCCGAGCTCTTCCGCGGCCTGCGCCTGCTCGATGCCGCGCGCGAAAACTTCCTGCGACGGACGCCCCGCGGGTGATTGCATGAGGAGGAATGTTCCGATGTCCATCGGGTGCCTTTTATGAAACTTCCGAAATGACGATTACGCGTTTATTCAGGCTTGATCCCGCGCGTCTTGATGACCTGCGTCCACTTGTCGAGCTCGCGCTTGATAAACACGCTGAGCTCGGCAGGCGTCATGTCGATCGGGACCGCCCCGAGTGTCGCCATCAGCTGCTTGACGGCCGGCTTCTGCTTGATTTGCGTGACCGCAGCGTGCAGCTTGTTGATGATTGCGGACGGCGTCTTCGCCGGGGCCACCAGCGCGTAAAAGAGGAGCCCTTCATAGCCGGGCAAACCGCTTTCCGCGATAGTTGGAATGTCGGGCAGGTTCGCCACGCGCTGCGCGGTGGCCACGGCGATCGGCCGCAGCCGGCCGGCCTGGATGTGCGGCAATGAAACGACCGTGCTCGCGAAACCGAACGGCGCGTGACCACCGATGAACGCGACCAGCGCGGGCGCATCGCCGGGATACGTGACCACCAGCACATCGACGCCCGCCATCAGCTTGAAGAGTTCCATGTTCAGATGCGAGCTCGTGCCGATGCTCGATGCACCCGCGGTCAACACGCCGGGTTTCGCTTTCGCAAGCTTGATGAGTTCCGCCACCGACTTCGCCGGGAACGACGGGTGCGCGACGAGCACGCCGGGCACGTGCGCCATCATCGCGACCGGCGCGAAATCCGCGATTGGGTCGTACGCCAGCGTGCCGAACATCGGCAGCCCGGTCGTCAGCACGCCACCGTAAGTGAAAAACAACGTGTAGCCGTCGGGCGGCGCCTTGGCGGCCGCGGTTGCCGCAACCCGGCCGCTCGCGCCGCCGCGGTTGTCGGCGACGACCGGCTGTCCCCACATTTCGGTAAAGCCGTCTTTGACGATGCGCCCGAGCAGATCGGTGCCGCCGCCGGGCGGCGACGGAATCAGCAGGCGGATCGGTTTATCCGGATACGCCGGTCCTGAGCCTGTCGAAGCGGGCTGCGCGGATGCGCAAGGCGCGAGCACCGCCGCCGCGAGCGCGGCGACGGCCAGCAAATGCGGCCCGCGACGCTGGTGCTGGTTGCTGGTTAACAGGCCACTGCTCAGTGCATGTAGCCCGGATCGATCTGCTCCATCCAGCGCCGCGCCGCCGCCCACAAAATCGCCGGGCCGTCGGCCGTGTCTTTCTCTTTCTTCTGCACGAGTTGCGTGGTCTGCGAGGCGGTCTTGCGCACGACGTCCATCGGCGGGTAGATCAGTTTCGCGCCGCCGGATTGCGCCATCACCTGCGTTTCGCACGACATTTCGAGCCGGCGCATCAGGTGGAAAGCGTGTCCCATCGTCGGGCCGCAGGTCAAAAGACCGTGATTGCGCAAGATCAATACGTTCCTGGTGCCGAGCGCCTTCGCGATGTGTTCGCTTTCTTCGGCATCGTTGGTAACGCCTTCGACGTCGTAATAGGCGATCTTGTCGTAGAGGTGCATGGCGCCGAGGTTGATCGGCAACAGGCCCTGTTCCTGGCACGCTACCGCGACGCCGGCTTTCGAATGCGTGTGGATTACGCAGTGCGCGTCTGCGCGCGCCATATGGATCGAGCGGTGCACCACGAAGCCCGCCATCAGCATCGGGTACTGCGACGGTATCAGCTTGTTGCCGTCGAGGTCGACCTTGAGCAGGTTCGACGCGGTGATTTCGTTATACAGGAGGCCGAACGGGTTGATCAGAAAGTGCGACTCGGTGCCGGGCACGCGCGACGAGATGTGGTTGTAAATCAGGCTGTGGTGCCAGCCCATCGCGGACACGACGCGATAGGCGCAGGCGAGGTCGACCCGGGCTTCCCATTCTTCGGGCGAACATTCGATTCTGGGGACGGACTTGAGCGGTGCATTCATGCGCGGGCCTCCGGAAATAATGCGGTTTATAGCGGTGCCCGGTCGCGGGCGAATGCGGACTGCTAACGGACTGCTGACTGACTACTAAGGCAGCTTCCGGAAATATTCTACCCGAAGCCGCGCGTGAGAGCGCCGAACGCAATGAAATCCGTGGGTCGTAGCCGGCAGCGGTGATGGCAAGGCACCCTTTTCATACTCTGCTCCCGGCCGTTTATTTGCCGTCGAATTTTTTACACGCGAACTTCAGCAGGTAATCATCCGCGCTTTCCGGCACGACCCCGCGCCAGTCGTACTTGACGCTCGCCGACGCGAGCGCTTCGCCCTTGCCCTGCTGTGCCGCATGCGAAGAAACCGCGAGCGGTCGCACGCGCCCCTGCTTGCAGTCGTATTCGTAGTGCCGTCGCGTCGATAAATACGGTTTGCCTGCGATGCCGGGTTGCGGTTTTTTATAGTCGAACATGCTCCACATCTTCGCGCGGTCGCCGTCGCGGCGAACCGACGACGGATCAGCATAGGCGCGATAGTCATCGCTGCGGCTGGCCTCGATCCAGACTTCCGCCGCAGCGCCGGCGCTGACCGTCGCGAGCAGAGCCGCGGCGATCAGATCGACTAGCGCAAGCATGCGTTTAAATGTTGCGGTCATAAGCGATTCCTCCGTCCGCATATTATCCCCGATCGGATTGCCACGGGCGCGCGGCGCTGGACCGCGCCGCGGCGCGTATGCGAACATGCGGGCTCTGATTTGACCCGGAAGCGCGCATGGAACTGGTGGCGGTCCTCAAGCGGGAATGCGAAACCTGCCAGCTCGTCGAGCCGGTGCTGGCGCAGATCCGCGCCCGCGTGCCGCTCGCGCTCTACAGCCAGGACGATCCCGCTTTCCCCGAGGCACTCGGCGGCGCGACCGACGACACCGCGCTTGAGCGCTCGTGGCAGCTCAAAATAGAAACCGTCCCCACCTTGATCCGGTTCGAAGCCGGCCGTGAAATCGCGCGCGTCGCGGGCTGGGACCGCGGCGAATGGGAGCGCGTGGCGCAACTGCCGGCGCTCGGCGCGGGGCTGCCGGCTTTTCAACCGGGCTGCGGTTCGCGCACGCAGGATCCCGGCATGCCCGAACGGCTATCGCTTGCGCATGGCGATTTGCAACTGCGTTCGCGCCGCATCGACGTTGCCAATCCGGAAGACGCGATCGAAGCCGCGTACGATCGCGGCTGGACCGACGGGCTGCCGGTGGTGCCGCCGACGCCGCTGCGCGTCGCGCTAATGTTGGCGGGCACCACGCGCAAACCCGCTGAAGTCATCGGGCTGATTCCGCCCAATCTCGCCGAATGCACGGTGGAGAAAGCCGCCGCGAACGCGGTGATGGCCGGCTGCCGGCCGGAATATTTTCCCGTTGTACTCGCCGTCATCGAAGCCGCGCTCGAGCCGCAGTTCTCGATGCACGGACTGCTCGCGACGCTGTGGTTTTCGGGACCGGTCATCATCGTCAACGGCCCGCTCGCCAAACGCATCGGCATGAACAGCGGCGGCAACGCGTTGGGCCAGGGCAACCGCGCCAATGCGACGATCGGCCGCGCGCTGCAGCTCGTGATCCGCAACGTGGGCGGCGGCATCCCGGGCGAGATCGACCGCGCCGTGCTTGGCAATCCGGGCAAGTACACGTTCTGCTTCGCCGAAGACGAAGCGGACGCGGCGTGGGTTCCGCTCAACGTCGCGCGCGGATTCAAGCCCGGCACCTCGACGGTCACGTTGTTTCACGGCGATGGCGTGCAGGGGATCACGGCCGGCAAATCGCGCACGCCCGAAGGGCTCGCGAAATCGCTCGCGATGGGACTCGCGGTCGTTTGCCATCCGAAGCTGTGCGAATACGCCAACGCTATCCTCGTCGTCTCGCCCGATCATTACGCGATATTCAACCAGGGCGGCTGGGGCCGCGCCGAAATCGAGGCGGGCCTGCGCGCGGCGCTGCGCCGTCCGGGCAAAGACCTGATCGAGGGCGCGCATGGCGTCGAGGAAGGTATCGATCCCGCGCGCGCGGGCGAGACGGTCGACAAGTTCAGTGAAGGCGGCCTGCTGGTGGTGCGCGCGGGCGGCCGCGGCGGGCTCATGTCCGCGGTCATCGGCGGCTGGCCGGCGCAAAGACGCAAAACCGAAGTGCAAACCGTAACCCGGGAGATAGGCACATGAACGCAACCTACCAGATGCTCGATCCGACGGCCGAGATGGCGCCCGCGCGACGCACGCGGCGCGCACCGCCGGCGCGGCTGGAAGACATGACGATCGGCCTGCTGTCGATCTCGAAGGAGCGCAGCAACGAATTTCTCGACACCATCGAGCGCCTGCTCACCCAGCGCGAGTTTTCAGTCGCGCGCTTCGCGAAGGCCACGCATACGAAACCCGCGCCGGAATCGGTCGTGCAGGCGATCGTCGAACAGTGCGGCGTCGTCATCGTCGGCCTCGCCGACTGAGGCTCGTGCACGTCGTGCAGTCTGCACGACTTGTCGAATCTGGACCGCCGCGGCATTCCGGGCTGCGCGGTCGCCACCGAAGCGTTCAAACCGGCGGCCGCCGCGCAAATGCAAGCGCTCGGTATGGAGGCGGCGGTGGCGTGGGTGCCGCATCCGATTCAGAACCGCACCGCGCAGGAACTCGAAGCGATCGCGAATAACGTCATCGATGACGTGCTCGAGTTGATTACCGCGAAGGCTTGAGTTCGCGGTCAGGACGTCGCCGGCACCGCGACGATGCGCCGCTCGTCGATCGATTGCAACACCGCCTGCGTCGCCGCGACCGTCTGCAAACTGTCTTCGCCATCCGGCAGGTGGCTGCGCTCGCCGCGCAATTCGCCTTCGAAAGCGCTGATTTCAAGCGCATACGCCGGACTCGCCGGGAAACGCTCTTCGGTGACGCCGTGTTTGTCGCGCACGCTGACGACGTGCTCTTTCGCAAACCGCAGGGCGGAGGTATACAGCGTCGCCTCCGCGCCTTCGATGATCAGGTTGTTCTCGGCGCTTCCCACTTCGCGGGTCGCGCGCACGAGCGCGTGGCAATCGCCTTCGAGCCGGCCGAGCACCGTCACGGTATCGTCGGACTTGCCCTCTTTGCGGTCGGGATGGCTGAACGCGCTGACTTCGACGTAGCGCTGGCCGCTCACCCATTGAACCAAGTCGAGCAGATGCACGCCGACGTCGAAGATGACGCCGCTCTGCTGGTTGTCGAGCCGCCACGTTTTGCGCGCCGGATTCGCCGAGCCGCGCTCGAGCGACATTTCGGCCAGGCGCCCGAGCCGCCCCGAGCGCACTATTTCGCGCGCGCGCACGATCGCCGCATCGAGCCGGATCTGATGGGCGATACGCAATATCACGCCGGCTTCGCGGCACGCGGCGACCATTTCACGCGCGTGCGCCACGCTCATCGCAAAAGGTTTTTCGCACAGGATGTGTTTTTTCGCGCGCGCCGCCGCCAGCACTGCGGCGTGATGCATCGAGTTCGGGAGCGCCAGATAGACGGCGTCGACATCGGGATCACGCAACAGCGCGTCGAGATCCGGATGCGCGCGCGCGAAACCGAAGCGCTCGGCGAAAGCCTGCGATTTTTCCGGTGAACTGCCGACGCACGCGGCAAGCCTGGATCCCGCCTGAACCATCGCCGGCACGACGAAGTCCCCGGCGACCCAGCCCAAACCGGCGACTGCCCAGCCGCACGCTCCTTTTGCTTCATTCATGTTGCACTACCTTTCTGCTTCGAAAAATGACCGTCGGCGGCATCATGCCATCAGGCCGGCGCGGGCGCCACGCGGCCACCGACGTCCGCGCAGTATTTTTACACCGCACGACCGGAATTCAGTTCACCGCGCCGCATTTTTTGGGCACAATATCGGCACTCCTCCGGATCGCCCCGCGCAGAACCTCTCCCGTGAACCGTACCCATCTTCCGACCGTTCACGCCGTGACGCCGTCCGCGTACGGTGGCAAAAAGTGTTTGAAGCGCCGCACGAATTGAGCTCGCACATGGACCGTGGCATCTGGGTGATCTGGTATGACCTGCCGGCCGAATACCGCGTTGCGTACCTCGACTGGTTTCATCACGTGCATATACCCGAGAAGCTCGCGCGGCCCGGTTATCTCTGGGCGGCGCACTATGAACTTGTGCGTGACGGGCAGGACAGTCACGAAATTGCAGACGCAGCCTATGTCGCGCTCTTTGGCGGCAGCACCACGCATACTTTTTTAAGTCCGAGTCCGCGCCAGCTGCTGACGCGGCAGAGCACCGATACCAAACGCTTTATGGGCATGCGCCGCAACTCCGCCGCCTGCATACTCGCCGAAG
>JBKJMN010000055.1:0-33633 GCA_046596405.1 Burkholderiales bacterium
TATGGACCATGGCGCGCGAAAACCTCGACGTCACCATCGTCATCTTCGCCAACCGCGCTTACAAGATACTGATCGGTGAATTATCCAACGTCGGCGGTGGCACCCCGGGCCGCAACGCGACCGACATGCTGACGTTGGACCGCCCCAACATCGATTGGATGATGATCGCCAAAGGCTATGGCGTCGAATCCGGCCGCGCTACGACGCTCGATGAACTGGCGGTGCAGTTCAAGCGTGGGCTGGATACTGCGGGGCCGTATTTGGTGGAGTTGGTGATGTAGTGATTGAATTGATTGAAGATCGGAAGCAATTATGCAATGAGCCAAGCCCGACCCCATTGCTACGCATCCGATACATCCATGCCGCCGAATTTGGCGCGCCACTTATAAAACGAGGCATCGCTGAAGCCGCCCTTACGGCACAGCTCTTTGACCGGCATCCCCGCGTCGGCTTGTTTAATAAAACCGATGATCTGTTCTTCACTAAATCTGCTCTTCTTCATATCCGTCATTCTCCTTGATTTGACGGACTTCGCTCCTTCAGATTGGTATGGCTGGCGGGGTGCAGGTCAATGATGAACAAGTTCGCGCTGCTATCCGTCAATCCGCCTTAATGCCCGCCGCTTGTACCACCTTGCGCCACTTTTCGATTTCATCGTTGATGATGGCAGCAAACTCTTTCGGCGTATTCGCAACGGGCTCGGCACCCTGATTTCTCAGGTTGTCGCGCACGTCGGGAAGCTGCAGCGTTTTTACCATTTCACGGTGCAACTGATCGACAATCGTTTGCGGTGTTTTGGCAGGCGCGAGTAATCCGTACCACGCGTTCGATTCGTAGCCGCGCACGCCCGCTTCGTCGATCGTAGGCAGTTCCGGCAGCACCGGCGAGCGCTTGAGCGAAGCAACGCCGAGCGCGCGCAGGCGGCCGGATTTGAGATGCGGCATCGCGACGAGCACCGTCGTAAAGGTGAGCTGGGTTTCGCCGCTGATCAGCGCAATGATCGAAGGTGCCGCGCCTTTGTAGGGGACGTGGGTCATCCTGATGCCGGCCATGGAACTGAAGAGTTCCGCCGACAAATGTGAAGGCGTGCCGTTGCCGATCGACGCATAGAGAATTTCACCCGGCCGCTTCTTCGCGAGCGCGATCAGATCTTTGACCGTCTTGACCGGCAGCGCCGGATTCACGACCAGAATATTCGGCACGGTCGCGATCAGCGTGATGGGCGCGAAGTCTTTGACGGTGTCGTAGCCGAGCTTCGGATAGAGCGAAGCGTTCTGGGCGTGGCTCGCAAACGTCGCGAGCAGCGTATAGCCATCCGGGGCCGACTTTGCGACCGCTTCCGTGCCGACCGTCCCGCTAGCACCCGAGCGGTTGTCGATGACGACCGGTTGGCCGAGGCTGTCGGACAGTTTGGGCGCGAGCAGGCGCGATACTGCGTCGATGCCGCCGCCGGCGGGGAACGGCACCACCATGCGCACCGGCTTGACCGGGTAAGCCTGGGCGGCGCTATTGCCTGCACTGCAGACGGCGAGCGCGCCGGCCAGCGCGGCGAGGGCGACGGGCTTCATGCCCGCTACTTGCCTTCGGCCTTCAAGATCGCGAACGCCTGCTGCAGCACTTTCTCGATGCGCGTTTTCTCCGCGGCGACGGTCTCATCCGTCCATTCCCAGATGCCGCGCTTGGTCTTCATGCCGATGTGGCCGTTGGCGATCATGTCTTTCAGGAACTGGGGCGGTTCTTTTTCGCTGTGCAGGCTCGGATACAGCGAAGTGCCGGCGTAAAGATTGGTGTCCCAGCCCGACATTTCCTTTTGCGTCATCGGCCCGCAGGCGAGAAAACGAAAGCCGAAGCCGTAGCGCACCGCGGTGTCGATGCCTTCCGGCGATACCACGCCATCAGCGACCAGGTACAGCGCCTCGCGCATCATCGCGTGTTGCAGGCGGTTGCCGATGAAGCCGGGGATATCTTTGTTGACGCGCACCGGTGCTTTGCCGAGCGCCTTCTGTTGGACTTCGAGCGCGTCGCCGACCGCTTTGTCGGTGAACTCGGCCTGGATGATTTCGACCAGTGGCACGAGGTGGGCCGGCATGAAGTAGTGCAAGCCGACCACGCGCGAGCGGGTCTTCAGGTGGCGGCCGATGTCGCCGATCGGGAACGTGGAGGTATTGCTCGCGAGCGGAATCTCCGGCCGGGCAAGCGTTTCTAACTCGGAAAAAAGTTTCTGCTTGAGCGCGAGATCCTCGGTTGCCGCTTCGATCACGAGATCGACGTCCTGCCACGGAATCGCGGCGAGGTTCGCGTACGTTTTGACGAGCGCCGCGGCGCTGTCGGGCGCGCCCAGTTTTCCGAGGCCGGTTTTAACCCGCGCGGGAAGTGAAGCGCGCGTTATTTCCGACGGGCTCATCACATGCACGTTCCAGTTGCCGGCGGCGAAGATGATGGCAATGTCGCCGCCCATAATGCCGCCGCCGATGATGACGACGCCTTGTTGCTTGGCCATGCGTAGGACTCCCGGATGAAAAACTGCGGCGCCGCGCGCCTCAGCGTGAACTAAACCAAGAAAACCGGGTAACGCCGGCACGGTGTGCCGGCGTTACCCGAATCGGAAAGTAGTGAACGGGTCTGCGTGCCGGCGCTACTTCGCAGCAGGCTTGGCGCCCGTCCGCGTTGCGCTCCACGCGCCGCTGCTGGCGCCGCGCATCGTGCCTTCGATGGTATTGCCGTTGACGCGGCCCGTATACTCAGTATTGCCTGCGCTGAACGAAATCTGATCGCCGCGCAATTTGCCGTTGGTGATGGCGCCGCTATTGCTGCCGCCGCGCAACGTGCCGGTGACCATCTGGAAGTTTTGCGCCAGCGACAGTTCGCCCTGCGCGATCTGCCACGTGCCTTCGACCTTGGCCGGGACTATCCACATATAAGCGGTGCGGCCGTCGAACGAATCGGTCTGGTCAGCTGACCAGTCGTCCATGGTGAACGCGTGCGACACGATGCGCGTGCCGGGTTTCAGGTCGAGAATTTTCGGCCGCAATTTCACATTGATCGTCGGCAGCAAGTACATCGTGATCACGGTCGCCTGCGAAAAATCGCTCTCGAAAATATCAGCCTTCATGAAGTTGGCCATGCCCGGGACGCCGGCTTTCTCGGCGTTGCGCTTGGAGAGTTCGACCATGTCCGGGTTGTATTCGATGCCGAGCGCCCTGGCGCCACGTTTGGCGGCGGCGATCACGGTGCGGCCGTCGCCGGAGCCGAGATCGATCACGGTGTCGGCGGCGGTGACTTTCGCCATGTCGAGCATTTTTGCGATCAGTCCTTCCGGGGTGGGAACCCAGATGACGTCCTTGCCTTCCTGGCCGACTTGCGGCTCGAAATCCTTCTCCTTTTTAACCGGCTGCGCGCACACGCCCGCCGCGATGAGGCACAGCATAAAAGTCAGATAACAGCGTCGCCCAAACGGTGCAGCCCACATGCGAATTTCTCCTTGAATCGATAAAAATTGGATTTAAAACCTGCGCCTTACCGGCGGGTCGCCGTCCACTTGGACGAGGTGCCGCCGGTCGTGACGGTGCCATCGATGGTGTTGCCATTGACGCGGCCGGCATAGCTGGCGCCGCCCGCGGTAAAGCTTAACTGGTCCGCGCGCAGCTTCGCGTTGCTGATGATTTGGGAATCGCCGCCGGATTTGAGCGTGCCCTGAACCATCTGGAATTCCTGCTTGAGCGTGATATCGCCCTGCGCGGATTGCCAGGTGCCGGCGACTTTGGCGGGCACGATCCACAAGTGTGCGGTGCAGTAATAGCTGCAGCCGGCGGCTTCCTCGACGGTTGCGGTCTCGTCGTCTTTCCATTCGCCCATCGTAAAGGTGTTCGACACGATGCGCGTGCCCGGCTTCAGGTTGAGGATTTTCGGGCGCAGCTTCAGGTTGATATCGGGCAGCAGGAACAACGTGATCACGTTGGCCTGTGAAAAATCGGTTTCGAACAAGTCGGCTTTCAGAAATGTCGCCTTGTCGGTAACGCCCGCCTTGACGGCGTTCGCCTTCGACAATTCGACCATGTCGGGATTGTATTCAATGCCGGTCGAGCGCGAGCCGCGCTTGGCCGCGGTGATCACGGTACGGCCGTCGCCCGAGCCCAGGTCCATATGCACCTCAGCGGGCGTGAGCTTTGCCATGTCGAGCATTTTGTCGACCAGCGCCTGCGAAGTCGGGACCCATACGACGTCCTTACCCGGTTGGCCGGAAACAGGCTCGAATGGTTTTTGCGCGGGTTGCGCGAGCGCCCCGCCCGCCAGCAGCAGCACGGCGGCGGCAAGCAGCGGACGTAGAGTATTCAATGCATGCATTACAGGTCTCCCGTTAATTGAATCCAGCGGTTATTTTAATCCGGCTTGGCGCCTGACGCCCTGACGACGGGCGCCCAGCGCGCGATTTCTGCCTTGATGTGCGCGGCGAATTCCTCGGGCGTATTGCCAACAGGCACCGTGCCGTCGGCGGCGAGCTTCTCGCGCACGTCCGGCAGTGCGAGTGCTTTTTTCATTTCGGCGTTGAGCTTCATAACGATATCGCGCGGCGTGCCGGCGGGTGCTAACACGCCGTACCATTGCGTCGCGTCGTAACCGGGCACGCCTGATTCGGCGATGGTCGGCACTGCGGGGAACTGCGTGAGGCGTTTGGCCGTGCCGACCGCCATCAGCCGCAGCCGCTCGGAGCGCACGTGCGGCATCACCGCCGGCATGCCGGTAATCATCATCGAAGTCTGCCCGGCCACGAGATCGATGAGCGCCGGTCCGGTGCCTTTGTACGGCACGTGTATGAGCTCGATTTTGGCGAGCAGCTCGAAGTACGCCGCCGCAAGGTGCGCCGCGCTCCCGTTCCCGCCGGAGCCGTAGAGCAGTTGTTTCGGTTTGGCGCGCGCCAGCGCGACGAACTCCTTAACCGTGCGTGCCGGCAGCGACGGGTGCACGACCATCGCGTTCGGCACCATCGCGAGCAGGGTTATGGGCGCGAAGCTTTTGATCGCGTCGTACGGCAGCTTTGCATACAGCGTCGGATTGACGCCGAACGTGCCGATGTGGCCCATCACGATGGTGTAGCCGTCGGGCGGCGCGTGCGCGGCGGCCTCGACACCGATGGTGCCGCCCGCGCCCCCGCGGTTCTCAACGATGACCTGCTGTCCCATGGACTCGGACATTTTGAGCGCGACGATGCGCGCGAGAAAGTCGGTGCTGCCGCCGGGCGGGAACGGCGCGATGAAGCGGACGGTTTTGGCCGGATAAGCCTGCCCTGAGCCTGTCGAAGCGGTTTGCGCGTGCGCCATACCGGCGACGCAAGCAAAGGTCATTGCAATTGCGGTTGCAATGACTTGGCGCGTTGCTTTTTCACGTTTCACTTTTCACCCTTCACGGTTTCACGAGCCTGCCGTCCACCGCGGTGCCGGCGGCGACCATCGCCGCGATAGCCGCGTCGTCGCAGCCCGCTTCGTGCAATATCTCGACCGTGTGCTGGCCGATTTTGGGCGCCGGCATGAAGTCCTTGCGCGCACCGGCGGTGGATTTATTCACCAGCGCCATGTCTATCATGCGGCCTTCGGTCGGATGGTCGAACTTGCGGAAAAATCCGACATCCTTCAGGTGCGGATCTTCCATCAGCGATTCGAGCGTGTTGTACGGCATCGCCGGCACATCCGCCTTGTCGAATATTGCTATCCATTCGGCAGTGGTCTTCAGCGCGAGGCCCGCGGCGCGTGCCGCGAAATATTCCGGCACATGCTTGAAGCGCGCGGCCACCGAACTGAAACGCGGATCGGTCTTGTATTCGGGTTTGCCGATCGCATCGAACACCGCGAACGCCTGCGCGTTGGTGTTCGCCGATATGCAGATATAGCCGTCCCTGGTCGGCGCCGGGCGCGCCCACGGATCGAAAATGCGCGGATCGCCCGTGGTGCCGATGGGCGGGTCGAAGGTCTGGTGATACATATGCTCCTCGAGCACATAGCGCGCGATGTTCTCGAACATCGGAACTTCGATCGACTGGCCTTCGCCGGTGCGCTCGCGATGATAAAGCGCCATCAGCACCATCTGCGTGGCGATGAGCCCGGTCGTCTTGTCGGCCATCACGATAGGCACATAGCGCGGTTCGCCGGTCGCGCGGTGATGCAGCGCTGCGATGCCGGCAGAACCCTGGATGATGGAATCGTAGGCGGGTTTGTTGCGGTACGGGCCGGTCTGCCCGAAGCCGACGATGCCGCAATAGATGATTTTCGGATTAATCGCTTTTACTTCGTCGTAAGAAAGCTTTAGCCGCGCCATTGCGGAGGGGCGCACGTTCCACAGCAGGATGTCGGCCTGCGCCAACAGTTTCTTCAGCGCGCCGTATGCTTCGGGCTTCTTCAAATCGATTGCGAGCGAGCGCTTGTTGCGGTTCAAATGCAGGAATTTCGGCGACATGTTGGGCGAGATCGCGCGCCCCGCGAGATTGCGCACGATATCGCCCGTCGGCGGCTCGATCTTGATGATGTCGGCGCCGTAGTCGGCGAGCATCAGCGTCACCATCGGCCCGACCACGACCGAAGTCAGGTCGATGACGCGCACGCCTTGCAGCGGTCCGCCGGCCATCAGTGAAACTCCGCGCGCGCTGTGGTCGCGAGCGCGCGGCTGAATAAATTGGGGTTCTGCGCCACGGGTAATTCTCCTTGCGGGTCGGATAGGTTCGAAATGCAGAGGCGCAATTCTATCAATTTCATGCGCCGCGATGCGGATTGCTACACACGTATTGCTACAGTTTTACGTCGCTGTCCTTGATAACCCGGGCCCAGCGCGCGATGTCGCGCTGCAGGAAAACGGTAAAGTCCTGCGGCGTGTTGCCAACAATCTCCGAGCCTTCGCTCGCGAGCTTCTCGCGCACCGCCGGTATGCGCAGGGATTTGACGATGGCGGCGTTGAGCCTGGCGACGATCGCCGGCGGCGTGTGCGCCGGGGCGGCGACGCCGAACCAGTTCAGCACTTCGAACCCGGTCAAGCCCGTCTCCGCCAGCGACGGCACGTCGGGCAGCGACGCCGCGCGCTTGATGCTGGTGACCGCAAGCATGCGCACGCGTTTGCCAGCGACGAGCGGCTGGATAGTGATCTGCGAAGCGAACTGAAACGCGAGCTGGCCGCCGGCAACGTCGATGGACGCGGGAGCCGCGCCGCGGTACGGCACGTGCGCGGCGTTGATGCCGGTGGTAGTGCGGAACAACTCCCCCGACAGATGGCCGCCGCTGCCGACGCCCGCCGAGCCGTACGCGAGCGTTTGCGTTTTGCCGGCCGCGATCAAGTCCTTCACGCTGGCAATGCTAGACGCCGCCGGCACTATCAGTACCAAGGGCGCGGAAGTCAGCATGGTGACCGGCGCGAAATCCGCGATGGGATCGTAAGGCAGCTTCTGCAGGCTCGCGTTGGTCGTGTGCGAGGTGTAAATCATGACCAGCGTATAGCCATCGGGCGCGGCCTTCGCCACGATGTCAGTGCCAATTACAGAGCCCGCGCCGGGGCGGTTGTCGACGATGACCTGCTGGCCGAAGGCGGCGCTCAATTGCGTGGCCACGATGCGCCCCAGAACATCGGAACTCGCGCCGGGCGTTGCCGGCACGATCATGCGCAGCGGCCGCACGGGATATGGCGTATCCGCTGCTGAAGCCGCATACGTAGAGGCGAACAGAGCCAGCGCGAGAACTACTCCGCGCGCATGCCGGTATCTTTGACGACCTTGCCCCACTTTACGATCTCCTCTTTGATATACGCGGCAAAGTGCTCCGGCGTGTCGCCGACGGGGTCGATGCCTTCGATCGCGAAGCGCTCGAGCAGTGCGGACGAGCGCAGCACTTTGACGCTCTCGCGGTGCAATGTCGCGACAATTGCCGGCGGAGTTCGGGCCGGCACCAGCAGGCCGAACCACGGCGTGACGACGTAGCCGGGCACGCCCGTTTCGAGCACGGTCGGCACGTCCGGCAGCGCGGCGGTGCGCGTTTGGCCCGTGACCGCAAGCGCGCGTACGCGGTTCGACTTGATGTAAGCGAGCACGCTCGGTATGCCGGTGAACATGATCTGCACCTGGCCGCCGATAAGATCGATCACGCCCGGCGTGCTGCCTTTATACGGCACGTGCGCGAGCTTGATCCCCGCCGCGGTATTGAACATTTCCGACGCGAGATGGGGCGCGCTGCCGTTGCCGCCCGATGCGTAGTTGATCTGCCCGGGCCGCGTTTTCGCGAGCGCGACGAGTTCCCTGATCGATGCGGCGGCAACCGACGGGTGCACGACGACGACATAAGGGCTCGCGATCAGCATCGTTACGGGTGCAAAGTCGCGCACCGGATCGTAGGGCAGCTTGCGATGCAGATGCGGGCTCAACGCCAGGGTGCCGGTGCCGCCGATAACCAGCGTATAGCCGTCGGGCACTGCATGCGCGGCGGTTTCCGTGCCGATGACGCCGCCTGCTCCTGTGCGATTGTCGATCACGATCTGCTGGCCGAACGTATCTGCGAGCTTTTGCGCGACTGCGCGGCCAGCGGTGTCGATGCTGCCGCCGGCCGGGTAAGGCATGATCAGGCGGATCGGTTTGTCCGGGTAGGCGGCGGTGGCCGGCGCGATGGCGAGTAAACAGCCAAGCAAGACGCCGCTGGCACTACGCCCCCCCTCCCTTGCGCTTCGCGCGGGGGAGGGTTGGGGTGGGGGCAATTCGGCGTCCCCCCATCCTCGCCTTCCCCCGCAAGCGAGGGAAGGAATCTCAGGCGAAATCATAGAAAGCTTTAATTGCGGCCGCCATCCACGACGCCGCGACAGATCGCCTCGAATTCGGCGAAAGTCAGGTAGTGAGTTTCGTAGTTGCTCGCGACCGCGGCGCGCGCGCGCGCGAGGATGCGCTGGAATTGATCTTCGGAGGCTTCGAGGCCCAGATCGCGCACGATGTCGCGCAGGAACACGGGGTCGTCGGTGTGCGCGCTGCTGCGTTCGCGTCCGAACAATATCTTGCCGCCGATCACGTTCTCGAACTCACGCCCGATGACGCGCGGCGCAATGCCGATCGTCGACTCGGCTTCCGTGCTGCCTTCCAGATGGCCGACGCCTTCCTCTTTGTTCCAGTTTTCGCCGACGATTGGCTTCCACGGCGGCAATTTGATGCCGTAGGCCTTCTGCACGTACAGGCATAACTCGTACAGATTCTCGAGCTTGATACCGGTCGCGATCCCGTACATTTCAAATAATGCGGCGGCCTCTTCGAGCGCGACGCAGCCGCCGCGGTCGCCGATGCCGATCACCGACGCATCGATCCAGTTGGCGCCGCCTTCGACCGCGGCCATCGCATTGGCGGTCGCCACCCCGAGATCGTTGTGGTGTTGCACGTATACGTCGCAGGCGCTACCGACTGCTTCACGAACCCGGCGAATGAAAACGCGCGTCGCGAGCGGCGTGCTGTTGCCGCGGCTGTCGACGACGTAGACGCCATCGGCGCCGGCATCGGCCATCGCCTTGAAGAACAGGCACGCGGTAGCGACCGGCGAGCGCATGCTGTCGACCATCCACGGCACCACGCGCACTTTCTGGCGCTTCATGTAGGCGACGCTTTCGGTGATCGCATCGACGACCATCTGCTTGGTGAGTTCGCCGGCGAAGTCGGACAGCGTATCGGCGTAGTCCCATTTGACGATCGGGCTGATCACATCCGCGCCGAGGTCGATATGGCGGTCGATGGCGCCGCGCCAGTCGCCTTTGAGCGGCGGCTTGACGCCCGGGCCTTTGGCGACGAGCCGCGTGCGCACGCCGAGCCGGCGGCACGCCTTGACCATGTCGCGCTCCTCGCTGAACGTCGCGTGGCTCGGCAGCGTTATCTCGCCGACGCCGATCGCGTCGAGCCGCTCGATCACGCCCAGGCGCGTGTTCCAGTTCAGTTGATGACCGACGCAGTCGTCGCCCTCACTGATCGTGCAGTCGATAAATTTGATGCCCTTGGGCATGCCGGCACGCGCGGCCAGAGCTTCCTTATCCCAATAGGCGGGATTGGCAAGCCATTTGCCGGGTTGGTACCAGGGTTTTTTACCGGCGCTCATTTTTTCTCGCAGCGAGCGAGGTCCATGATTTCGGTCACATCGTCCAGCGTTTCGAGCTGTTCGACCAATACGAGCATGCGTTGCGCGCCGGCGTCGTCGAGCCTGCGGCGCGTGCAGGCGAAAAATTTCTTCAGCCGCTGCTCGCGCGTCAACGGCAGGCCGATCCAGCCCGAAAGCTTGTCGACGCGCTTGGAGAGCTGCTGGCCGTCTTTCAGCCATACGTTGACGATGGCATGCATCTGGTCGAAATCCGACGGGATGGTGTCATCGACGGTAAACGTGACCTGCGGCAGCAATGCCACCACCTCCGGCGCGAAACGCCGTTCGTTGGTAAACGAATCGATCGTGATTTCGCCGTCGAGCAGCGCGACCAGCGTTGCGTACTGCACGCTGAATTTGCCGTCGAGACCGGTCGCCGGCAGCGGGCGGTTGACATAGTCGAAGCGCGGGAAAATCACTTCGACGCGCACGATCTCGCTGCCTTTGATGCTGAACTCCTCGCGCAGCGCGAGCGCCGCGTCGATGGGCCGGTGGGTGAAATAATTACTCGGGTGTTTCTTGAAACCGACGCCGGGCTTGACCATGCGCAGCGGCGACGCGAAGCCCTCGATCAGCAATTCGGGCTTTGCATCGCCCGCAAAGAACGTGTCGAAAAAACCTTTCGGCCCGAACACGTCGGCGCTCGCGGTCCAGCCCATCTTGGCGAGCACCCCGCATTCCACGCCCATGCGCGCCGCGTGCCCTGAGTGCGACGATTTGGTCATGGTGCCGGTATTGATCGAAATGCTGCCCGCGCGCGACCCGGCGAGCCCGAAGGCCATCAGCGTTTGCTGCCGGTCGAGATCGAGCATTTTCGCGGCCGCTGTCACGGCGCCGAACTGCCCGGTGGTGCCCGGCTTGTGGAAGCCCTGGCCGGTTTTGAGCCCGGTCGCCGCGAGGCGCAGCCGGCCCTGCACTTCAAATGCGGCGGCGATCGCTTCGATGATTTTCCTGCCGGACAACTTGTGGTGCTCCGCGATCGCAAGGATCGCCGGCAACGTCGGCGACGTCGGATGATTGAGCGGATACCACGTGTTGTCGAAATCGAGCGCGTGCGCCATCGTGCCGTTCGCGTAGGCGGCGTTGAGCATGGACGTCTTGAAACCGCCGCCAATCACCGACGCCTGCGCGGCGCCGCCCATCCCGCGTACATACTCGATGGAAATGCGGCCGACGCCGAGCGGCTCGTCGGCGCCGGCGAGCATGACCGCGAGCCCGTCGAGCGTCACCGCCTTCGCCATGTCGATGGCCTCCGCCGGCAGCGACGCGTAATCGAGTGCGAGGACTTTTTCGACCAGCGCCTCGGTGATGGATTTGCCCACGCGTTTGCGTGCCGCTAGTCGACTTTAGCGCCCGAATCCTTGACCGCTTTGCCCCACTTGGCGATTTCGGATTTCATATAGGCGGCAAACTGCGCGCGCGTATCGCCGACGGGCGTAAATGCAAGCGTGGCGAGCCGCTCCTTCACGTCGGGCTCATTGATGATCCTGACCATTTCGGCATTGAGCTTGTCGAGTATGGGCGCGGGCGTTTTGGCGGGTGCTGCGATGCCGATCCAGCCCACGGCTTCGAATCCCGCATAGCCCGATTCCGCGATCGTCGGCAGGTCGGGCAGAAACTGCGAGCGCTTGAGCGTTGCGATGCCGAGTCCGCGCAACCGGCCCGACTTGATATGCGGCAGCGTCGCCGGAATCGCATCGAACATGACCGGGACCTGGCCGCCGATCAGCGCCGTGTGCGCCTCGGCACTGCCCTTGAACGGGACATGATTGATTTTGATGTCGGCGGCGGCGCGGAACATTTCCATCGTCAGATGACTCGTCGAGCCGTTGCCGAGCGACGCGTAGTTGATTTGCCCGGGCTTGTCTTTCGCGGCGGCGACAAATTCCTTGACGCTCTTGAACGCGCCCGCGGGATTTGCCACCAGTGTTTGCGGCGTCAGGCCGAGAGTGGAGATGGGGGCGAAATCCTTGACCGCATCGTACGGAAGCTTCGCATACAAGGTCGGATTGATGCCGAATGCACTCGACACTGCCATCGTCAGCGTATAGCCGTCGGGCGGCGCCTTCGCGCCCAGTTCGGTACCGACCACGCCGCCTGCGCCGGGACGGTTGTCGACGACCACTTGTTGATTCCAGTCCTGGCTCATTTTCTGCGCAATGATGCGCGCGAGTATGTCGGTCGAAGTGCCGGGCGTGAACTGCGCAATGATGCGAATCGGCTTCACGGGATAGTCCTGCGCGTGGAGCGCGGCGACCGGCACGCAGAGCGCAGCGAGCAGCAGCCCGCGCGTGGGGAATGGAACGGGTTTCATCGGGTTGCCTCAGGCAGGGTGAAAGTCATACGTCGCGCTTGAGCCGGAAATCGAAGTCGATGCGATAAAACGGCGGCTGCAGTTTTCTCTCGAGACCGCGCGCGTCGTCGGCCGTGCCGGTTTTTTTCATTTCGAGCACCAGGCCTTTGCGCACGCCGAACACCGCGTCCTGCTCGAGGTATTCGTCGTCGGCGCAGAAAAGTTCGGTGGTCAGCGGCCGGTGGCCGGCGGCGCTCACGATGAAATGAAAATGCGCGGGGCGCCACGCGTGGCGCCCGCCCGCGCGCAGCAGGTCGCCGACCGGGCCGTCGTAGGGCACGGTGTAGGGACCGGGGCGCACCGTGGTAAACGCGTAACGGCCGTCGTCGCCGGTAGCCATCGTGCAGCGCAGGTTGTGCGGGTCCTGCGCGGGGTCCTGCTGCCAGTAGAGGCCGCCCGCCGTGGCCTGCCAGAAGTCGAGTGTCGCGCCGCCGACCGGCGCGCCCGCGTCGTTGAGCACGCGGCCGCACACCAGCATCGGTTCGCCCGTATTCTTGCGCACGAGGTCGCCGCCGAACGGCAGCCGCATCGAGCCCTGCGCGTGAAACGGCCCGAGCGCGCTGTGATCGGTCGCGCCCGCGCGGGTCTGCAGCAAATCCACCAGAGACGACAGGCCCAGCACGTCGGAGCTCAATATGAACTCGTTCCTGCCGTCGTCGGAAATCTGGCCGGCGCGGTACAGGAAGTCGATGCCGGCGTGCCATTCAGCGTGCGTGAGATCTGTCTCGCGCGCGAAATCGTGCAGGTGCGAGACCAGGCGCGAGACGATGAATTTGAAACGTTCGTCGGGCGCGCCGGCGAACGACGCGATGACGGCGGCGGTGATGTTGTCGCGGGTGATGTCGCGCATGCGCAGCTTTCAGTCGGCTTTGGCGCCGGAATCCTTGACCATCTTCGCGTATTTCGCGATTTCGGCCGTGAGCGTCGCAGCGAATTCGGCGGGCGAGTTGGGCGTGTACTCGAGCGACAGCGCGGCGAGCCGTTCCTTGACGTCGGGCAACTGCAGGATGCGGTTGATCTCGGCGTTGAGTTTTTTGACGACGGCGGGCGGCGTGCCGGCCGGCGCGAACAGCGAGAACCACGTGTAATCGGCGAACCCCGCGAAACCGGACTCGGCGACCGTCGGCGTGTCGGGCAACACACCCGAACGGCGCGCGCTGGTGACCGCGATCGGGCGCAGGCGGCCGGCCTTGACCTGCGGCACCGCCGGCGGCATCGACGTGCTGCCGATAGGCACCTGATTGCCGACCACCGCCGTGACCGCTTGCGCGGGACCGATCGGCACGTGGGTGATGTCGACCTTGCTCAGCGTTCTGAACAGCAGTTCCATGTCGAGGTGCGGGGTGGTGCCGGTACCCGACGATCCGTAGCTCATCGGTGTCGATTTCGCGAGCTCGATGAGTTGCTGCAATGTCGCGGCCTTGACCGACGGGTGGACCGAGATCAGGTTGGGCGTAGTCGGGCCCTGGATCACGGGCACGAAATCGCGCATCGTGTAGCCCGGGTTGCTGTAGAGGCTGACGTTGACCGCGATCGCCGAGCTGTTGAAAAGCAGGGTGTGCCCGTCAGGATTCGCGCGCGCGGCGACCTGCGAGCCCAAGTTGCCGCCGGCGCCGGGGCGGTTCTCGATCACCACGTTCTGGCCCCACGATTCGGTCATTTTATGCCCGACGATGCGCGCGACCACGTCGGTCGAGGCGCCCGGCGGGAACGCAACGATGATGCGGATCGGCTTCGCGGGGTATTCGCCGGCGGCGGCGGTCGCGGCCGTTATCAACGCAGCGGCGGCGGTGAAGGCAAGCGCGGGATTCGGTTTCATGCATGTCCTCCGGCGTGCGTCACGGGTGGTCGTGGCGTCGCGCCGTCGTATGCTGACCGACGCGGTCAGGGGTGTCAACCACGCTGCTGTGCTCAATCGGCGCGGCAGTGTGGCCCGGGCGCGCGGCCGTGCCTTAAAAGGAGTATTTTACGATTTGCCGTTTTAGCTAAAACAGCATAATATTCGCCCATGAAAACTGTCACGGCAACGCTTCTGAAAAACCGCCTCGGCGAGGTTCTCGCATCCGCGGCGCTTGCGCCCGTCGCTATCGAGCGGCATGGGCGCGTGGTGGCGTGGCTCGTGCCGCCGCCGGAGGCCAAAGCGCGCCCGGTCGGGCGCCGCCGCGCGGCGCTCTGGGGCAGGTGGGACGAGGAGCGCGCCGTTGAATTGTGCGCGCGCGGAGACTTCCGGCCGACGCGCTGGTTGCGTGCCGGCGACCCGCACGTGCTTGCCGGCGTTGCAGCCATGCTCGCATCGGAGCAAGGTTTCGAGCGCGCACGCATGCTCGCGCTCGCGAAGCGGCTGCACCCGGGAATGAATTCTCCGGGCGAGTTTGGACGCTGGCTCGCGCATTCGCCGGTCGAGGCGGCGCGCTTTCTACCGCGGTTGCGGCAGCGCATGCGCGAAACGCGCGCCAGTCGAAAATGACCGCTTCGCGCATTTCCGCGCCGGCGCTGCGGCCTGATCCCGGGTATCGCAAGGCGTTTGCCGAAATCATGTCACGCATCGAGCGTGCGCTCGGACCGAAGCGCCCGCCAAAGCCGGTTGTTGCCTGTGTTGCCGGTGGTGCAGCCATGCATTTTTACACCGGTAGCCGCTACACGAACGATATCGATGCCCGAATCCTTGCCCGCGTGATGCTCGATCCCAACGATTTGCAGGTCGCGTACCGTGGCGAGGACGGTCATGCCCGCCTGCTGTATTTCGACACTCAGTACAACGACAGTTTCGCGCTGCTTCATCACGGCGCTTACGACAATGCGCGCCCGATCGAGGTTGAGGGCGTCGATGCGCGCAGGCTCGAGGTCAGGTTATTGACGCCGCTCGATCTGGCCGTATCGAAACTCTCGCGCTACAGCGCGCAGGATCGCGACGACATTCGCGAACTCGCTGCAGCGGGGATGATCGACGGCATCACGCTGCGCAGGCGCGCCGAGGCCGCGTTGCCGGACTACATCGGTAATTTGGAACGCATCAAAAACTCGATTAATCTCGCGGTGAAACTCGTAATTTCTGCGGGGCGCAAAAAAGACCGCTGATAATTCTGGCCGCCGTATCCTGGGCGACATGGTGTTGTCAACAACGTGGCCGCGAAGCCCCGTTGGAATGCGGACGTCGGCAAGCAATCAGCGCAATAAACTTGGCGGCTGGCTAAAACAGCATCGTGGGAACGGTGCGGCATCTACTCCGGCAAGATCTTCAGCGGCTTCACGATTTTTTCCCACTTCGCCATGTCGGCCGTGATCAACTCGCCGAACTGCGCGGGCGTGGACGTAGCGGCTTCGACGCCGACGCTGATGAGCTTCTCATGTATTTCGGGCGGTCGTAGCGCGGTATTTGCCGAGCTATTGAGACGGTCGATCGCGGCTTTCGGCGTATGGGCGGGAACGATGAACCCGTACCAGCCGCTTGCTGCGTAGCCGGGCAAACCCGCCTCGGCGATGGTCGGCGTGTCGGGCAGCGCGACGCTGCGGCGCGGCGTGGTCACGCCGAGCGCCTTGATTCGGCCGCTTTGAATGTGCGGACGCGCGACCGCGACCGTCGAGAAAAAAATCCCGACCCTGCCACCCAGCAGATCGAGCATCGCGGGACCACCGCCTTTGTACGGCACGTGCAGCATCTTCGCGCCGGCCATAGCCGAGAAGAGCTCGGCGGCGAGATGAGTGAAGTTGCCGATGCTCGAAGATGCGTAAGTGATCCCCCCGGGTTTGGCGCGCGCCAGCGTGATCAGTTCGGACACCGTTGTCACACCGAGCGTCGGATTCGCGACCAGTACGTAAGCGCCGTCGCCGATCAGCGCGACGGGCGCGAAATCGCGTGCGGTGTTGTATGGCAGCTTCGGATACAGGCTCGGATTGATCGCGTGGCCTGCCGCAACCATCAGCAGGGTGTGGCCGTCGGGCGCCGACTTCGCCGCCAGTTCCGAGCCGATAATAGTGTTGCCGCCGCCGCGGTTGTCGATGACCAGTGTCTGGCCGAGGAGCTCCGTCATGCCGGGCGCGAGGATGCGCGCAATGGTGTCGTTCGCACCGCCTGGCGGGTACGGCACGATGATGCGCACCGGTCGCGACGGAAATTTCTGCGCGAACGCCGGCAGCGCAATGAGGGCCGCCAGCACCAGCAAAATCGCACCGGGCAACATGCGGCGCGGCTCGCCGCGGAATCCGGCGGTGGTCATAATGAACTCCTCGGGGCGCGCGCTGCTTGCGCGTTTTTGCGGGCTGCACGTTTCGCGCCGTATACTGACCGACGCAAAACAGTGTGTCAATTGAGGCAGACGTCAAGGGTGAAGAGTGAGGCGGACAAAACTTTTATCATCGCGCGGCTGCTGGGCGCAAGCTGGTAAAAGAGGCGGGCATCAGGGCGGAGTAATCGCCGTCCGGAAAGTTATAATTCCCGGACCAATTCAAAAGGTATGACCATGGCCGACGGTACTGCGAAAGAATCGAAAATCCTCGCGACCTACCGCGCGCGCACGCCGCGCGCGGCGGAACTCAATCGTAAAGCGCGCGCTGTGCTGCCCGGCGGCATCGTCCACGATTCGCGGCGCATGTCGCCGTACGGAATTTACGGTGACCACGCGTTGGGCTCGCACAAATGGGATGTTGACGGCAACGAATACGTCGACTATTACGGCGGCCACGGTTCGCTGCTGCTTGGTCACCAGCATCCCGAGGTGCTGGCGGCGATCCAGAAGCAGCTCGGCAAAGGCATGCATCTCGCCGCGGCGCACGAACTGGAAGTCGAATGGGCGGGCCTGATCCAGCAAATGGTGCCGTCGGTCGAGAGCGTGCGCTTCACTTCGTCGGGAACGGAAGCCACCCAGCTCGCGATGCGACTGGCGCGTGCGGCGACAGGCAAGCGCCGCGTCGTGCGTTTCCTCACCCATTTCCACGGCTGGCATGACCAGGTGGCGGGCGGCGTGCACGATCACTTCGACGGTTCCGCCAACGCCGGCGTGTTGAGCGAGGTCGCCGGCAACACGACGCTGGTCACGCCGAATGATATTGCCGCCGTCGAAAAAGCGATCACCAGTAGCAAAGACGTCGCGGCCGTAATGCTGGAACCGGTCGGCAGCAGTTCCGGCATGATTCCGACGCCGCCGGAAGTGCTGGGCGCGCTGCGCGAAATCACGAAAAAGCACGGTGTGCTGCTGATATTTGACGAAGTCGTGACGGGCTTTCGCGTGGCGCCCGGCGGCGCGCAGGCGTTTTACGGGGTAACGCCCGACCTGACGACGATGGCGAAAATATTGGCTGGCGGCATGCCGGGCGGCGCCATCGGCGGGCCCAAGGACATACTCGACTGGCTCGATCACGAAGCGACCCACAAGGCCGGACGCGAGCATGTCAATCATCACGGCACGCACAATGCGCACCCGATTAGCGCCGCCGCGGGTATCGCGACGCTTAACATCATTCGAGACGGCGATGCCTGCGACAGGGCGTCCGCGACGGCGGCCACCCTGCGCAAGGGCATGAACGAAGTGCTGGAACAGGAAGGCGTGCCGTGGGCGGTCTACGGCGTGCATTCGTTTTTCAACATCTATTCGAACCCGCAGGGCCAGGCAATCAAGCCGACTGCGTTCGATGCGAGCACGTTGACCTTGGATTCGATGAAAGGCCGCAACGAGGCCATGCTCGGCAAGCTGCGCATCGCGATGCTCAACAACGGCGTCGATCTCAAAGGCTGGCGCGGCGGCATCGTTTCCGCGGCGCACACCCAGGCGGACGTCGATTTCACGCTCGATGCCTGGCGCAAGTCGCTGCGCGCGGTGAAGGAAGAAGGCCTGATCGCGGGTGCGCAGGCAGTGAATGCCTGAACAATTGGCAAAGCACCCGCAGCGGCACGCGCCCTGCTGAAGTTTCTGAGTGAGCCGGCTGTGATTCAGGCCATGAGTGCGAAGGGACTGGAGCCGCCTGCGGCAAAATGAATCATTCACGCACGGCTTACTGGGCGGTGATGCCCGCTTGCTTGATCACCCTGCGCCACGTTTCAAGTTCGGTCTGCAGATAGACGCGGAACTCGTCCGGGCTGGCAGAGGGCGCCGGGGTGGCGCCGACCGCTGCCAGTTGCTTCCTGATTTCTTCCGTGCGCAGAAGCGCGACCACTTCCTTGTACAAAAGCGCAACCATGTTCTTTGGTGTTCCGGCCGGCCCCAGCAAGCCGTACCAGCTCACCACGTCGAATTTCGGGAATCCCTGTTCGGCGACAGTGGGCACGTCCGGCACGAGCGGTGATCGCTCTTTGGTTGAGACCGCTATGACGCGTACCTTGCCGCTTTCAACTTGCGGCAGAGCAGAGGGCGCGCTCGCGAAAAAACAGCAGACGCGGCCGCCCGCGACATCAATCGCGGCTACCGCCCCGCCTTTGTACGCGACGTGAACAGCCTCGAAATTACCCATGTCCTTGAGTAACTCCATCGCCAGATGCCCCGTCAGACCGGCACCTGCGGAGGCGTAAGTCAGACCGCCCTTGGTTGATTTGGCCAGCGCTATCAGCTCTTTCACATTCTTCGCGGGCAGCGCCGGATGAACGATCAGCAGATAAGGAAGTCCGGTCAAGCGCGTGATCGGCGCGAAGTCCTTGATCGGGTCGTAACCCACATCCTTGAAGAGGCTCGGGTTCGTGACATGACTCGCAAAAGGCACGAAGAGCGTATATCCGTCCGGCGTGGCCTTGGCCACCAGTTGCGCGGCGATATTGCCGCTGGCGCCCGCGCGATTGTCAATGATCACCGGTTGTCCAACCGCGGAACTCAGCTTTTGTCCCACGATACGCGCCACCGTGTCGGTGCCCCCGCCCGGCGGTGCGGGCACGACAAAGCGGATCGGTTTGGCGGGATACGTCTGCGCGTTCACCGCTCCCGGATGCAATGCACCGACCAGCGGAATCAGTAAGCCGGGACAGCCAAAGAGGGCGAGCTTGCGTAGCGTGTTCATCAGTGGCTCCTGTCGAGTCAACTTGTCCCGGGCAAACGCCGGCCGCTCCGGCCACGCCTCATTTATTTTTCTTGCGATCGATGAACGCCTGCATAAGACGCACCGGCTCATCGGTGGTGCGGGACTCGGCACACACGCGGATGCCCTGGTGAATGGCGTCCCGGATGGACATGCGCTCCCAATCACGCACGAGCGATTTCTGCAGACGGACAGCGCGCGGTCCCGCTGCGCAAATAGCAGCGACCCAGCTCTCGATTGCCGCATCCAGCCCGGCGGCCGGCACCAGACGCTCGAGGAAGCCGCAGCGGTAGGCTTCCTGGGCGTCCATCATTTCTCCGGTCAGCACGATTTCATTGGTCTTGCCCCAACCGAGCAATAGCGGCAGCAGACACGCTTCCATCCCCGAGGGCAGACCAAACTTCACTTCGGGCATGCCGAACTTCGCGTGATCGGCGGCGGCGCGCATGTCGCACGCCGCGGCCAGCTCCATGCCGGAACCCAGACAGTAGCCGTTGATCCGGGCCAGCACCGGAACCGGCAATTGCCGGATCGCATCGCACGCGAAGTGCGTCTTGGTGCCGACCTCGCGTTGGCCGGCAACATCCTGATCCCGCATCTCCGAGATGTCGGAGCCCGCGATAAACGATTTGTCGCCGCCGCCCGTCAGCACGGCCACGCGCAGATTTTCGTTCGCGGCCAGCTTCGAAAATGCCGCCACCAAGTCGTCCTTGCCGCTCTTGCCGAGCCGGTTGCGGTGCGCGACGTTGTCGACGGTTACGTAGGCCACCTGCCCGGCCGGACGATCCTCCAGGCGAACTTTCACGATATTCGTTTTTTCAGCCATCACATTCCCTTTCTGTTTTTTTCATTCAGCCGAGCGCGCCGCTTGCTTTCAGTGCGTCGAATTCGGATTCGGTGAGTCCCAGCACTTCCTCGATCACTTCGCGCGTATGCTGGCCGAGCGTGGGCGGCGCGCGTTCATAGCGGATCACGCTTTCCGAAAATTTGATTGGATTGGCGATGCTCGGCATCTTGCCGGCGAGGGGATGATCGAGCTCCACCAGCATTTCCCGCGCAAGCACCTGCGGATCCCCGAACACTTGTGCGATATCGTTGATCGGCCCGCTGGCCACGTGCGCTTTTTCGAACAATAACAGCCAGTCGGCGACACGCCGCTTGGCCAGCGCAGCTGAAATCTTCAGCGCAAGTACGTCGGCGTTGCGGACGCGGTCTTCATTCGTCCTGAAGCGCGCATCCGCGTCGAGCCCGTCCAGTCCGGCGGCTTCACAGAAGCGCCTGAATTGCTGGTCGTTGCCGATGATCACCATCAGGTAGCCGTCTTCGCAACGAAAAGCATCGCTTGGATACACCGTCGGCAAACGGTTTCCGCGCCGCACCGGAACTTCTCCGGACACCAGGTAATTCATGGCCACGGCAGACAACGCCGAGACTTGTACATCCAGCAGCGAGAGATCGATGTACTGCCCTTTGCCCGTCTGCGCGCGACGCAACAGCGCGGATTGCACCGCGATGGTTGCGTACAGACCTGTCATGAAATCCGTCAACGCGATGCCCACGCGGACCGGGCCGGCCCCCGGCGCGCCGTCCTGCATGCCGGTGATGCTCATGAGGCCGCCCATCGCCTGGATGATCGTGTCGTAGCCCGGCCGCGCGCGGTAAGGGCCGGTTTGGCCGAATCCGGTAATGGAGCAATAGATAAGTTTGGGATTGTGCCTGGCAAGCTCGTCATAACCGAGCCCATACCGGTCGAGCGTGCCGACCTTGTAGTTTTCAAGCAGGACGTCGCAGGACCCCGCGAGCTTTTTTACCAGGTCACGTCCCTCCGGCTTGGCGAGATCGATCGTGATCGAGCGCTTGCCGCGGTTGCACGCGCAGTAAAACGCCGATTCCTGGGTGGGCTTGCCGGCACTATCGGCAAGATAGGGCGGGCCCCACGCGCGGCTGTCGTCGCCCCGTTGCGGGCGTTCGACTTTGATGACGTCGGCACCGAGGTCTGCCAGCAACTGGCCGCACAATGGGCCTGCAAGGACGCGTGACAGATCCAGAACGCGAATATCCTTCAGGATACCGGTAGGCTGCGTGCCCGGTGCCTCGTTCTGGTTGCGAACGGTTTGCGATGCCTGTGTCATCTCATTCCTCCGCCCGCTGGGCATAGCAAATTATTTCTCCCGCACGCGTCGAGGCTGGTCTATTCAACCTTGGTGCCGGATTCGCGCATGATTTTCGCGTATTTGGCGATATCGGATTTCAGCACCGCCGCGAATTGCTCCTGAGTATTGCCGATCGGTTCGCCGCCTTGCTCGAGCAGACGCTGCTTGACGTCGGGCATCTGCAGAATCTTCACGATTTCCGTATTGAGCACGGTAATCACATCGCGCGGCGTGCCCGCGGGCGCAAACACGCCCAGCCACGAGATCGACTCGTAGCCGGGCAACGCAGCCTCGGCAACGGTGGGAATGTCCGGGGACGCGACCGAGCGTTTCGCCGAGGTCACGGCCAGGGCGCGCAGGCGGCCGGCCTTCACATGTTGCGAAGTCTCCAGTACGGTGGCGAATGAGAGCGGCACCTGCCCCGCGAGCAAATCGACGATTGCCGGACCGCCCCCTTTGTAGGGGACATGTACCAGCTTGACCTGCGCCATGCTCTGGAACAATTCGGCGGCGACGTGCATCGACCCGCCGGCACCCGACGACGAATAGTTGAGCTTGCCTGGCTGTGTTTTAGCGAGTGCGATCAGTTCCTTCACGTTCTTCACCGGCAGCGACGGGTGCGTGAGCACGAACAGTGGCAATCCCGCCGCCTGCGTGACGGGGATAAAATCGCGCACCGGGTCGTACGGCAGCTTGGCGTAAAGACTGATGTTGATCGCATGCGTGCCGATGTTGCCCATCATGATGGTGTAGCCGTCGGGCGCGGCCTTCGCGGCGACTTCAGTGCCGATAATGCCGGCGGCGCCGCCGCGGTTGTCAACGATGACCTGCTGGCCCAAGCGCTCGGCCATTTTCATGGCGATGATGCGGGTGCCTATATCGGTCCCGCCGCCGGGAGGAAAAGGGACGATGAAGCGAATCGCTTTCACGGGATAGTCGGCGCCGAGGGCAGGCGGCGCCACCAGACTTGACAGCACGACGACAACGGCGGGAACGATGCGGAGCACGGCATTCGACATCGCGATCTCCTGGTTATGTGATTACGCGCGAATCTCGAACACCGCATCGACGACAATGGGCACGTTGAAGCGCAGCCCGCTCACGCCCATTACCGTGCGCACATGCTTGCCCGCGTCGCCGAGCACTTCGAACATCAGGTCCGAGCAGCCATCGAGCACTTTCGGGAATTCGTAGAAATCAGGCGCGGCACTGATATAGCCGCAAATACGCACTGCTTTTACCAGGCGCGACCAGTCGCCGTGACAGGCTGCTTTCACTTGAGCGAGCACGTTGATGCCGCTCAGCCGTGCGGCAGCATGCGCCTGTTGCGGGGTGACTTCCTTGCCGACGCGGCCGAGATGATCGTATTTGCCGTCTCGGATCGGGGCCTGGCCCGCGATCCATAATTGATTGCCGGTGATCGTCCACGGCAGATAATTCGCGGCGGGCGTCGGCGCCGCGGGCAGCACGATATTGAGTGAGGCGAGCTTCTGCTCGATGTCCATGATTCAGCCTTTCATTTCATGCTTAAAGCATTTGCCATTCTTTTTAATACCCCCTTGAGGGGTACAGAGGACACAGAGGGAAAACCAAAACAAAAATCCATCATTGATCTTTCTTTCGACCTTTCTTGAATTTCTCTGTGTCCTCTGTGATCTCTGTGGCCAAAGGTTCTAGCTTTTTGTAGCGGCAAGCGTTTTGGCTTCGCGCGCCTTAATGGCTTCATAGCGCTTGATCAGCTTCTGCGCGCGGACGATGATGGGGATGTCGATCATCTTGCCGTCGAGCGACCACGAGCCGCGACCTGACGCGGCGGCCTCCTGGTCGAGCTTGATGATCTTGCGCGCAAATTCGACTTCGTCGTGGGTCGGCGTGTATTCCTCGTTGACGATGGTGACCTGGCCCGGATGGATGCAGCCCGCGCCCATGAAGCCGAAGTCGCGCGAGCGGCGCACCATCTTGCGGAACTTGTCCCAGTCGCCGAAGCCCGCGACGCTGTCGACGAAGCCGATCGGCATGATGCCGGCGGAGTTAGCGGCGAAAATCATATGCTGTTTCGGATAGAACAGCGCTTCCCCCGTCGGCTGCATGTTGTTGTCGAGCGCGAAGTCTTCGCCGCCGATGCAGGTGGCGACGATGCGCGGGCTCGCGCGCACGATTTCGTGGATACGAAAAAAAGCGTCCGCCGTCTCCACCATCGCGATGAATTTCGTGTGGCCCGCCGGCATCCCGCGCTTTTCCTCGAGCTCGGTCACGAGTTCGTCGAGCAATCTCACGTGTGAAGCACTGTCGACTTTAGTGCACGCGATTGCATCGACATCCGGACAAATCGAATGCTCGAGATCACGCACTGCGAGCGACAACGGACGGTTGATGCGCACGACGACGTCAGCCCCGCCGCGCCGCACTTTTTTCGCGGCCGCTTCCACGAGCGTGCGCGCCTTGGCTTTTTCGGCGGGCGGCACGCTATCCTCGACGTCGAGCTGGATCACATCGGCGCCGCGCGTGTGCGCCTTGTCGACGTACTTGTCGACGTTGACCGGCACGTACATGAGCGAGCGCCAGACGGGTAGTTCGCGGGGAGTTGTCATTCGACTTCCTTGGTCGTTGATTTGCCTTCGCAGACGACGCCTGCGCTGACGAGATTCGCATAAGCCGCGTCGTCGATACCGAGTTCGGCGAGCAGCGCGCGGTTGTGCTCGCCGATTCGCGGCGCCGGCGTGCGGATCGCGCCGGGCGTGCCGGACATCCTGGGCACCACGTGATGCATCGGGAATTGCTCCATGTCCGGATCGGGATAGTCGGCGATGAGTTCGCGCTCGATCACGTGCGGGTCTTCGACGATTTGCGAGACGTCGTAGATCGGCCCTATGGTGACTTCGGCTTGCTCGAAGAACGCCACGTTCTCCGCTTGGGTGCGTTGGGCGACGAACGCGCCGATGATCGCGTCGAGTTCCTCGGCGTGCTTTACGCGCTCGGCGTTAATTTTGTAGCGCGGGTTGTCGATCAAGTCGGCGCGGCCGATCGAGCGAAAGAGCCGCTCCGCCATTTTTTGAATCGACGCCGACAGCCCCACGTATTTACCGTCCTTGCACAAATAGACATTGCGCGGACACGAGTTGGTCGAGCGGCTGCCGGTGCGCGGCTTCAGTTGCCCGGTCAACCGGTAGTTGGCAGCCTGCGGACCGAGTACCGCGAACACCGGATCGAGCAGCGGCAGATCGATCACCTGGCCTTTCCCCCCGTTTATTTCGACTTCGCGCAGCGCCACCATCACGCCCGTCGCGCCGTAGAGTCCCGCGTACGAATCGGCCATGTACATAGGCGGCAGCACCGGTTCGCGATCGGCAAAGCCGTTGATTGCCGCGAATCCCGACATGCCCTCGACCAGCGTGCCGAATCCCGGCCGGCGCTTGTATGGCCCGGTCTGGCCCCAGCCGGAGATGCGCACGATCACGAGCTTCGGATTTTTTGCGAGCAGCACGTCCGGGCCGAGGCCCATTGCTTCGAGCGTGCCGGGACGGAAGCTTTCCACGAATACCGCCGCCTTCGGCACCATGCTCAACAAGAGTTCGCGCGCTTCGGGCTTGCGCAGTTCGAGGCCCAGGCTTTTCTTGTTGCGCGCGTAGATTTTCCAGTTCGTAGCGACGCCGTCGGTCTGCCATGCGCGCAGCGTGTCGCCGGCCGGCGGCTCGATCTTGATGACTTCCGCGCCGAAATCGCCGAGCACCTGCGTCAACGTGTTGCCGGCGACCAGACGCGACATGTCGAGGATGCGCACGCCGTCGAGCGCGCCTTTGGCGCCGGGTTGAAACAATTTCTTTCGCAGTGCGCTTTTCATTCGGGCTTAATGTTCGCGGCCTTGATGACCTTGCTCCACTTGGCGATCTCGCTTTTCACAATCGTGTTGAAGCCGTCGGGCGTCGTGGGCGCGGCGACGGCGCCGAAATCGGCGAAGCGCTTCTTCATATCGTCGGTCGTCATTGTCTTGTGGATTTCGGCATTGAGGCGGTCGATGATGGGCTTGGGCGTTTTGGCCGCGACGAACACGCCCCACCACAAATCGTTGTCGTAGCCGGGCAGCGTTTCGGCGATCGCCGGCAGGTTCGGCAGAAACGAAGAACGCTGAGGGCTGCTGACGCCGATCGCGCGCAGGCGTCCGGATTGCATTTGCGTTTCGACCGCTGTCAGGCTCACCAGCAGCACTTGCATTTGTCCGGCCATCAGGTCGGTGATCGCGGGCCCCATGCCTTTGTGCGGCACGTGCACGATGTCGATCTTCGCCATCGATTTCAGCACTTCCATGCCGAAATGATTGATGCCGCCGATGCCCGACGACGTGTAGTTCAGTTGCCCTGGGCGCGCACGCGCGACCGCGATCAGTTCCTTGACGTTCTTTGCCGGCACCGACGGATGCACGACGAGCACCATCGGCCCGCGCGCGATCATCGTGACCCCGGTCAAATCGTTGACCGGATCGAACGGCAGCTTCGCCATCAAGGCAGCACCAGTCGTGTAGGTGGTGGACGTAATGTAAAGCGTGTGGCCGTCCGGCGGCGCTTTGGCCGTGAGATCGGCGGCGATCATTTGCGAGGCGCCGGGACGGTTATCGACGATCACGGTTTGGCCGAGCCCTTCGGCAAGACGCTGACTGATTGCGCGCGCGAAAATATCATTGCTGCCGCCTGCCGGCGCGCCGACCAGAAAGCGCACCGCCTTGGACGGATAGGCGGGCTGCGCCATAGCCGTCGCGCTTGGCACCGCCACCGGCAGCGCGATGCAAATCAAACGCAAAATGGATTGCACTGACTGTCCTCTGGGTATCTTGTGTGTTGTGATTTGCGCAAAGCGGCGAGCGAACGGGGAGGGCGAAAACATAACAGCAATCATCGGGGGGTGCAATCCGCGCTGCCCGCCCAATCGCCGCGTGCGTTAAAATAGCGCACGCCACTGCGTGCCCGCATACGCCGCATTGATGTGCGGCGCGCATTCTCCCATCCCGACCGAGGAGTTCCGTTATGACCGATCTTTCTTCCGGCGCACCGTCGCTCGCGTCCGCGGGCGCGCGCTTTCGCGCTGCTGTCGCCGCCGAAAAACCGCTGCAGATTGCCGGCACCATCAACGCCTACCACGCGCGCATGGCCGAGCGCGTGGGATTCAAGGCGATTTATCTGTCGGGCGGCGGAGTCGCCGCCGGCTCGCTCGGTCTGCCCGATCTCGGTATCAGCAATCTCGACGACGTGCTGACCGACGTGCGCCGCATTACCGACGTTTGCACGCTGCCGCTGCTCGTCGATGTCGATACCGGTTTCGGCTCGAGCGCGTTCAACGTCGCCCGCACCGTCAAATCGCTGATCAAGGCGGGCGCCGGCGCTATGCATATTGAAGACCAGGTCGGTGCGAAGCGCTGCGGGCATCGGCCCAACAAGGAACTCGTGACCCAGCAGGAGATGGTCGACCGGATCAAGGCGTCGGCCGATGCCAGGACCGATCGCGAATTCGTGGTCATCGCGCGCACCGACGCGCTGGCGGTTGAAGGTCTGCAGGCGGCGATCGACCGCGCCTGCGCCTGCGTCGAAGCGGGTGCCGACATGATTTTTCCGGAAGCGATCACCGAGCTGTCGATGTACAAGAAATTCGCCGAGGCAGTGAAAGTGCCTATCCTCGCCAACATCACGGAATTCGGCGCCACACCGCTCTTTACCACCGAGGAACTCAAAAGCGCGAATGTCGCGATGGCGCTGTATCCGTTGTCGGCGTTCCGGGCGATGAACGCGGCCGCTTTGAAAGTATTCCAGGCGCTGCGCAAAGAAGGCACGCAGAAGAACGTCGTCGACACGATGCAGACGCGTAACGATCTTTACGATTACCTCGGCTACCACGTATACGAGCAGAAGCTCGACAGCCTGTTCGCGGCAGGCAAGAAAAAATGATGTGAAGTGAACAAGTGATAAGAAGTGAACAAGTGAAAGGGTGAAAGGGTGAAAGGGTGAATAGTTAAAGCACGACCTTTTACTCCTTCACTCCTTCACTCCTTCACTCCTTCACTCCTTCACCCTTTCACTCATTCACTCATTCACCCTTTCACTCATTCACTCATTCACCTTCCCATGACCGGAATATTGCTGTCCAAGGCGTTTGTCGCGAAGTACGGCGGCGAGCTCGCCGAGTCCGCGCAGCGCCTGAAACTTAAGCTCGACATCCTGCATTTGCCTGACGACCCGCAGGCGCGTCTCGCTGAAGCCGATTGCGCGCGCATCGAACTGACGATGCAATCACGCGACGTGCGGTTTTCCGATCACTTCAAAAGCTTTGGTGAAGCGCTGATCGCGGCGAAGAACCTCGAGTGGGCGCATTTTCACAGCACGGCGATCGAGCAGCATGTCTTCGTCGCGCCGCTGCTCGCGCGCGGCGTTCGTCTCACGACCTCGGCCGGCACCAATGCGGAACCGGTCGCCCACACCGCGATTGCCGGACTGCTGATGCTCGCGCGCAAGTTTCCGCATTGGCTGGCGGCGCAACAGCGCCACGCGTGGGAACCGTTGCGTGGCGTCGAGGCGCCTGCCGATTTGCGCGGCCAGACGGTCGCCATCGTCGGTCTGGGCAACATCGGCATGCCGGTCGCGCGCTTCTGCCAGGCGCTCGGCATGCACGTGATCGGCATCCGGCGCTCGGCGAAGCGTGACGGCGATCCGCTCGACGAAGTCCATCCATTGTCCGCGCTGCCGGACGTGCTGCCGCGCTGCCAGTGGCTGGTGCTCGCGTGCCCGTACACCAAAGAGACGCATCACATCATCAACGCGCAGACGCTCGCCGGATTGCCGCACGGCGCGGCGCTGATCAACGTCGCGCGCGGGCGCGTGTGCGATGAGCCCGCGCTGATCGAAGCGCTCAAGAGCGGTCAGCTTAACTGCGCTTACCTCGATGTATTCGAAATAGAGCCGTTGCCCACGGCGTCGCCGCTGTGGGATTTGCCGAACGTGATACTCACCCCGCACAACGCCGCAGTGTCTGCGGGCAACGAGCGCCGCGCCGCAGAGATGTTTCTGCTCAATCTCGAGAAATGGTCGCGCGGCGAGCCGCTGCTCAACCCCCATACTGCCTGAGCGCGCACGGGCCAAGCCCGCAGGCATCGACCATCCGCTGATCACGCAATACGCGGTTCCATTGACCGCGGGATATAATAAGCCCCTTCATTTCAGCAGCTTGCCTCTCATGCAGCTCTTCGCTTTCGGCATCAACCACCAGACCGCGCCGCTTGCGTTGCGCGAACAGGTGGTTTTTCACGCCGAAAATCTGGTGCAGGCGCTGCGCGATCTGGTCGACCGCAACCCGGTCAAGGAAGCCGCGATCATTTCGACGTGCAACCGCACCGAAGTGTATTGCGACACGACCGAACCGCGGCAGGCTTTGCACTGGCTCGCCGACTATCATCAGTTGAAAGCCCAGCACCTCGAGCCGTACGTTTATCAACTGCCGCAGGAGCGCGCGGTCAAACACGCGTTTCGCGTCGCGAGCGGGCTCGATTCGATGGTGTTGGGCGAGCCGCAGATTCTCGGCCAGTTCAAGGACGCGGTGCGCACCGCGGAACAGGCGGGAACGCTGGGCCTGCTGCTGAATAAACTTTTCCAGCGCACGTTCTCGGTCGCGAAAGCCGTGCGCTCGGAAACCGACATCGGCGCCAGCACCGTGTCGATGGCCTCCGCCGCCGTACGTTTCGCCGAGCGAATTTATCCGAGCATCGCCGAGCAAAGCGCGCTTTTCGTCGGCGCGGGCGAGATGATAGAGCTGACCGCGACGCATTTCGGCGCGCGCCACCCGCGCCACATGACATTCGCCAACCGCACGGTCGAGCGCGCGCAGCATCTCGCCGAACGCTTTCGCGGCCGCGCGATCAGCCTCAACGATCTGCCGTCGCAACTTGCCGTGCACGACATCATCGTCTCGTGCACCGCGAGCATGCTGCCCATCATCGGCAAAGGGCTCATCGAATCCGCGTTGCGCACGCGCAAGCACCGACCGCTGCTGATCATCGATCTCGCGGTGCCGCGCGACGTCGAGACTGAAGTGGGCGCGCTCGATGACGTATTCCTGTGCACGGTGGATGATCTGGGCCGCATGGCGCGCGAGGGGCTCGACGTGCGCGAGTCGGCGGTGGCGCAGGCCGAGGCTATTATCGAAACCCAGGTCGGCGATTTCATGCAATGGCTCGACAACCGGGAACTGGTGCCGACGATACGCGCGTTGCGCGACGACGCCGAGCGCGCGCGCCGCCATGAGCTCGAACGCGCCGTGCGCAGCCTCGCGCGCGGCGACGATGCGCAGCAGGTGCTCGAGCAGCTTTCCCATTCGCTGACCAACAAATTCCTGCACGCGCCCACGCACGCGCTCAACCACGCGAACGACGACGACCGCGAGCAACTACTCAACATGCTGAGGCGGCTCTATCAGTTGAAACAATCCGAATGAAGGCAAGCATCGCAGCCAAGCTGCAGCAGTTGACGCTGCGGCTTGAAGAATTGAACGGTCTGCTGAGCTCCGAGCATGCGACCGACAGCATGGACAGCTACCGCAAGCTCACGCGCGAGCACGCGGAAATCACCCCGGTCGTCGCGCTCTATCAGTTGTATCGCCGCAGCGAGGACGACATGCGCGCCGCCGAGGAAATGGCCGCCGACCCGGCCATGCGCGAGTTCGCCGAAACCGAAATCAAGGAGGCGCGCGCGCGGCTCGAGAAGTTCGAAGCCGACCTGCAAAAAGAACTGCTGCCCAAAGATCCCAACGACGAGCGCAATATTTTTCTCGAAATCCGCGCCGGCACCGGCGGTGACGAGTCGGCGTTGTTCTCGGCGGACCTCTTTCGCATGTATGCGCGCTACGCCGAGCGCAAAAAATGGCAGGTCGAGATCATGTCGCAAAGCCAGAGCGAACTCGGCGGCTACAAGGAAGTCATCGCGCGCATTGCCGGACAGGGAGCGTATTCCAAGCTCAAGTTCGAATCCGGCGGCCATCGCGTGCAGCGCGTGCCGACGACCGAGACGCAGGGACGGATTCATACGTCCGCGTGCACGGTGGCGGTGCTGCCGGAAGTCGATGCGGTAGCGGATGTCGTGTTGAATCCTGCCGAGATGCGCATCGACACGTTTCGCGCATCGGGCGCGGGCGGCCAGCATATCAACAAGACCGATTCCGCGATTCGCATTACGCACCTGCCGACCGGCATCGTGGTCGAATGCCAGGATGACCGCTCGCAGCACAAGAACAAGGCCCGCGCCCTGGCCGTACTCGCCGCGCGCATCAAAGATCAGCAGGTGCGCGAACAGAATCAGAAAACTGCGGCGACACGCAAATCGCTGATCGGCAGCGGCGACCGCTCCGAGCGCATCCGCACCTACAACTTTCCGCAGGGCCGCGTGACCGATCACCGCATCAATCTCACGCTCTACAAGATCGCTTCCGTGATGGACGGCGATCTTGACGAGTTGACGGGCGCGCTGAGTTCGGAGCACCAGGCCGAGCAGCTCGCTGCTCTGGGTGAGGAAACGCAGACTGCATGATCCCGTGCCGGGCGTGGACGAAATGCGCTCGACAATGACGCAAGCGCAGGCACGCGTGTCGATCGATCCCGTTGATGCGCGCGCGCTGCTGCGTCACGCCTGCGGTGTTGACGACGCCTATCTCATCGCGCACGCGAATGACCCGCTGAGCGCCGAACAACGCGCTACGTACGCGGCGTTGGTGGCGCGACGGGCTGCCGGAGAGCCGGTGGCCTACATTGTCGGCGCGCGCGAGTTTTTCAGTCTGGAGTTCAAGGTAACGCCGGCAGTCCTGATTCCGCGCCCGGAAACCGAGTTGCTGGTTGAGTTTGCACTCGCGCGCATCGATGCCGAACGCGCGTGCAGCGTGCTCGATCTGGGCACCGGCAGCGGCTGTGTAGCGATCGCGATCGCCACGCAGCGCCCGCGCGCGCACGTTATCGCCGTTGACCGCAGTGACGCGGCGCTGGCGGTCGCGCGGGAAAACGCCGCTCGCCACTGCACCGCGAATGTCGAGTTGCGGCACAGCGACTGGTTTGCGGCGCTCGGCGACCAGCGCTTCGATCTGATTGTCGCCAATCCGCCGTATATTGCAGCTGATGATCCGCATTTACAGCGCGGCGATTTACGCTTTGAGCCGACTTTTGCGCTGGCGGCGGGCGCCGGGGGCCTGGATTGCATACGCAAAATTGTAGCGGCCGCGCCGCGCTATTTGAACTGCGATGGCTGGCTCGCATTCGAGCATGGTTACGATCAGGCCGCACGCTGCCGTGAACTGCTCGACGCAGCGGAATTCGACGACGTGTTTTCGTGCGCCGATCTGGCCGCTATTGAGCGGATCAGCGGCGGCCGACGGCGCTCGCCTTGACGCACGCGCACATTCCCTAGTAAAATACCGTATCAAATCACTCAAGTATTCAGGAGTCAGTAAATGAGCGTGCAAGAAGTTATTCAGGAACAAGTGACCAAGAACCCGGTTGTGCTGTACATGAAAGGTTCGCCCGATTTCCCGCAGTGCGGCTTCTCCGCCAACGTGGTGGGCATCCTGCGCGCGTGCGGCGTCAACGAGTTCTATTCAGTCAACGTGCTCGAAAATCCGGATATCCGCCAGGGCATCAAGGAATACGCGAACTGGCCGACCATCCCGCAGCTTTACGTGAACGGCGAATTCGTCGGCGGTTCGGACATCCTGCGCGAAATGTATGAAAGCGGCGAACTGAAGAAAGTGCTGCAGAAATAAGCGTCGGCGTAAAAACGGAAAAGGGAGCTGCGGCTCCCTTTTTTATTCAGTGCGTTATTTATTGCGGCCGGTGGCATTTACGTGCGCCAGTATTGATAAATATATTGCGCCAGCAGCGCGAAGGCGATCAGCGCGAGCGCGCGCTTGACCCAGTGGCGAAACATCGTGGCGTCGATACGGTCGCGCACGCGGGCGCCGGCCACACCGGCCGCCACCGCGACGGCACAAAAAGGCAGCGTCGCGAGCCATTGCGCAGACGACACCCCGCCGTGCAGCGTCAGCACCGCGAACTGCGACGTCTTGCCGACCAGGAAACAGATCTGCATCGCCTGCACCATCATCGCGGGGCCCAGCCCGAGTGCGAGGTAGTAAATGATGAGCGGCGGCGCGGCTACGTTGGCGGTGCCCTCGAACAAGCCCGCAGCGACGCCGGCGAGCGGCGCGAACGCCTTTTCATGCCGCCTGACGAGCGGCCACTCGCCGCGCGAAATCCGATCGAGGTTCAGATACACGACGATGATCAGCGCGAGCAGCAACTGGTACGGCGCGTCCGGCGCCGCCACGAAAATCCAGGTGCCCGCAAGCGCGCCCGCCGTCGCATACACCGGCATCCACCAGAAGCGCTTGAGCGTCGCTCCGAGCGGGCCGCTGGTCACGAGCGTGATGGTCACGGTGGCGAGCGTTGGCAGCAGCACGATGATGACGGCAGTGCGCATGTCGACCACCATCGCCACCACCGGCGTGGCGATGAACGGAAAGCCGAAACCCAGCGCGCCCTGGATGAATCCGGCCAGCACTATGGCGAGCGTCAGCCACAAGATCACGGCTAACGGCAGCGATTCAATTGCGGACATCCGTGATCCAATTTAATTGCGGGCCGCCGGATCGCGAGGCGCGCAGCGTTACGAAGTTTTGCGCTATGCCGACATTCTAACCGCGATGCCTGCACGGACGCGCGGGCAAGGGACGCTCGCTAGACACTCGCAATACCCCATGCAATACTCGCCGCGACCATAAATGCAGGCCACGACGGTCTGGCAGCCGATACCATTAGATTGGCCGGAATGACATTGATGCAAACGGCGACGTACGATTACATCATCGTTGGCGCGGGTTCGGCCGGCTGCGTGCTCGCCAACCGCCTGAGCGAGAGCGGTAAATACTCCGTGCTGCTGCTCGAAGCAGGCCCGCGCGACAACAACCTGTGGATTCATCTGCCGATCGG